>DALYIW010000178.1:8186-13811 GCA_031970155.1 Coleofasciculaceae cyanobacterium CTOTU46601 | reverse complement strand
AATCAATTTGATTATATACTCTAGATAAAACTTAATTTCATTAGCTACTATGCTAGGCATATCCTTTGGAATCTTATGGTCTTTAATAAAATTGAACGCAGTTACATAAGCGATAGGTTCTAGAGTAAAAGCAATTGTTGATTCCATTATTGCTTTGTGCAGTAAATTATATCTTCCTTGGCACAAGCAATGATAGATTAAGTACAAATACTTTCTGATGTCTTTCGCAAACTGCTTAACCTGGGCGGAATCTGAACCTCTACAAAGTTCCTTGTTACCGGGATGATTCAACAGTACGTACTCAGCGGCTTCTCGTGCCAAATCTTTTTGGCGACGTTCATTTAGCCAGCTTGCACCTTCCCGGCTAAATTCCATGCGTTGGTCAAAGTTTGTCACTATTGTTTTTAGCGAACCGAGAAATTCATCTAGGCGTTGCACGCATATTTCTAATTCTGCTTTTTCAGATTCGAGTCTTTTTATATCCGATTCATACAAACTTCCTTGTTGGCGGAAGCGTTCTATTTCTTCTTCTTTTATTTTGATTTCATCTAAAAAATTTTGTCTTGACTCTTCGGCATCTTCTATTGAATTTTCTAGTATAGTTTCATGGGGAGCAATTATATCAGATATTTTTAAGCCAAAAACATTGATAATTGCGATTGCAGAAGTATTATCAACAGCTTTCTTGTTGAAGAAGCGACCAACTGTCTTTTCATCTACCTGAGCTTCTGACGCAATGCGTTTGTAGCTAAAACGCTTACCCTCATCGTCTAGCTTATTGGCTTTAGCTTGATGTAGTAGTTCGTATCCGCGTGACGTAGCACGAATGCCACGAGACTTGCGCTCTCGGCTCATGGATGGAGAAGCCATATAGCTTTGGACGCTAACAATGTCATCCTCTATTATCTCCTAAAGGACAGAAAAGGGAACTTAGTTAGCCTAAACTGTCCTAAATAAGTCAGAAAAGGGAACTTAGTTGTTAACAAACTATCTTCCCTTTACTGGTATCGATTGCAGTTATTTCAAAGCCTAGTCTGGTTATATGAACAAGCAAAACAGACAGGAGGAAACGAAATATGAAAAACTTTCCAACCAGATTAGGCAACAGCCCCAACCCCAACTCCAATCCTGATGAGCCAGAAGTATCGGTGAAATTAAAGCTGCGTATATCACAAGATTCACTGAAAAAATTGTTGAAACAATGGGCAGTGGGAGTTAGTATTGGTCTGTCGTTTTTGGGGGGATTTAAGATAGCGCTCCTACAACAACAATCTCAACTCCAAACCCAATCCCAGACACAGAATAATAATAATTGTAATGGCGGACAATCGACAACAAAGATACCACCAATGCCTTCTCTAACAACTTCGGTGATGACTGCGCCAACACCCCCGACGATGCCTTCTTCAAATACTCCAGCAATGACTTCTGTTCCCAAAGATTAAGAGCTTGGTATCAGCAAGAAGTGGTTTACCAAAATCAGTTTTATAACTGATTACTGAGAATAAGCGATTGCCTACTTGTAATTGTAGCCAAGATAATTTCAAGGCAGCAGACAGTAGCGCAATCGCTTTTTTATGGGGTGGAAATGACTGGGCTGTCTAAATATTTGAAAACAGCTACATACTCTTACTGTAGTTTCAGATTTTCAGAAATCTCCTGAAGCAGTTCGTTGATTTGCTCGATCGCCTCCTCTGGTGGACGCGACTCTCCACCCATTTCGATCTGTACTTTGAACTTCAAGTCAATGCCAGCAGCGGCACTTTTGAGTTCGGCAATTTTGTCAGCGAGTTCTTGAAGTTCGTGGGTTTGCAACTCCGCTGAGGCTACTAGCTGATTGGTTTTCGCCTTAGCTGGTGACACATTGGTTTTGGAATCAGAAGGCTTTTGAACAGAAACACTTGAGTTGCCTGCTGATGAGGGTTCAACTGTAATGGGTGTAACTGGAATTGGCTCGACTGAAGTTGGCTGACTGGGTTGCGGTAACTGGAACTTGACAGATGAGGCACTAGCAAAGTTGCAGGGCCAGTTCTGAGAATTGGCAGATAGCTCAAAATGGCGTACTCGGAGAGCGCCTTCAATTGCATTACGCACAGTTTGCCAAGGCAAAGGCTGTCCTGTTTTCTGGACAAGAGCCTCATAAATCGCAAGTGCTGTTGTGGTGCCGTTGCTCCAGGCTTCTGGTAAGTTATCGGGCAGCACTTCATTGATTGAGATAGGCTCTGGAGGTAGCTGTAATTGGGCGTCATCTGTCAGCACTCCGGCGGGGATATCTTCAGCCAGAAAGCAAGCTTCCCCACTTATCAGGCATAACTGACCGTTTTTCACGGCTTCGGAGACGGCAGTATCAATTACAGAGCGTTCAGCACTGGGAATGGGCAGGGGTTCTGAGTACCCTTCTCGCTGAATCTCTACAACATGAGTGCCGGAGAAATAGTCATAAAGCTGATTGAGTGCGATAGCGAAGCGCTGCTGCGAAGCGCAGATCGCATTACCTTGCCACAGATCGGGCAGTTGTCCTGGCAGCAGTAGCGTGGGGGACAGTTCGCTCAATGTCGCAGATTCTGGCAGCACCGCTTCTAAACTGGGTTCTTTCAAGGCGACTTCGCTGGGTTGTTCCCGCCAGAACGTTTTGAACGAGTGATCTGAGCGCATGTAGCGCAGCACAAATATTCCTTCAACGCAACCGTTGATTAGCGTGTCCAGAATTGATTTGCTGTTAAGCATTTTTGGTAGACTGGGAGTTTCGGCGAAGGCTCCTACCAAGTTTCTGACGTAGCGAGACTCTTCACCTTCTTTCCACAACTCATAAGCACCTCCAGGGATGAGGGCTTCGGCTGTGATAGCAGTTTCTTGAATGCGAGATTTTGGCTCTTTTTTAATCAGATTAAACAGTGCTTCGTCACCGACGTTAATCTTAAATGCCTGGATGTCGTTATTTTCAGCAACAGTTACCACAATGCAGTAAGCTTGTTCCACTGCACCAGGGATTTTAGTTTTGGCGTCCTTCAGATTATCCTCAAGTCGTTTTTTGCGAGAGGCATCAAGCTCTTGATTTTTGAGAAGTTCCTGCACTTCTTCCCAACCCAGGTAATCACGAATGCGAGAACGGGCAGCATCCAAACCACTGCGATCGGGAACAGCCAATACTACAGCATTGCGGTTTTTGGCACGGGGGTTGTCTGATCCAGTGTTTTCATCGATAAACCGGGCAGCATAGGCGCTGGGATTGCCAGAACTAGAGGAAGCTTTGGGGTCTAGAACGGCATAGCGGAACTTGCCGTCGTCATCGATATCTTTGGGATACTTGGGCAGCAAATGAACCTCAGCACCAGCGGCTTTTGCTCCTTCTGTCAGCCGCTTGAGTTTCTTAATTTCTGTTAGTAACCTATCTTCTACCAAGGCATCGGATACACGATTTTTGCACGCCTCATCGTGCATTTGTTTGAGATTAGGTCTTGAACCCAATCGCCAAAACTTGGGCAGTTCTTTCTTGCCAGATGTCGAGTCGCTCTCTTGCAGCATCTCTTCATCTAGGAACCATGATACTGTGACCCAATTCAGCAGTGCTTTTTCAAGTTCAATTTTGTCGGGATTAGTATGTCCTAGTAGTAGGAGTAATTCTCGCGTCAGTGCCTTTTGACCGATAGGCTGAGAATGTAAGAACGTGGCAAATACTGCCTGTTCAATTTCCCGATTTTTGATGCCAACAGTGTCTAATTGAATCTGCCGCGCTTTAGCTAGTTCTCCTTCAATAATATTGTTCCAATCCTGGCGCTTTCCTTCGTATTCTTCGGTGGTGGCAATGTTGGTTAATTCCCGTGCGGCTTCGGAAAGCGAGGCTTCACTAGGGTTGCCAATGAAGACATTTGCGCCAACCAGAGGGGCTTTATCCCACCTTTCGGCATCTCGTAAGGCGAGGGTAAAGGTTCTCAAGACACCGCGAGTGCGCTGAAAGCCATCCAATTGCGTCCATTTGGTATAAAAGATTTCGGTTAAATCGGGGTGGAACGGGTAACTTTGGAGAAATCGCTGTTCTGCTAAATTCTTTTCTTTAGCAGTTTGCTCGTCTAGATTAGCAATGCCTTTGAGGGCGGCGACAACTTGAGGGGAGAATTTTGTGCGATCGCTTATTGAAGTTGGCGTAAATAATCTCCGCCGCAGCACTTCCGCTACGTCATCTTTGCCCACTGGCTGTACTCGTTCTTCCTGTAGCCGCCCGAAAATAACAGCGATATCTTGAGTCAGTTCTCTGCCGAATGGGGTCTGTTGCTAACAAAGACGCTACAATCGCACAGCGGTCTACTTTGATAGCAGCTTGGGTGAGGTACTGGAAGAAATTAACTAGCTTAGTTCGCCAATTCTCGTCCAGCATTGCTTTTTCACGGGCATACATCAACACTTCATCAATGAGAATCAGTGTTGAAAGTCCTTGCTGCTGCGGCTTGGCTAGCAACTCAATTAACAGGTTTTCAGCTGGAGTGCTGTCCCGTTCTTCATCTTTCCCTTCTGCATTGAGTAGCTTTAATCCATCGGCACCAGCAATTTGAAATGCCAGAACACTCCAGGGATTTTTCAGCCAGCGCAATTCCCCATCGGGACTGCGGACTTCCATTCCCTTTTCGACATCTAGCTTATCGAAGGTGAGGGCAGCGACTCGTGCTTGAGGTGGGGTGATGCCGATGTGGATAGTAAACTCGTCTACCGCTGGTAAATTGGGGAGGTTAGCGGGATCGTTGACGAGGTGAAACAGGGTAACTAAGGTGTGAGTTTTGCCGCCCCCATAAGTCAGTGCCAACTGCCGGACGGCTTTTTCACTCTGACCCGCCAGCCGCAGGATAATATTTTTTGCCAGTTCTCGCAGGGCAAATGTGGGGTAGGTGAGGGCGAAAAATTCTGTTGGGTCTTGATAGATGGGTTTGGCTTTGCCCATCATTACGTCATAGAGGTCAGCGGCAAAAATTGCCATCGGCAATTCTCCCGATTTCAGGTCATCGCGGAGTTGGACGACTTGATGCCAGGGTTTCCAAGGACTCATAGTGATATTCTTTAATTATTGTTCAAAAGGTATGTTGAGTTGGTCTGTACCGCTTCTGGCGGCAATATGGTTGCTGATGCTTTCTAAAAGCGATCGCTCGTCGCTTCCGGTTGCTGCCAATTCGATTAAGGCTTGCAGCAGTTGGTGAAATAGGGCATTGCGGCGCAGTCCTTTGCCGTCTAAATATTCGTCCACTTTGACGACATCGCCTGCTTTCCACAGGTGCATCAGGCGGTGAACTTGATCGATAAGGGGAATGGGACGCCCCCCTGCTGCTTCGTAACCCATTGTTTTACGCTTGCGCTGCTGCCAGGGTTTGAGTTTGACTTTGCTACCCGTGCCTTCTTCCACTTCGGTATCAATATCCTCAGTGGTTTCGTCGTCCTCCTCATCGTCCTCGTCTGCTTTGGATTTGCCACCTGTCCGCATCAGGATGTCGAATTGATCGGCTAAGGCTTTGTCAGAGAGTCCACAGGAGACAGCATAGAGGATACAGGCACCGATAGGGGCATCTTCTATGCCGAAGTCGTGGCGGTGGAGTAGATAATAGGTGGTGATATCATCTAAATCTGAAATGTTTTCGCCAC
>DALYIW010000178.1:2446-8161 GCA_031970155.1 Coleofasciculaceae cyanobacterium CTOTU46601 | reverse complement strand
CAGTAGTTTCAGATAGCACTCGTCCGACTACAAAGTCTAAAACTAGGCGACGCACTTGAGTTAGGAATTCACTAATACTCAGCAGTTTTCCTGGTTCATTAGCTTTTTTGACGACGGGATGTTTGCTGTAAGATTCCATTGCGGGACCGGTGGCTGCCCATACGAAGTCGGGGCCGCGAATGCCTGCATCCCAGAATTCACGCAGTTTGGTGGTGATGTTTTGGCGCATTTCTTCTAGGACGCGGTTATCCCATCCGGGACGGGCAGTTGGTGGGCGTTTTTTGCAGACTAGCCAGATGGAAGAGGCAAGGGAAGCGTTGCCTATAGCTCTCGCACGATTAGGTCTTTCGGTTTCAATTGGCCAGCTACCGTCTACAACGAACCCAGCGCGAATGATTGCAGAGGCTAAAGTTTCCCAGGCATCCGGAAGCTTATGAGCAAAGACGATAACCAATCGACCTTCTGGTTTCAACGAACGGTGGCAAGCTTGGAAAACACGGAACATACCGTTCTCATAAATAGTCTTGCTTTTTTCAAGATCCCATCCCTGTCGTCCCGGTTCGTCTATAAGTTCCCCGTCATTTTTGTCATGATTCCATTTGGGAGTTAAAGGTTCACGAAAAACTTCGTCAAGTTTTGGTGACCAGCCATATAGCATCCGCCGTAGCCAGACATAAAAAAAGTCCATCAGGTCTGAATAAATGATGGCATCGTAGTACGGCGGGTCAGTCAGTATTAAATCCCAATGCTCAAGCTCCTGGATACCTATTGAGGACATCTGCCTCACATCTGCTGTTTCCGTGTGAATTTGAGTTAGGGTGCAGTGTTCAACAACTTTAGCCAGCCATTCAATTTGTCCGTCGTATGTACCCGAACTAGATGCGATTGGATTGACTTCTGAGAAGTCCCAACTGATAGGCAGTGCAAAGCGCGAAAAGGTATTCTGTATCGTTTCGCGGCTCAAGCTCCAGTGGCAAATTGTACTTTCTCGGTCACTTAATCGGCTAGTCGCTAATGCTAAATACCCTTCTACTGCCTCTATCCACTCTGGGTTATAGCCTTCATCTTCCATAGTCTTACGAGCTGCACGAGTAGACCTGACGAAGACACCAAGAGCCAGAAGCTGCCGGGTGGTAAAAAGATCAGTCCATTGCAGCAGACCATAGATCCGTATAGAGGAAGATTTTCTTTTTGGTCCCGCAGCTCCTGGTGTCTGCTCCTCCGGCAACCCAAACGGGATTTCAGAAAATACCCGTTTTAATTCTCTTTCTACCTCAGTCGCTAGCTGAATTTCTTCCGTTGTTGGTAAGCGATATTCTTTACCATTCTCACCGTCCACCACTACAGCAGTCATCACTGCCCCCAGCCGTCCTGCTCTCCCTTCTAAGCGAATATCCTCCATCGTCATAATCGAGGGACAGCAAGGACACTTTGCTCCAGATTTGGACATCGTACCCGCGCCAATCTTCCTATCATGCTCCCGCTTCTGTGCCGAATTTCCCCCTACCACAGGTGCATCCGTCTCGACACCAAAAACCACTCCTGTTTTTTCGGTATTCGGTTCCATTGTCAGCACAACTCGCTTCTTATCCTTCTTACAAAGCCAGCGAGTTTTCAACAGAGGAATAGTCGCCCGACAGCTTTTACACTTAACTGTTCGCGCCCACAAATACGCCACCGTTGGTTTCCTATCTACCACCGGATAAAAACGCTCTAAATCAGCCTTCGCCTTTTGCAGTACCCACCAACCCCAAGCGCGGACGTGCCATGCTAAATCAACTTCTAATGGGGTAGCTTCAAATTCAAACCCTGTGATTCGCTCTAGATCTTCATCTAATCCGAGTTTTTCTAATTGGGATTTCAGAGAAGCGCCCTTTAACCCCTGAGCCTTGAAAAAAGACTCCATAAATTCTCTGTTTTTCAATACAAATGACGGCAAAGGACGCTTCTGTCCTGCAAACTTTTGCGGATATTCCAAAGTACATTTGAGAAGGAACCACGCCACTGGGTTAATATCAATTGCCGTCGCCTCGCAACCCAGTCGCATTGCCTCTAATGGAATAGCGCCACCGCCTGCAAAGGGGTCTAATACTTTAGGCGCTCTCCCCCCATAAACCTCCCGTATTTTCTCCCGGAACCAATCCAAATCAGCGCTAGATTCTCGTCCCCAATGGAGAATCCCACCCTCGGTTTCCTCTGTTATCGTTTCCTCAATTCTGCCACTAGGCAGCTTTTTCTTTTTGACCTTTTCAACAATTCTGCCACCTAGTCTTTCAAGTACCTCTTCCCGTTCCTTTTTATTCTCCGGAGCGGGTAACAACGTGGCAATCAAAGCGGCACGGCAAGCAGCCAACGGTCGTCTCGCAGGCCAGATGTGTAGCGTGGAAATATGACCGTGTCGGACATTTTTTTCGTGGACGGAATCAATAGATGTTTGCTTGAGGGGGAAAGCTACTTCAATAAGTCTTGTGTCTTGAGAATTCATGGTGTTTTTACCCCTCAACTACTGGTTGTTGCTGCCGATACGTCTCCCACATCTCATTTAAATCGTCCTGCATGAGCTTATAAATCCATGAAGGAATTAATGGTGCAGAAGCACGAGCCAACTGATACTCGTGCATGATTTTGATGGCTTCAGCAGTTTCGATATCCTGAGAATTAATTAAGTTTTCGATGCTTGTCTCAATCTGTGCAGCTTTTCTACTAAATCCGTAGTATCCTTCAACAAAACGAAGTAGCCGGAGGGATAAAATTAACATTAAAGATGAGGTCACAACACGTCCAAGACTAGCTAATGTCTCATAGCTCATTACAGTTTCCACACTAATAATAAGCACACTGATTAAGCCTACAAACAAAAGACAAACTATGACGAGACAGTATTGCCCCATTCTCAATGATAAATGTTTGCTCCACCAAGCTGACTCTTGCACATTCTCCAAAGCTCGTCTTGGTCCCAATCCTTCTTTACTGGCAAAATATTCATTGCCGAGAGCTTTAGGCGGAACTAGCTTCACTATACTTTTAGGACTCCGAATTAGAAGATCGGACATTTCGGCTCTAGAGATTGCCCATCCGAATGAATCTCTAACATCAAGTTTACGCAGTAGAGCTTCAGCTATCCCTTTAACAACATCTGAACGCCACAGACACAAATCTGAGGTAATAGCTAAAGTAGTAACTAAGAAGGGTGAGAGCTTAGGAAAAAGGGGGAGTAAAACACTTATTATACCTACTATAAATATAAGAAATTTTACTAAATTTGCCGCCAATAGCCATCTTTTAGCTATCTCAAAGTAAGCTTTACAGAGTGTACGGGGTTCGTGTCTTAAACGATTTTCTTCAACTTCCATATTCTGGGAACTCCGAGCCAAAAATGCGTTGCCACCAATAAATAGCGTCTTCATGGTTGGACTTTGCTTCGTACATCAAAGCATATCCAGCAAAAGTAGATGCTTCATACATGGAATTGATAACCTTTTCCTTTGTAGCCTGGTCAACACTAGCATCCAATGCTGGTCCCAAGCCTTTAGGGTCAGGACAGGAGAATCTAATCTGTAACGGGCAATTATCAAAAAAGTATTTGATGGCACTGGGAAAATCCGTAATTTTGTTAGCCGATTGAAACACTTTGATTGCCAAAGTCTCAAAGTAATAAGAAGATAGGCGTGGTTTGTGAGTTCTGCGATTCCAATATTTCAATAGACGAATTAATGGTAAAAATTTTCCATTATGTTCTGAATTAACTTCAGTGATCTGCTCTGAATCAATTCTTGGGTCTGTCCTAATCCAGTTTCCAATTCCATCAGGAATTATGTAGTGAGCCGTTTTTCCTGCTCCACCATCAACTGGAACTGCGGGAACAATATCAAACACCCAATCGTAAGATTTTAGGCTGAGCGTTACTGCTTGCATAGTCTTTTTAATCTCAGCATTCTTATAGTTAGTGACTGAAGAGAGATAACTTTTTATTCTGTTGAGAATTTTCGTAGAATTTACATAGCCATAGCCATCTGGGAAAATAGCTAGAGGAGCTGATAAATCTTTGATTTTCAGCCAATCTGTAAAACTTGAATTCGGTGATGCTACTACTTCTGTCCCCCTTCCATTTAATAGAACCAAAACATCTATGTCATCCAAAGGCTGAATCTTTGTTTTCCTAGCAAATGAACCAAAAGAAAGGTAGCTACCCCCCAATCGGGGAAAGTCAGAGTTGTTTTGGGCAAGTGTCTTGAGTTGAGCAAATAAGTAGTCTCGACTTGCCCTCGCTACTTTAGTAACATTTGGATCGAGGTCAACCGTATCTTTACGAAATTTGTCGAATGCTCCCCAGACGGTATAAGGCATTTGTCCTCTCAGTTAATCCTCCGCAGCATTGAAAATCTCTTGCTCGTCAATCACCACGCTGGTCTTTGTCTTAACTATCAACTTGCCAAACGGGTCTTGAATTCGCCACAGTCGAGGATGGGAACTCGCACAGTCATACACCACATAAAGCCAGTAGCGATCGCGCAAGTTACAAGCCGCCACCCACTCGTTTTCAGTTAACTCCACAGTCCCAATTCCCGCACGTCCTTTGACTTCAATCGATAATTGTCGCGCATCGGGATACCTGGAGAGCAAATCAAAACCTGGGTAATCGGTTAAACCAGCGTCCCGCGCTAATCGGGGAGTCGAGACATCCTTTACCTCAGCACCGCAAGACTCTTCATAACCCCAAGCTTTCCTCATAGCGATCGCTTCTATCTCCTTATCCTGACGCTTCCTATCTTCCGGGTCAGTTGATGGCACCACCAAAGCATGAGCCAAAAACGTAACCTCTCCCGGTACGATTAACTCAGGTTCGCGGCGCAAAGTCGCGAGCGCTTCATCTCTAATGCTAGCCAACTGCCGCTGGCGGTTCTTGATTTTGGTCATTTCCCCCTTAGCGTAGGAGTCGCCAGCCGCCGCCTTATCCCTCAGTTTTCCCCGCCTCGCCGCCAGCTCCGCTTCCTGATAGTCGTACCCTCGTTTTAGAAAACTCTCCCGTTCCGGCAGCGTCTCCACAAGTGCCTGACACCGTTCAACGACTAAGGATTGAGCCACAGACTCTAGAGCATAAGCTTTGGCGAGTTCGCAAGATTCCCATGCCTTGACAACCAAGGACATCGCCTGTAGCGGTATCCCCTCACCATCTTTTAGCAGCGTCAGATATTCTGGGGGAGCTTCCGTCACTTCATCTCCCAACTGCTTCAGCCCAATTAACTTGGATTCAAGAATTTCCTCCCGATCCAACGGCAGTTGGATCGGGTCAGCTTTTCTCACCACAGAAATAAGTGCTACATGAAATAAATAAGGTTGCTGGGCATTGGGGTCTACAAACACACCGCCTTGCAACGCCGCTTGTGCAAATTTTCCACAGACATACTCGCGGAAGCGGTCAAATATAGGTTCCCCAGGATGGAGAAAGATGGCATCTTGTTTATTGGCAGGTTTGTAAACCGTAAGGCGGCTGTGCCGTTCGACGGGGTAAGCCTCTAACACGGGCCACAACCAGTCCAACGCCCCAGCATAAAGGGCTTGGAAGGAAAAGTAACCGTCCAAGTCTCCCTCAATGCCAATTCCCACTAAGGGCGCGGCTTTTTCAATAAAACGCCGGACGTACCCAGGCAACAGGCGACGCAGTTCTTCGTGCTGGCGTTGGGCATTGAGTTGAGGAAGTTGCGATCGCACGTC
>DALYIW010000178.1:0-2427 GCA_031970155.1 Coleofasciculaceae cyanobacterium CTOTU46601 | reverse complement strand
TGCCAAATAAACTTTCCTCTTCCTGCCGCAGTGCTTCGATTTGCTCTTTAGTCAACTGCTCGTCAATCTGCCGCTCTGCCTCTTCAGCGCCTTCTTCAGTGACCGCTTGCTCCATATACTGTTTAATGGAGATGCCTTCGAAGATGCGACCCACCACATCAAATACTTTGTCAGAAGTGAGTTCCCTGCGAATCCGCTCCAGCTTATCCAAAAGGGTTTTGAGAACTCGACCTTCCCGCGTCTTGCCAGCAACCAGATTAATAATAATTACTGGGTCATGTGTTTGACCGTAGCGGTGAATTCTGCCCATCCGCTGCTCTAGTCTTGCTGGATTCCAGGGGATATCGTAGTTAATCATCAACCAGCAGAACTGCAAGTTAATCCCCTCACCCGCCGCATCGGTAGCCACCAAGTAAGTCGCCCCACCTTCAGTCGCTGGTTTACGAAAGAACTCCACTTGTTCGTCCCGTTGGACATAGGGCATTCCACCGTGAAGCTGGGCTACCTGCCCTGTGAAACCCATCCCTTCGAGCCGCCCCACCAAAAATTCGAGGGTATCCCGATGCTCCGTAAAAATGATAATCTTTTCATCTGTGTACTTCGGGTTGCTCAAGAATTCGCGCAGCTTCTTAAACTTAGATTCCTCTGCCGCCTCATCAATTTCAAGGGCTAAGTCCAACAGGTTTTGCACCTTAACTCGTTCTGCTTTCAAATCCTCTAGAGAGACAGCTACAACCCCTCCCAAAGTTCGGTCTTGAGTAACTTCGCTCTCCTCCCGATCGCTCTCAGCTCCCTCTTCATCGGCTGTCTTCTCATCAAGAGTATCGTGAACCTCCTTATCCAACCGCTGCTGGCGACTGCGTAAGTCTTCAATAGAAATGCGACCGGACTCGATATCTGCAATCCATCCATCCAGCTTTTCCAAACGGCGCTCGAATGACTTCATCAGCGCATAAGTGGAACTGACCAACCGCCGCTGAAAAACGCTCATTGCTAGTTTGGCTGCCGAACGATTCAGAATGCGAGCGCGGTTGTAGTAAAACTGGATGTAGTCAGTTGTCCTGTCGTATAACGTCTGTTCGCTCACCGCGCCCTGAGTCAACTCATAGCTCAGAGTGTCCGAAATCCGCATCGGGTAGATGAGACTGCCATCGTAGCGCACCATTTCTTCCTTAACGCGACGGAGAAAATGACGCTGACGAGCCTCGGCTGGATAAGCATTGAAGGCATCAACGGTCGAAAGCACCTCCGGCTCCAACAACCTCCACAGGCAATAATAGGGAAAATCTTTACCCATGTGAGGCGTAGCTGTCAGCAACAGCAAGTGATGACAACTCCAAGGAATCTGCCAGCGCTCGTCTTCTGTCTCAATCCCTGTGAAGGCTTCTGCGAGTCGATACCGCTGGGTTTTGCGAATGTAAAAGTCGGGTTCGCGGTCAGCAGACAGCTTGTGGGCTTCGTCAAAAATAACCAAGTCATAAGGAACAACCTCTGGTTCCCTTAGGCGTGAGAACATTCGCTCTCCGGCTAGCGTATCCACGCTGACAATCAGCAGGTCGCTGTCAGTTCCAACAAAAGGATTACCGGACTTAGCCTCACTGCCACTGGCTATGCGAAAAGGCAGGCTGAACAGCGTTTTCATTTCCCGTTCCCAGTTGCCGACTAACCCAGCAGGAGGAACGATCAGGACTCTCTTGACCAAGCGACGGCTCAACATTTCTCGGATGTAGAGTCCCGTCATAATTGTTTTACCAGCCCCAGCGTCATCAGCTAACAGGAAACGCAGGCGGGGTTGCTTGAGGAGATACTGGTAGACTGCAAGGCGTTGGTGTGGCAGCGGCTCAATGAGAGAGGTTTCCGTCGCAAACGTCGGGTTGAAGAGGTGACCATAGGTTAAGCGTTCCCCTTCAGCAACAGCCCAAACCATCTTAGGGTCGCAGGAAAAATCGATCTGAGGGGGACTTTCCACTATTCCTGCTCCTTCAGAAAGTACTTAGCTAAGAGATCGGAACCGCGATCGCCCATCTCCTTTACCATCACCTCAATCTGCTTCAGGACTATCGGCAAAGGCTTGGTCTTGCTCCGTTCCCAGCGGTTGACAGACTGAAACGACACCCCCAGAGCTTGGGCAAACTGCACTTGAGTCAGCCCCAGGCGCTTCCGGATTTCCTTCACCAGCACGGCAGTTGATAGCGATTCGGTTACGGGCATGGCAAAGATGCCTCTCAGATGGTCTTTATCGAGCCTAACCAACGAGACACCGCCTCGCACATGGTATATTTACGGAACTTTGAAGCTTTGCCCAAAAAATAAATAAGAGAGTCACGTTTCGCGGCTCTCTCGAGCATCAGGGTGCATCTAATAACCTTATTACCCACATTCCGCCCTTTGACTGTCACAAGCAGACAATTTAGTGGAGGCAATCGA
>DALYIW010000177.1:0-18147 GCA_031970155.1 Coleofasciculaceae cyanobacterium CTOTU46601 | reverse complement strand
AGCAGCAGTCGCGCCAGTCGAAGGAGCGCGGTTCCTGAGCGCGGCCGTTGGGCAGCTCGTAGCTCTCGCTCACGGCCGAAGCCTGAGAAAAGCCTGCACGGTCGCTGAGCTTCGACAAGCTCTCTCGCTTGGCCGAAGAGCCGAAGCTTTGCCGAAGTGTCGTTGGGTTGTTAGTGGTTGGTTGTTAGTATAAGTACTCTTCAACAAATAACAAATAACCAACAACAAACAACAAACAACAAACAACAAATAACAAACAACAAACCTGCAAGTTGTGAGATGAGTTAACTTAACCGCCGACATGGATGGCCGGACGCCGCTTGGGATTCTTCTCAGCTTTGCGGAGTACTTCACGAGTGACTACAGCAATATCGCCTTCACCAAACAAGATAAAACGGAGCAAGTACTGTATCGGGTTTCCTTCTACCCAGCCAAAGTAAGCATGTGGAATTTTACCGGTCTGGTCTCGAATATACAGAAGTAAGGCCGCGATCGCATTAGGAACTGCTGCACTCTCTGCACGTAAGATGTGGTAGCCACAGACATCTACTCCTTTAACTCTGATGATGTTGGCAAATTCCGAAGCATCGGATACCTGAATCTCTAGAAAGAGAACTGAATCAGTAGATGGAATATGGTGATCGTCACGCACTTCCTGCTCCTTGAGGGCATACTCTCGCACATCGCCTTCATTCAATCGATTAGCAATCAGTCGTATGGAACTGTAGCTTTCTTCAGCAATGAAACGAAGGGCAAGTTCGTCAATTTCGATCCGTTCTACTCGCAGTTCAGTTGACCGCCACACGCGTGAAACTAGTGAGGTGAAAATGATAGCACCGATAAAAAATGCAGCGATTCTAATCCCTTCAGGTCTCTCAATGATATTGACAATAGTGGTATAGACAAACAACAGCGTGATGATTGCAAAAGCGATTGTTCCTTGCTTCGAGTTATGGCGATGAGCTGATAAGGTTACAGCAAACGCCCCTGAAGTGATCAGCACCAGTACACCAGTTGCGTAAGCCCCACCTTGAGCTTCTACATTAGCCTTGAAAAGAATGGTTACAGCAAAAGCGATCGCTGTATACACTAAAACCAAAGGACGGGTTGTTCTGGCCCAATTGGGTGCCATGCCATAGCGCGGCAGGTAGCGAGGCACGATATTGAGTAGGCCTGCCATGGCGGATGCACCTGCAAACCACAAAATAGTGATGGTACTGAGATCGTAAATTGTGCCAAAACCATCGCCTAAATACAGATGTGCCAGATAGGCAAGGGCACGTCCACTAGCTTTGCCCCCAACTTGAAAATCTGCTGGTGGAATCAGTAGTATGGTGACCAAGCTGCTGGTGAGCAAAAAGAAGCTCATGATGACGGCCGCAGTAGTGAGCAGGTTGTAGGTATTACGAATGCGTCCTCTGGGGTGTTCATGGATGTCGCTGCTGCTACCTTGCACAAGAGGCATAACAGCCACGCCAGTCTCAAAGCCCGACAATCCTAAGGCCAGCTTCGGGAATAGCAGGGTGGCTACGCCGATCATGAGCAAAGGATTGTGATAGCTTGCGAAAAGTCCAGTTTGCCAGTCAGCGATCGCAGATGGGTTACTCAAAATTTGATACAAACCAACGCTAATCACCACGAGGTTCAACAGGAGATATACTCCAACCAGAAACACGGCTAACCCGATAGCTTCTCGGAAACCTCTCAAGAAAACTCCGCCTAGCAATGCCACCAGCACCAGAGTAATACCAATCTCTTGATGATCAAGCCAATTTGGCACGAGCGGATTTTCATTGATATGGGCGGTGGCATCAGCCGCCGAGAGGGTAATAGTGATGATGAAGTCGGTTGCTACAAAGCCGAGGAGGCACAGTACAAATAGCTTACCTTGCCACCAAGGAAGCAAGCGTTCGAGCATGGCAATCGAGCCTTCGCCATGAGGGCTTTTGGTCGCTACACGTCGGTAGATTGGTAAAGCCCCAAACAGCGTTAGCAGAACCAAAATAAGAGTGGCAACCGGTGAAAGAGCGCCTGCTGCCAATGCGGCAATACCGGGTTGATAGCCAAGGGTTGAGAAATAATCCACACCCGTCAGACACATGACCTGCCACCAGGGATGCGTTCGGTGCTGTTGTTCGCTCTCGTTTCGACCTTCTTCTTCCAGCAGCCAGTGGATGAACTGTCTGCGTAACCGTTTTGCTGAAAAAATAGGTTTAGCCATTAACTGATACTCCTTCTGTATAGCTATATATATGCCATTTCGTCCTGCAATATATCGAGCTACTCAGCTATTTCTAAGTACTAGAATCGTTGAGGAGAGCTTCAAGAAGGATTTGGCTGTAAAATTCTTCCAGCAACTATCAGCTAATAACCTAATCGAATAACACTTCCCGACAACTTGAAAGTTCCAGCCGGGCAAGTGCTACTACTCGAAGGGAAGGCTAGGGGTCATGCTACAAAATCTAAGAATTGTTGGGGACGAAAGACAGGAGGTGGTAGCCCGAAATCGGTAAAATCAGGGCATGATCTATCAACCACCCCGCCCAAAAATCCCTGAGTGTAGCTGGCAGCGTCCCATTGGTCTCGGTTGGGACAAACCCTACACTGTCCGCTACCCAAGTAATCTCGACGATGGCCCCTGGCACGGAATGCCGCTAGGTGGTTTCGGGGCGGGTTGCATTGGTCGCTCCTCGCGGGGAGACTTTAATTTATGGCACCTTGATGGAGGAGAGCATACTTTTAAAAGCCTCCCAGCTTGTCAGTTTAGTGTCTTTGAGCAGTCAGAGAAGTCACCAACCCAAGCTTATGCCCTGTGTACGGAACCGCCAGAAGATGGTACCCTGAGTTCGTGGCAGTGGTACCCGGCGACTCGTGTGAGTAGTCAGTCGTCAGTTGTCAGTGGTAATTCAGAAGAACAACCGACAAATACGGGAACTTACCATACCCTTTATCCTCGTAGCTGGTTTGTCTACAACGGCGTCTTTCAGACTGAACTGACTTGCGAACAGTTTTCTCCCATCTGGGCAGGATGCTATCAGGAAACCAGTTACCCGGTGGCAATTTTTGAGTGGACAGCCCACAACCCCACGGACGCGCCGATTACTCTAAGTATCATGCTCACCTGGCAAAACATGGTGGGCTGGTTTGCCAATGCGATCAAAAATCCACAAGTACGGGTGCGGGATGATGGGAGTCCGGTTTATGAGTACCAACCTCGCTTAGGAGATAGCACGGGTAGTTTTAATCAGTGGATTGTTGATCACTTTCGGGTGGGCTGTATCTTAGACCGTGTTAGGTTGCATGATAGCGAAGCGGTAGCGACTCTGCGAGGAGCGTCTGAGATTCAGGAAGGGGAAGGACAGTTATGCTTTGCTACTGTTACAAATCCCAGTATGGAAGTGTTTTACCACAGTCGCTGGAATCCTTCTGGCAATGGGGCTGACGTCTGGGGTACGTTTGCGGCAGATGGTAGCTTGGCAGATATTCAAGATGAGACACCCGCTGCACCAGGAGAACAAATTGCAGCGGCGATCGCAATTCGCTTTACAATTCGTCCTGGCAAAACCCGCAAAATCCCCTTCATCCTCTCTTGGGACTTCCCCGTCACAGAGTTTGCCTCAGGCGTTAATTATTACCGACGCTACACTGATTTCTTTGGTCGCACGGGCAACAATGCTTGGTCAATTGTCCGCACTGCCCTCAAGCACGCTCAAATGTGGCAAGAGAAGATTCAGTCTTGGCAAGAGCCTATCTTAAATCGAGAGGATTTGCCCAACTGGTTCAAGATGGCGCTGTTTAATGAATTGTACCTGCTCACTGGCGGCGGTACCCTCTGGAGTGCCGCTGACGATCGCGATCCGGTGGGTCAGTTTGGTGTCCTGGAATGCCTGGATTATCGTTGGTACGAAAGCCTAGATGTAAGACTGTATGGTTCCTTTGCCCTAGCGATGCTTTGGCCACGACTCGATAAAGCCGTCCTCGAAGCGTTTGCCCGCGCTATTCCAACCCGTGACGAAACGCCCCGCATTATTGGCTACAACCAAGCAACCGCAATTCGTAAAGCCGCCGATGCCACACCTCACGACTTAGGTGCCCCGAATGAGCATCCTTGGGAGAAGACAAATTACACCAGCTATCAGGATTGCAACCAGTGGAAAGATTTACCCTGCGATTTTGTATTACAGGTTTATCGGGATTTTGTCCTAACTGGTGCCAACGATGTTGAGTTTTTGTGGGAATGTTGGTCAGCTATTGTAAAAACTCTGTTCTACCTCAAGACGTTTGATAAAGACGGAGATGGAATTCCCGAAAACTCTGGGGCACCCGATCAAACATTTGATGACTGGCAGCTTAAAGGCATCAGCGCCTACTGCGGCGGATTGTGGTTAGCAGCGCTGGAAGCTGCGATCGCAATTGGTGAAGTCCTCATTTCTCACTACCCACCCGTATCCGAACTGATCGAGGCACCTGAACCCGAATCAATCCAAGAAACTATTGACCTCTATCGTCACTGGCTAGAACTTGCCTTACCGATTTATCAAGAAAAACTTTGGAACGGTCAATACTATCGACTCGATACTGAAAGTGGCTCAGATATCGTCATGGCAGATCAGTTATGCGGTCAATTCTATGCCCAGTTACTGGGATTGCCCGACATTGTGCCAAAAGATTGTGCCCAATCTGCTCTCAAGAGTGTGTATAATTCTTGTTTTTTAAAGTTCCAGGGTGCCCAGATGGGGGCAGCCAATGGCGTGAGACCAGATGGTTCACCAGAAAATCCTGATGCTACTCATCCACTGGAAGTTTGGACAGGTATCAACTTTGGTCTAGCGGCATTCCTGATTCAGATGGGGATGAAACAAGAAGCTTTGGAACTAACAGAAGCCGTGGTGCGCTGTGTTTACGAGAATGGATTGCAATTTAGAACCCCTGAAGCCATCACAGCAGCAGGTACATTCCGCGCTAGCCACTACCTACGAGCAATGGCAATTTGGGCAGTTTATCTAGCACTTAGCGATTGAGGCTTCCGTATATCACTATAAATCATTGTGTGGTGGTTTTTTGGCGATCGCTGCACCGTTATACGCCACTGACCATTCACCCTTCACACTAAAACAAATGTCATACCCGAAGGCATGGGCTTTGATGGCATAGTAGCGATACCCAATCATCAAGGCATTCCGCAAGGCTTCGTTAAAGCATTCAATCCGGAACGTGCGATATTGCAACAAAACCCCCAAGCTATTTCTGAGTTTGTAGGTATCGAGCAGTATCTCACACGGCTTTAGTGCCTCCTGGTGGAGTGGATCTAAGGAATCAAGCCACAAGGTAATTATTCGCTGATCGAGTTGGGTATTTAGGATCTGATTTTCCATGCTTCTAGAACGTTAATGAAATTATTAAATTGGAAATTTGTCATCTCTCTAATGGATGATATTACAAAATTCTGTTCGTGTCTCGTTCCTTTAAGTTCATTTCCTAGTTAGAAGTTGGCAAAATCATCAACCATTGACCTTAGTTAGTCATAGTAACGAAATTTTAAGCGATCGCAATTGCCATTGAGAATTTGTCAACGCCTCAGGAAACCACAATTTTTCTAGAGGCGCTTGGGGATATGTATTAAAGTTGCATAACTTATTTCGGCCTAGTATAGCGACTTGCTGGGGAGCCAGTGTATCTAAATTTACAAACCTCCTTAACATGAGTTCATCTCTTCAGAGAGAAGAGTAGTCAATAAACTAGCAGTAATTATGTTGTAAGAAATGACTGCCATCAATATCGAGCGATCAACAGCCATTTTCAATAAGCTTTCTTTAGCAGCTGAGGAAGACAGCAAGAGTTAGATTTCTGAGTTTCTCCAGTACAGAGGGATTTTACTAATGATTAACCACCCTATTAATTTCGACAGCAAGCAAGTCACTCATGAAAAACTCCTTGCATCCAATGCATTGATGTTTGGTGCACTAGCTTGGAGAGGCTACCAGTTAAAACGCAAAGGAGCAGTTATAGTGTATGGATTAAAGGAGAGTGAAGATTTTTTTCAAGAGAGCATTAATGTTGAAATTGGTTATATTTCAGAAGAAGAAGCTGTCCGAAACTATCCAGACGCAGTTGGGCTGTTTCAGTTGCTGAATGAATATGATCCACAGCAGGAAATGGTTGTTATTTTTACTCACAGCGAGAGCAACTTAGTTGAATCCTACCGTCTGACGCTAATTCTCCCACCGCTAAAATGCTACATATTGCTACAAGAGCAACTCTTAAAAAATGATGTTTTTAATATCCAGAAGTAATTAATGCTACACCCAGCCTGACTCAGGAAGGATGAAAAGTAAGACCTAATATTAAACCATAAAAATACTTTTCCGCTCTTTAGTTGGGTTTAACAACTAATAAACTGCATAACTTTTTTCTAACGTTGTAGTTAAGAATAGCTAGTTAAATACAAACAACAAACAACCAACAACTTTCATGAACGTATTATCTATCAATGAACTCAAAACACTGGTACAACAACCCAAGGGATTGTGTGTATCGATTTATATGCCCATCTATCGGCTTGCGGCAGAAGTCCAACAGAATTCTACTCGCCTCAAGAATCTGATGCGAGAAGCCCAAAGTAGCATTGTAGAAAGCGGTATGAGTGAAGGAGAAGCCCAAGGATTTCTACAGCCAATCCAAGAACTAATCGATGCGGACGATAATTTTTGGCAGGAAAACAATCATAATGGACTAGTAGTCTTTCTAGGTTCCGAAGTATTCCGCTACTACCGCCTGTCATTAAGTTTCCAAGAATTAGTTGTTGTCACTGATCGTTTCCATCTCAAGCCATTACTACCTCTAGTAACCAGTGAGGGATGGTATTATGTTTTGGCTTTAAGTCAACAAGATATCAGGCTGATTGAGTGTACACGTTCCCATGTCAGAGAAATTGAATTGAAAGATGTGCCTAAGAGTCTCGAAGAAACCCTTCAGTATGACGAGACTGCCAAGGAAGGGCAAAGGCGCATGAGTACCTCAAAAGGGGGAACCAGCAATCCTTTTCCGCAAGGGGGCAGTTTTCATGGACAGGGAAGTCCTGACAGAGACAAACACCAAGAGGACATTCTGCAATTCTTTCACGCTGTTGATGATGGATTGCATAAGTATCTGCGAGGAAGACGCGCACCTCTAGTACTAGCAGGAGTTGAGTATCTTTTCCCGCTTTACCGCGAGGCAAACAACTATCAGCATCTAGTTGAGGAAGGTATTACAGGTAACCCTGAAAACCTGAAGCCAGAAGATTTACAAGCCAAAGCCTGGGAGATTGTAGAACCTCTATTTTTACAGGAACAGCAAGAAGCGATCGCACACTACCAAGAACTTACAGTCACTGGACGAACCTCCACGGATATCAAAGAAGTGGTTCCCGCTGCTTACTTTAGTCGAGTTGAGCAATTGTTTGTTCCTGTAGGGGTTCAACAATGGGGCTTGTTTAATCCCGATCTAAATACAATTGATTTACATTCTGAGGCAGAACT
The DNA here is from genome assembly GCA_031970155.1 of Coleofasciculaceae cyanobacterium CTOTU46601. GTDB lineage: Bacteria > Cyanobacteriota > Cyanobacteriia > Cyanobacteriales > Coleofasciculaceae > DALYIW01. Next base: position 10,627 of record DALYIW010000177.1, on the reverse strand, counting down.
CGGCGATGAAGATTTATTGGATTTAGCTGCGATTCAAACAATCTTAAACGGTGGAACCGTCTATGCAGTTGAACCGGAAAAAGTACCAGACGAGGCACCTTTAGCCGCTGTTTTTCGTTATTGAGCAACATTATCTGATATAAAGTCTGGCGAGATTGCTTGATATAAAAGTGGTCACTCTTTGTCAGTAGTCAGTGGTTATTAGTTTTGAACAACTAACAACTAACAACTAACAACTAACAACTAACAACCAACAACATAACCGCACTTCTTATTAACAGAGATACTCTCTCTTTCAAGAAGTGCGGTTCTACAGGACTACTGTTTAACCTAAAACTCTTGATTAAACAGCTTCAGTTTCTTGATTTGTTAGCTCTCTTGAGCGGATTGATTGATCGATACACAGCTTACCGTAATTCAATGCCTCCTCAAGAGTATAGAAGCAGAAAGGTTCGCTGTACAACTGCCCTTCTGGGTCAGTGTAGTCAACAGCAATACCATTCAATTCTTTTTTTGTAAGCAGAATCCAATCCTTGTAAGTCATCGTCCTAACCTCTTTTAATTTGTACAAGTTGCGAGGTGGGTCAGGCTACAGTTAACCACTGAAATGTTACTTTCAGTGATACCTGTTTAGGAGACCGCAACGACTACGGCTTGCAAAAGCTTGTGTCTCTGGTGCTCCTCCCATTGCCTACGGAGTTAGCTGACGGGCTAAGACTGGAAGGTGTCTCTTTCATAGATGAAATTCGCCCCAATTTATGGTTCCTCCGCTCCTCATCTGGCTCTTCACGTACTCAACTATTTACCTTTGCCTGAGATTTTGGATTAGGCTACCCACTTTGAAAATCTTTCTGTACTGTAGGGCTTTATAAAGCTTTTGTCAAGTCTGGAAAACATAAGTTTAAAAGCTATTGAAATTGGGTAGAAATTAGCGAAATTGAATTAATTTATTCTGGAAAATTCACTAAAAAAAACCGCATTTAACACAGTCCCAAGAATTGCTCTCATCTTGACAGTAGTAGCATCCATCCCACCAGATACAGGCCTTGTAAAAAGAGATTAAACGTTCAGAATTCAGCAAGGCGGCTACTTCATCTTTCCTGTCCGCTGATAGTTTGCTTGCTTCCTGGTTAAGTGTGTTTTGCAATTTCTCAGAAACACTGGCTAATCCTTGCTTATTTGCAACCATCAAAACCTCTTAAACTAATTATTTTCCTGAGACTTTATCTTTATTCTTGTGAAAAACTCCCGTTACAACTGGCACAGGTTTAACGGGAGAGGAAGGCCGCTCCTAGGTAATGGTTTACCAGTGAAATTAGCTAGAAATAGGGGCGGGTTTAGCAACAGTGCTGAGCGTTTGCCAGCTTCTAATTCCAGAACCCACCCTATCCAGGCTACGTTTATTTTTACCCACAAACTCTACCTAAAGGAAGATGAGAAATGATGGCACCTGACCTTATCTGGTTTTGTTTGTGTCGCTCCAGCTCTAAGTGTTTTGTAATACACCCAAAAATTTCTGTATATTTAACTACAAAAAATCTAAATTTATTGTATTTTTTTGTATTACTCTGCCAAAAAAATATCCGCCTTTGTATCTTCAACACATATCTTCAACACAATTAGGCGGATATTTTTTGTTTTTTAGTTTCTCTAGGTCGATGCCATAGAGGATGATTTGTGGCATTCTTCCCCTTAAGGAAGATTCTTGCTTCATAGGGAGTCGAACGACTTTACCCTCAGCGAGCAGACCCCGTGTGCCCCACGGCATTGAACAGTGGAAAATATCTATCTGTTCAAGGTTTTGTTTTTTATTATGGGCAGCAATTTAAGCTAGCTCCACTTAACTAGAATACCACTTTGGTATACCACTTTGGCGTTGAGCTTGGCAAAGTTCATTGCAGCGCTACTGGGGAGTGGGGAGTAGGGAGTAGGGAGTAGGGAGTAGGAAACCACAGACTTTCTATCGTTTGTTGTGAGTGGCTAGACCGCTTAACTGGTAGATTATTTGCCTGTAAGAAACCACAGACTTTCTATCGTTTGTTGTGAGCGCTTGCTCATGGAGGGTCTTGCACCAGTTGCAGGATGGGCCGAAGAACCCATCCCACAGAGATTTTTCTTGTAGGGTAGGAGGCATTTGACTCACCCTTTGACAGGCTCAGGGTATCATTAGCGGGCTGTGGAGAGTAACAATTCTGGTTGCTTACTCGGCACTACCTTGACCTGAGAGTCATCATCGACATCAATCACTGCTGTGTCTCCATCGTTCACCTGACCTGACAGCATGGCTTCGACTAAACTATCTTCCAACAGACGCATGATTGCTCGTCGTAATGGTCTAGCTCCATAACTAGGGTCGTAACCTTCTTTTACCAAGTGGTCTTTGAAGCGTTCCGTGACTTTCAGGGTGATTCCCCGCTCAATTAGGCGCATTGAGATGTCACGAATCATGATATCAGCGATTTGCTTCACCTCGTCCCTCGTCAACTGACGGAAGACAATTATCTCGTCGAGGCGATTGAGGAACTCGGGGCGGAAGTGCTGTTTTAGGTTTTCATTCACCTGGGTGCGGACACGGTTGTACCGAGATTCAGCTTGGTCGTCGGAAGACTCAAAGCCAAAACCACTGCCACCTTTTTCGATCGCCTTAGAACCGATATTAGAGGTCATGATTAACAGCGTGTTCTTGAAGTCCACAGTACGACCCTTGGCATCGGTTAAACGCCCGTCATCCAACAGTTGTAGCAACATGTTGAACACATCAGGGTGAGCTTTCTCGATTTCGTCGAAAAGTACCACAGTGTAGGGCTTGCGTCGAACCGCTTCCGTAAGTTGACCCCCTTCGTCGTACCCGACAAATCCTGGAGGCGAACCAATTAGTTTAGAGACGGTGTGGCGTTCCATATACTCGGACATATCGAGGCGAATCATTGCTTCTTCTGAACCGAAGAAGTAGGACGCCAATGCTTTAGTGAGTTCTGTCTTTCCAACGCCGGTCGGACCTGCGAAGATAAAGCTGGCGATCGGTCTGTTGGGGTTCTTTAACCCGACTCTTGCCCGACGAATTGCACGAGAGACAGCGGTTACGGCTTCATCCTGACCAATCAGTCGCTGATGTAGGGTATCTTCCATGTGCAGCAGCAGTTCTGATTCGGATTCTGTCAGCTTGTTGACAGGTACCCCAGTCCAAGAGGCGACGATGGCCGCAATGTCTTCCTCATCAACGATGGGAGTGATGGAATTTTTCTGGTCCTGTTGGTTTTCGAGAAGTGCTTTGAGTTGAGCTTCAATTTCTAATTCGCGATCGCGTAATTCTCCGGCCTTATCAAAATCCTGAACTTTGACTGCCTCATCTTTCTGTTTAGTAACTTGACGCAGTTCCTGTTTCACTTCTTTGGTTGCAGGAGACGCCTGAGAATTAGTCAAATGAACGCGACTACCAGCTTCATCAATCAGGTCAATTGCTTTGTCTGGCAAGAAACGATCTGAGATGTAGCGGTCTGAAAGCTTTGCAGCAGCATCGATTGCGGCATCCGAGATTGTTACCTTGTGGAACTGCTCGTAGGTATCGCGCAGACCATAGAGAATGTCAATAGTGTCTTCAACTGAAGGTTCACCAACCTTCACGGGTTGGAAACGACGCTCTAGAGCAGCATCCCGCTCAATGTGCTTGCGGTATTCATCTAGAGTAGTAGCTCCCAGACACTGTAGCTCACCGCGGGCTAAAGCCGGCTTGAGAATGTTTGCCGCATCCATACCACCTTCAAGTGAACCAGCGCCAACTAGGGTGTGGATTTCGTCAATGACTAAGATGATGTTCCCAGCTTGACGCACTTCCTCCATAATTTGCTTGAGGCGCTCTTCAAAGTCACCTCTATAGCGGGTGCCTGCGATCAGCAAGCCCATATCTAGGGTGATGACTTGCTTGTCTTCTAAGAGGTCAGGGACTTGTTTGTCAATAATGCGTTGGGCAAGACCTTCTGCGATCGCTGTTTTACCCACTCCTGGTTCCCCAACCAACACCGGGTTATTCTTACTCCGACGACCTAAAATCTGAACGACGCGCTCGATTTCCTGGGTTCGACCCACAACCGGGTCAAGCTTGCCTTCGGCGGCTAACCGGGTTAAATTGGTGCCAAACTCTTCCAACTTGGCTGTGTTGCCGTCGGTACTGCTGGAGAACGAAGACCCTTGCCCACGAGCCGCAGGAGCCGCCGCCACTTCTCCTAATGCCCTAATTACAGCGTTGCGAACGTCTGACAAGTCAACCTCTAAAAGTTCCATCACTCTGGCAGCCACCCCTTCTCCGTCCTGGGTAATGGCTAGCAATAAATGTTCTGTACCAATGTAGTTGTGTCCGAGTTGACCTGCTTCTTTAAAGGCTTGCTCAAAAAGACGCTTGGCTTTAGGTGTGAAGGGAAGTTCCGTTGGGACAGAGCGATACCCGCGACCAATAATTTTTTCTACCGAATTCCGTACTTTTTCCAGGGTGACGCCTAAGTCATTGAGTACAATGGCAGCAACACCTGTTTCTTCTCGAATTAATCCCAAGAGAATCTGCTCGGTTCCCACGAGATTGTGTCCCAGGCGACGTGCTTCCTCCTGGGCGAGCATGATTGATTTGACGGCTTTGTCTGTAAAATATTCAAACATGGTGGGTTCACCTTCCCGAGCGGTATAAGAAGTGGGTGCAATAAGCATCACCCATGCATAAACTTTTATGTACTTCTTGAGAATAATGTATCCCTCTAAGGTAAGCTTCCGCAGTGGGCAGAACCGTAATCTTTAGGCGTAGTTGCCGCCTCTTATCGGCTAAGGTTAGTTGATAAGTGGAAGAGGAGAGATTTTGGGCATCTAATGGATTGCATTCAGTTAACAGGAATTCGTTGCTACGGGTACACAGGGTATCTACCAGAGGAACAGGTGCTAGGTCAGTGGTTTGAAGTTGACCTGACGTTGTGGCTGGATTTGGCACCAGCAGGAGAAAGTGACAATATTGCTGATACCTTCGATTACCGTCATGCCATTGAAGCCGTCAAGCAGCTGGTGAAAACATCAAAGTTTGCGTTGGTGGAGAAATTGGCAAGTGCGATCGCAGATACCATTTTGAAAGTCGATCAAGTGCAGCAAGTCCAGGTTCGATTAAGCAAACTCTCTGCCCCTATCCCTGATTTTGGCGGCAAAATTACAATAGACATCACCAGAACACGCCAAGAAATTAAGTAGCCCAGTTAACCTGGAATGATAATGCGACTCCTCAATCTGAGATGAGCATGGAAATCGCTAATGGCTGAAGTCCCAATAAAGCTTTTAATCTCAACGGCAATTTTTTCTTCACCCCTGTGTGCTGCAATCATACCAAATCGCGATCGCTCTCATGATTGAAAAATATCTTCACAAGTTCTAACCTGTATCTTGAGGCGATGGGTTGGAAGCGGCTTTGATATAGGTAAATCCCCAATGGACTTTTTCCAGAAATTAAATGCAGCGATCGCTCACAATCAAAGCTTACTGGTTGTGGGACTCGATCCAAATCCAGAAATGATGCCCAGTCGCTATGGCGAACCAGGCGACACAGACACCATCATCGATAACTTGTGGAACTGGTTGCAAGACCAAATCACCCAAACTACAGATTTAGTCTGCGCTTATCGACCTACCTTCGGATTTTACAAAGCTTTGGGTGCTCCAGGACTAGAACTGCTTCACCAGACGCTAAAGGCTATTCCTTCTCATATTCCTATTATTTTCGATGCCAAACACGGTGACCTCAACACCAGTACCATTTTTGCTCGAACTGTTTTTGAACAGTGGCAGGTAGATGCAGTTACTCTGAGTCCGTATTCAGGGCAAGACCATATTGCACCGTTTTTGGTTTACCCGGGTAAGGCCGTGTTTGTGCTGTGCTGTACTTCTAATCCAGGAGCGATCGCGTTGCAGCACTATCCTACAACTGAGTCTCCCCTTTACTTACAGGTAGTTGAAGAGGCTAAAAATTGGGGCACTCCAGAACAATTAGGGCTGGAAGTAGGAACCACTGACGCGAATATTCTGTCACGTATTCGCGCTGTTGCTCCAGAACGAATTATTCTAGCTCGTAGCATCTGGGCAGAGGACGGCGATGACCTTAACAAAATCTTGGCAGCTGGATTAAATACAAATGGGGAAGGGTTGCTCCTTCCTGTTCCCTTAGAGATGTTGGTTAGTGAACAACCAGCAGAGCAAATTCGAGTTCTACGCGACGACGTTAATCAAGTTAGAAGTCAGATAGAAAGTTCCTCCTGTGATGTATGGATGCCGAATGTGTGTTTGCTTGAAAGACATCCCTACCAGGATTTGATTTTGCAACTTTATGACATTGGTTGCATTCTATTTGGTAACTTTGTTCAGGCATCAGGGGAAACATTTCCTTACTACATTGACCTCCGCAAAATTATTTCTAACCCTCAAGTCTTCAATCAAGTTCTTAATGCTTATGCGGATATTCTCAAAGACCTGAAATTTGACCGTATTGCTGGCATTCCTTATGGTTCTTTACCGACGGCAACAGGATTATCGTTGCGCCTCAACCATCCCATGATTTTTCCTCGCAAGGAAGTTAAGGCACACGGAACTAGGCGCGTTATTGAAGGGAATTTTCATCTCGGTGAAACAGTTGTGGTAGTTGATGACATTCTTATTAGTGGCAAGAGTGCAATGGAGGGGGCACAAAAAATTAAATCAGCTGGATTGAAGGTCGATGATATTGTCGTTTTTTTAGATCACGAACAAGGGGTTAAAGACAGACTTCGAGAAAATGGTTATCGGGCACATTCGGTATTAACGATTTCTGAAATTACAGAAACATTGTATCAAGCAAGCCGCATTAATCAGGAGCAATTTGAAGCATTAGCCCACACCGATTGATTATATTTGTTGTTGGTTGTTGGTTGTTGGTTGTTGGTTATTTGTTATTGGTATTTTTGACAAACAACTAAACCAATTCTCGCGTGATGATTGCACTTGATTTGCCCTCAGTCTAGAAGACTGGGGCTACACAAACTAAGCCTGTCTGCACAGGCTATTAAGTGCATCTTCACGCGAGAACTAGTTTTTTGCAACAGACCCCAGGAAGGGGAGTACACAAAACCTTGGATGAAAATTACCTCCTCCTGACTCCTGACTCCTGTCTCCTGTCTCCTCTTTTCCTAAGATGTCTATAAGTTAGTTGACTGACCACGGATCGCTAGCCACTGACAAGTGTGAGTTAGTTCGCCCTGTTTGCTGTGCCTGAATGCGCTCTAAGGTGCCAGTAGGAATTGAGGTAATTAGCTGACGTGTGTATTCCTTTTCCGGTGAGCGATAGATGCTTTCTGGGGAACCAATTTCCTCGATTTTGCCTCGATTCATGACTACGATGCGATCGCTCATAAATTTCACCACGCTCAAGTCATGGGAAATGAAAATGTAGGTGAGACCAAACTCACTCTGCAACTCTTTGAGGAGATTGAGTACCTGAGCCTGTACAGATACATCGAGAGCAGAAACAGATTCATCGCAGATAATGAATTTGGGATTGAGTGCCAGTGCTCTAGCAATACAAACCCGTTGGCGCTGTCCTCCTGAAAACTCGTGAGGATAGCGGTTCATCCAGTTGGGATTTAAGCCGACACGCTCTAAGAGATATTTTGCGCGATCGCGCTGTCCTTTAGAATTACCTCCAGCGCCATGAATTACTAACGGTTCCATCACCGCTTCCCCAATCTTCATTCGTGGGTCAAGTGAGCTAAATGGATTCTGGAAAATAATTTGCATCTCTCGCCGCAATTGCCGCAGCCGTTTGCCACTAAGACGGTTAACCTCTTGACCTTCAAATAGTACCTCTCCGCTTATCGGTTCAATTAATCTGAGCAAAGTACGAGCAAGGGTTGATTTGCCACAGCCCGACTCGCCCACTAAGCCCAACGTCTCGCCAGGATATACGTCAAACGAAACGCCATCCACTGCCATGAAGTAGCGTTGGGTTGTGCCAAAAATTCCCCGCTTAGGGAAACCAACCCGAAGGTCACGAATAACAACAATAGGGGATTTTGATTGTAGTTCAGTAGTGCGCTGCGATCGCTCAGTCTCATTAGCAATACTGTCATTCTCCAAAACCCCAGACATTGCCGCTCTAAAATCAGTAGATTTTTCCTGAATTTGTACTTCGCCAGTTGGGGTAGTCACCACCTCCATAAAGTCAGAGACAGTCGGTAGATGTTGCTGACGCCCTTCCAACTGAGGACGACAGGCTAATAAACCTTTCGTGTAAGGATGCTGCGGGCTAGAAAAAATCTGCCAAACATCCCCGCTTTCCACAATTTTTCCCTGATACATCACTGCAACAGCATCAGCAATTTCTGCAATCACGCCCAAGTCATGGGTGATAAACATCATCGACATCCCGCGCTGGTCACGTAATTCTCTGAGTAAATCGAGAATCGCTGCCTGCACTGTAACATCAAGAGCTGTGGTAGGTTCATCAGCGATCAACAAATCAGGGTTACACGAGATTGCCATGGCAATCATCACCCGCTGTAACTGACCACCGGAAAGCTCATGCGGATAGCGTTCTAGTATTGCCAGTTTTTGTTGATTGATCTGGTGGTTGATTTCCTTTTCCCCTGGTAAAGGTAGATTAGGGTTATCTTTACGGAATTCTTCTAAATATTGGTCTGTTAATTTTTCATCACTAGGAAGCAGCTTGACTTCCTGAAGACGGGCAATTGCTTGACGCCGCGCTTCTGCCTGAGAAATATTTTGGTGCTGTAAGATTGCTTCGGTCAGTTGAAGACCACAGGTATAAACCGGGTTGAGAGAACTCATTGGTTCCTGGAAAATCATAGCAATTTTCCCACCTCGATACAGCCGCTTCTGGTCATCACTCAACTTCACGAGATTAAGCGGCTCTGTTCTCTCTTCCGAAGGATGAAAATAAATTTCTCCAGTAGTAATCTTGCCGGGACTTGGCACTAAACCCATGACAGCTAGTGAAGTAACCGATTTTCCCGACCCTGACTCGCCTACAATTCCTAGGGTCTGTCCTCGCTTGAGCTGAAAGTTAATGTTGTTAACTGCATTAACTAACTTCTGATCGGTTTTGAATTGTACTTGCAGGTTGCGGACGTCTAGGACAATATCAGACATAGCCAATAAATATAAAAGTTAAATGGATTGTAACAATCCATCAATAGAGGAAATGTGTTTATAGAGATCAGGACTTACGCAAATTTCCTTTTCAGCCGCCATTTGTAAGGGCGAACGGCCGTTCGCCCCTACCATATGTGGTGTCCATGCGTAAGTCCTGAGATGTTTCTCAACAAACATGGCTTTGTTGGGAACGTAAAACTTCTTAAGTAAGACATGATCTTAATTAGGGAGAGGCTGTTCATGAGGCTTGCTTAATATAATGTCTCAAATTTCCCAAACTAGCTTTAAACGGCGACTAACTCTAGCATTAGCGCTGCCGTTACTGCTGGTGAGTGTATTGGCAGCAAGCTTGATTGGGCAGGTTATTGACATCCTCACCGGCCTAAAAGGCGCGGTGATTCCCTAGCCGTCGAACATTGCCTTCGCTGCTCGTACTCCAGACGGGTTGACAGTTCAACGGGTGCCGCCTCGACCGAGGTCTTACGCTCCCTCCCTATCCATTTAGCGTCGTGGGTATGCCCTACCCCGACATTTTCTATATTTTTTGAGGCGTTGTCGTCCCGATCATGGAGAGTGCCGCAATTCATGCAGACAATTTCTCGCACTTTGAGGTCTAGTTTGCCCCAACGGTAACCGCAATCCGAGCAAACTTGGCTGGTCGGTTCCCATCTGCTGATGACAACAAACTCGCGTCCAAATTTGCCTGACTTGGCTTCACACATGGTTCTGAATTCCCGCCATCCAGCAGAGCTGATAGCTCTGGATAGTTTGCGGTTCTTTACTAATCCGGAAACGTTTAAATCTTCCAAGGCGATAACTTGGTTCTTGTTTACCACCTTGGTCGATAACTTGTGCAGGAAGTCTTTACGGGTGTCGCGCAACTTGGCTTTGAGTTTTGCCACCCTGAGGCGCATCCGTTCCCGACGTTTTGAGGATAGGATGCGTCGGGACAATTTGCGTTGAGCCTTCCTGGTTCTGCGGTCTAGCTTTTTGTCGTTGGGACTAGAAAACCTACTCCCATCACTACAAGCGGCAAACACTTTTAAGCCCAAATCAATTCCTATGGCAGGATTTGATGCTGGCTTAATTTCAGGCTGAATCTCAACAACAAAACTCAAGAAGTAGCGCCCAGAAGTGTCCTTGATGACTGTAACTGAGCTAGGCTCAGATGGTAGAGGACGCGACCACTTGGTTTTGATGCAGCCAATTTTAGCTAGGAAAACCTTAGCGGCTTTGATACTAAACCCACCTTTTCTGAAACGAGCCGATTGTTGATTGGTTCGTTTTTTGAATTTAGGCGGGTTCATTTTTTGTCCTTTTCGCTTTCCTTTGCGAGATGCGAAAAAGTTATTCCAAGCTACTCCTAAATCAGCTATGGATTGCTGCAACGGAATATTAGAAACCTCAGAGAATTTCGATACATAAAAACCGCTCTCGCTAGCGGGGTTAGTCTGTGGAGCGA
>DALYIW010000176.1:15067-18159 GCA_031970155.1 Coleofasciculaceae cyanobacterium CTOTU46601 | reverse complement strand
TTCGTAACAACTTTTTAAGAATCCCCTTTTTTTAAAGAGGGGAGTACGTCAAGAATTCACCCTGAAAATCAATGTGGAGTTCTGCTAGTCACAGCGACTCGCAGCTGTTCAGGTACGCTACAAGAAACGAATCGGCAACTGGTCAGGTACATGTGCAGGCAAGACTCTTAGTGCTTTCCTCGCCAGTCGCGTGATAAAACGCCCATGTCAATGGCAATTGCTGGTCATGGTGCGACTCGAAAACGCCGACCCCAAGAGATAGTCAAACTTCAGTTCTAAAACGTTATTGCTGACTTGCTTCACATTTCGTAATTTTCTTTAAACTAAAAGTATAAACACCATCTTGCACATACCCACTCGTCAGGAAAATCAATTCCTAGCGGATAAGTGTGAAGCCTGCCAAATCTCAGTAAAGCTACTCTCACTGCACAATTATGCTGCTCAGACCCAATCAACGCACCAAACTTGACGATACTGAAGACACGCTGTTTTACTCGATGCCCCGCTTCGTCACTCATGTGGATGAAGGATTTATTGATCGCCTAACCCAACTGTACCGCGATCGCTTAAAGCCAAATACCCGCATCTTCGATATGATGAGCAGCCATGTTTCCCACCTCCCAGAAGAGATAGAATTTGCTCACGTCGAAGGACACGGAATGAATGAGGATGAACTCGCCCGTAATCCCCGATTAAATCATTACTGTGTTCAAAACCTCAACCAAAATCCCAAGCTGCCTCTGCCGGACGAGAATTTTGATGCAGTCCTCAACTGCGTTTCCGTTCAATATCTGCAATACCCCGATGCTGTATTTACCGAAATTCACCGCATCCTCAAACCCGGTGGCATCGCAATTATCAGCTTTTCTAACCGGATGTTTTTTCAGAAAGCGATCGCAGCTTGGCGAGATGGCACAGAAACCAGTCGTGTTGAATTAGTCAAAAGCTACTTTCTGTCTGTACCTGGATTCAGTCCCCCAGAAGTCATTGCTCATCAATCCTCCCTGCCCAATTTTCTCCAAATGTTTGGTGTCAGTGGTGGCGATCCCTTCTATGCAGTAATCGCCCAGCGTCTGTAAAGTTCTCCTGACCGCTGAGCGCTGACTATTTTATAGTTGTGTAGCGTTAACTAACATCAATTAAGTTCATAACTGGTGTTGGAATCTGAGAGTTCCCACTGTGCAGCGACTGAACTATCTAATTGCTGAATTTTGCGGCTGATCCAATCGGCGTTTTCTCTGAGAAGATGAAGAATACTTCCGCGAATTAATACATCTAGTCGCATACGCTCTGATGTAAAACGGTAGGAAAACTTAGAGTCTGTTTTTGGTTTTGCTGCATTCCCAACGACTGAACAACAATTACGGCTGTGTCTTAGGACATGAGCAACTAACTTAGAGCGTAATTCATCAATAGAAAAGGCTACTTGATAAGGATACTCAGGATAGTCATTCAAAACATTTTCTATTTGTTTAAGCACATAGGCGTTTCGCCGAATGACTTCTTCCGACGAGCGGTTGTCTACATCCAGTTCACCATCAAAGGAAGTAGTAGTAAGATACTTTTGAGTCAGGAACATGGTGGATTTTCACTTAAGGGTTACTTTTCCTGCCTTAGACTCCTGAAGTTAGATTTTTCTGAATACCTCCTCAGGGTCATGGGCAGGCACGACGAAGCGAGTGCCTATCAGCCAGGGACACTGATGAGTTCATGCAGATTAATTAAAAGTGCTGACTCTTCAGTCTCCTCTCAATGCCTACGAAGTTAGCTGACGGGCTAGGACTGAGAGATGTCCTTCTCTTGACTTCTTCTAACTGAGTAGACAGAAGACTTGAGATTTGCCCCTACAATTGGTTCCTCCGCTCCATGAATCACCTCACACTTGATACAAGTTGTAGGTGGATTACTGGATTAGGCTGACTATGTATTTTTCATTTTTGTAATCTTAGCACAGGGTTTTTGAGATGCAAGCTCTCTCGTGAGGTATAGATTTTTCGTTTGATGAGCCAAAATGAAGAAATGTTTGTGGTTGTAATTTTCCGGTGTGCGATCGCACTATTACTCGCCTAGGAAGTTCGGCTGGCGCTTCTCTAAAAATGCGGTGATGCCTTCGTGATAGTCTCTGCTTGGGTAGACTTGAGTAAGCAAAGACTGGAGGCGCTCGAAGGTTTCTGGAGCGATCGCTTTTCCCACACCCGTCACGCCTCACAACGGCTTTGGCTCAATCCTGTACACGCGATCGCTCCCTGACGTGTTTTAGGTAGCAGCACAGCTTCTTGCTCTTGTTTTCCTGCCATCTCAATCTCAATCTGCCCATCTAAATCAATTTGTCTAAATTGAATTGACAAATTGATTGGGATGGGTCGAAAGTTTCTGTAACCTAATACACCAAATTAGTTTATAATTGATTCAATTTTCACAAATTATTCACATTTCACCAATAGATTGTGAGTAATAGGGTTACCGCCTGATTGTGGCATCGGCGGCGCTTCAACTGGTTAGCTATTACATCGCCAACCAAAAAGGGTTATCCTCCGAAAAGGGTGTTTCGCCAACGCACCCAGTCGGTGCTCATCGTTTACTCAACCGACAAACTAAATTACCAATGAGGAAATCCAAAGCCAGCGAGGTACAACGTGTCGCTAAAGACATTGTTGCAATTCGAGCTGCACTTCATCAATATGGGTACCGTACCCGCAAAAGCCATAAACAGCCTGTCTGGGTCATTTCTGTTAACGCCCAGTGTTCTTACCTGTTGACCTACCAACCTGCTCCCATCAGTAGCTGGGTGCTTAATCCCCAAAGCAAGGCAGTAGATCGCCGAATCCAGAACTCTAGTGAGTCTGACTTCGCGATTGAAAGCATCATTCGATATGCAATTCAAAGGAGGAAGACATCGGCTACAGTGTTTCGTGGCTAAGTAGTGGTCTGACACACCTAAAATGATGGAATAGATGTAGGTTGGTTTGAGTTCATAAAACCCAAAACAATCATTACCTAATGCACTAATTTAGCTGTGCCATACCAGTAGGTAGAAATTAAACACAGGTACAAATATCTGGGTTTTGGAGATAGGTTTGATGGGATATAAA
>DALYIW010000176.1:3446-15029 GCA_031970155.1 Coleofasciculaceae cyanobacterium CTOTU46601 | reverse complement strand
CCCAAAGCCCCCAGCCTCTGGTACACAGTTAGAGCGATAAGGCTGTTAATCTACTTGTATTTAAGCGGGTTTCTGACTTAAGGCTTTAATCGACTGATTAGCCTTGTCTAGGGCTTGATTAACTGCATTGATATGCTGGTCTACTCTCGCCCGGAATAAGGCAGAGGTTTCATCTTTGGCGTTCTCGACATCCTCAGCTAGAATATCAATCGCTTCATAGGCATCTTCTAATGCTTTTTGAGTGTTTCTGGCACTTTGTTCAGCTTGAGCTTGTACAGCAACTTGGGTAGTTTCAGCGGAACGCAGCACTTTTTTGTTGAACTTTTTAGTCTTTTCGGCTAGTTTGTCTACGGTCTCAGCGGCATTCTCCAGTAATTTTTCTCTGGCTTTGAGGTCTTTCTTAAGTTGCTTGTGAGCAGATTCGGTGGTGTCGCTGATGGCGCTTTCGAGAGTTTGAGGAAACTGGTCGATCGCGTTTTTGGTGTCTTGAATGGCTTTTTCTAGAGAAAGCTGAGTTTCTTGAGCAAAGCTTTCGAGGGCATTATCTAGGGCACTACGGGCATTATCTACGTTCTGTTCCAATTGTTGAGCCACTGAAACAACGGGCTGCTCTTGAGTGAGTGCGATCGCTTCATTACTAAAAGCTGTGGTAACAACCAGCAGAACACCTGTCAGAAATATGGTTAATGCTTGACTTTGAAGACGCTTTAACCATTCAATTTCTCGTATCATAAATACACTCCTTCTTACCTGATTGAGCTTTAATTGAATCGCCGCCTAATTTGTATCCTATGTGCGGATTTAAGGGTTGTCTGGTAAGGTATGCAAGCCACCACCAGGCTCATCGCTATTGATGGATTTGCATCGCTTTCATCCTTGCTGTTTGACTGTCTCTGTTGTAATCGCCACGCTTGCTGGAGACTCTTCATAGACCTTGATTTTGCCTTAGCGAATCCTACCTTGCAAGGAATGTTAACGAGGAACAGGAAAGCTAAACGCTATGCGCCTGCTATGTTTCGGTTTGCCTAATTCTTATAGCATTCCACTTTTAATTTTCATATGTATACGCGGTTACCATAAACGTAAACAAATATGTAGCTTTTCAAAGGTAAAATAATCACAGTGTTACTTGTTATTAGTTACTGGTTGCTTGTATGTGTTAACAAACAACTAACAACTAACAACAAAATGTTAATTTTCAGTTGTCAAAGTTCGAGATATGGCTAAACCTGTAATCCTGAGTGTTGACGATGACCCCACGGTTTTGCAAGCAATTGCCCGTGACTTGCGACATCAGTATGGCGATCGCTTCCGCATTGTGCCGGCTGACTCAGGGAAATCTGCCCTAGACGCTTTAAAACAACTGAAGCTGCGTGGGGAAGTCGTTTCACTACTGCTAGCCGATCAGCGAATGCCTCAGATGAGCGGTGTAGAGTTTTTGGAACAGGCGATGGTTATCTTCCCACAAGCCAAACGTGTCTTACTCACCGCTTATGCAGACACCGATGCGGCAATTAGTGCCATCAATACAGCCAAGCTAGACTACTACCTCCTAAAACCATGGGACCCGCCCGAAGAACGCTTGTATCCCGTACTAGATGACTTAAACGACGATTGGCAAGCTACTTTCCGTCCCCCATTTAAAGGTATCCGCGTGATCGGCAATCGTTGGTCTCCCCACTCCCACCAAGTTAAAGACTTTCTAGCACGCAATCAGATACCCTACCAGTGGTTAGATATTGAATTAGAACCAGAAGCCAAGCATCTGGTGACTTACGCTGAGTCGGAAGAGCGGCAACAACTGCCCCTGGTTCTGTTTCCTGATGGTTCACGGCTGATTCAACCCTCGAATCTGCAAATTGCTGAAAAAATTGGCCTGAAAACCCAAGCAGAACGTCCATTCTACGATCTGGTGATTGTCGGGGGCGGTCCGGCTGGACTGGCAGCAGCCGTATATGGGGCATCAGAGGGACTCAGCACTGTAATGATAGAACGGGAAGCCCCCGGTGGACAGGCAGGTTCAAGCTCTCGCATTGAGAATTACTTGGGATTTCCAGTAGGGCTGAGTGGGGCTGACTTGGCTCGTCGTGGTGTAACTCAAGCTCGACGTTTTGGAGTAGAAATTCTCTCGCCACAGATAGTAACAGGAGTGCGGACAGAAGATTCTTACCGAATAGTGAAGCTGGGAGATGGGACAGAAGTTAGCTGTCACGCTTTGCTGATTGCCACAGGGGTTTCGTATCGTAAGCTGGATGTGCCGGGAATGGATAGACTGGCTGGGGCCGGTGTCTACTACGGTGCGGCGATGACGGAAGCGATCGCTTGTCAAGGTGAGGAAATCTATATCGTCGGTGGAGCCAACTCAGCCGGACAGGCGGCCATGCACTTTTCCAAGTACGCTGCTGGAGTAACGATGCTGGTACGGGCTGATTCTTTGACAAAAAGCATGTCCCAGTACCTAATTGACCAGATTGAAGCCACTGAAAATATTACCGTCAAAACTCGTTCTAGCGTGGTTGAGGTGAAGGGGGAAAACCATCTAGACACGATTGTAATTGCCAACGCGGATACAGGAGAGAAAAAGACGATTGCCGCTAGTTCTTTGTTCATCTTTATCGGTGCTAGTCCCCAAACAGACTGGTTGGATGGAGTGGTGGAGCGAGATCAGCAGGGATTTATCCCAACTGGCCCTAACCTAATACGCGATAAACGACCTCCCAAGGGCTGGACGCTGGAACGTGACCCATTTTTGCTAGAGGCAAGTGTCCCCGGCATTTTTGTGGCAGGAGATGTGCGCCAGGGTTCTGTGAAGCGGGTGGCATCAGGAGTAGGCGAGGGTGCGATCGCCGTGCAGTTCATCCATCAATATCTCAGTAAGGTTTAATTATGCTTCACAACCCCAACGAGGCACTACTATTTCCAAAGCTATCTAACGAGGAGTTACAGCGACTAGCACAACGCGGTAGTGAAGTCCAGTTCAACCCTGGTGACATCCTCTTTAGTCAAGGTGACCCCACCTATCCTTTCTGCGTGGTACTCGAAGGCGAAATCCAAGTGGCGAAGCGGTTTGGTGCGGAGGAACGGATCATCACTGTTCATCAACCGGGTCATTTTACAGGCGAAATCTCAATGTTGGCAGGTTGTCCGGCTTCTGTCACGGCGCGATCGCTTACTTTCAGTCGAGTCCTGGAGATTGAGCCTGATACCTTCAAGCAAATTCTCGCTGAATGCCCTCAAAAAGCCTCCGTTATTTTGGCAGCGATGGCAGGACGAGCGCAAGAGTTGGAAGCGCAGCTAAGGCAACAGGAAAAGCTTGCAGCATTAGGCAAGCTATCAGCAGGTTTGGCTCATGAGTTGAACAATCCCGCCGCTGCTGGACATCGGGCGGCACAGCAACTGCGTCAGACGATTGCCGCCTCAGAGTCCTACATCCTAAAGCTGTGGGAGGAGGAGTTACAAGAGGCGCAACGGCAGTCCATTGTAGAGTTGCAGCAGTCAGCGATCGCTTATCGTGCTAGTGCACCTGTCCTCAACCCATTGGAGCAAAGCGATCGCGAAGACGCCCTTGCCGACTGGCTAGAGCAATATAAAATTCCCAAGGCTTGGGAAGTTGCACCCACTCTGGTAGCTGCTGGTGTGAATGAGGAAAAATTAGGTGCGATCGCTACTCAGATTAGCCCAGAAGCTTTCACCGAGGTACTGAGTTGGTTAGAAGCCTCCCTGACAGTCACCGGATTAGTGGAGACAATTGAGGACAGTACGGAACGAATCTCAGAACTCGTCAAAGCTATTAAGGCTTACTCCTACATGGATCGCTCTCCTCTGCAAGAGGTAGATCTACATGAAGGGTTGGAAAACACGTTGGTTATCCTTAATCACAAGCTTAAACTCGGCATCACTTTAAGGCGGGAGTATGAACCCAACTTGCCTCGTATCTGCGCCTATGGCAGCGAAATCAACCAGGTTTGGACAAACCTAATTGATAATGCCATAGATGCAATGAATGGACAGGGAGAACTGACAATCCGCACTAAACGCGATCGCGACGATGTGTTAGTTGAAATTGCCGACAACGGAACAGGAATTCCCGATGACATTCAGTTTCGTGTTTTTGAGCCATTCTTTACAACTAAGGGAGTTGGAAAAGGAACAGGTTTAGGACTCGATATTGCCCGTCGGATTGTCGTGCAAAGGCACAAAGGCGATATCCAGTTTTTTTCTCAACCAGGCAACACTTGTTTTCAGGTTCGCCTACCGATTAAACCACCTTCTACAAACTGATAAGTAAGGGGAGACAAGGGAGATCAAGTACACGTATAAACGCAATTCGATATGAGGTTAACCCAACCGTATTGAGCTACTAGGGTTCTTTCAAACATCTCTTCTCTCTTCAATAGCCCTTATCATTCCTGATTTGGAGGAAAAATGAACAAGGCTTACCAGGAAGTTATCAAAGTCCTTGGTGTTGTCGCATTTTCAATGCTCCTGGTAGCAGTCTCTTTATACCTGAGCAACAGGAAAGTAAACGCGGATATCGCTTTGGGGATTTCTGCTAGTGTTTTCGGCACAGCGTTAATGATGCACAGTCTGAGAAAGTAATCATTCTTCTCTATTTGCTTCCTAGCCAGAAGGGATTGATTCCTTTTTCTGCCAATACCATCCACGCTGTTGCTCCTACATGTAGGCGGCGAAAGTAAAACCAAGGTTCTCCGGTAGGTAGTGAGAAACCCGTTGTTAGTCCATCTCGATTAACCGCCGGTATCCCACCAGAGGCATCCTGCGCTGCTTTTAGCGTTGCTAGTAAGGTTTTTGACTTGTCAAGCTGACCTGTGTAATGGTAGGCTACCGCCATCTGTGCCGTTCCCTCATACCAGATGCGATCGCGGTCTTCGTTAAAATCAAAGCCGTCGCCTACTCGATGTTGCTTCTCAGAATAAGTGAGCGATCGCCAATAAGGTTTCCCTTCCTCCCTCAATGCCAAAGGTGCCCACGCCTGAATATCTAACGGGATAGTATCTCGATTCACTGTCACCCCATCAGGTGTAGTACCCGTCCAGAACTTTCCTTCCTTTTCATCCCACATGCTGAGCACAAACGTCTTAGCGGCTATTGCTCGCTCTTTCCACGCTTGGTTATTAGTGATCGAATACAGCCTCCAGAAAACCGCATACAGATCGATGTTGTGTTCTGTAGCCTTGTATTTCAACAACTTAGGATTGGTTTCCCAACCACTAAACCCGCCGATATACCCGCCTACACCTCTAGAATCTCGACAATTTTGCTCTACCCATTCCCCCATTTTCTCAGCTGCTGTCAGATAAGGGGCACCACCATAGGTTTCGTAGTATCCCAACAGCGCCAGCATTGCCCACGCAACATTACCAGTGTGGGTACTTACCTGAAACTCATCTTCGACCCACCGCCCTTGCTTGGCATCGTACCATCCTGGTAGCGGAACGCGATTATCCGGTGAAGCCAGTTTTCCTGCCCGATAAGAATTGCGAATGCGACCATCTTTATAAAAGCGGTCATGATTTTGTGCATATATTAATGCATCCACTACTTGCTTGGCGCGTTGTTGATCGCCTGAAGCCATGAAAGCCAAAGCGGCAACGGCGTTGTCGTAAGTAAAGGCGACATCACGCATTGTGCGCTCAAAGTCATCGGTAGACTCAGTAGTTTTAAAGCTTACTAAGAAACTCAGCTCATCTGGCTTTTTGTTGACCACTGCATTAGTATCAGTGTGAGTGCGATCGGCAACTGTAGCAAGATAGCTATACGCATTTGACTTAACATCAGCAGAGCGCATTTGTGGGCTGCTACTACAAGCTATTGCAAAAGCCACCAAAAATATTAGTATAAAACGCGGAATTCGGTTGCTCACAAACATCGTACCCTCCGCTAAAAATAGCACTTAGAAGCAGAATTTAAAGTCTAAGTACTTAGTTCACTATGGGCGCATCCTATTGTTGTAAATCGGTATGGTGACCTCTGGGGTTCGCACTACCTAATAAACTTGCAACATTACGATGCACCCGTTCACTAGCGCAGTGCTTTCAAAGGATATAGATCGAACAAGCTACGAAATAACGCGATTAAAGCTTGTAATTCATTAGCTACTTTGGGCTTCTGCCAATGGCTGACTCGGCAGAACGCAAATTCGATCAGGCTCCTTTGCTGCTGGGCGGTTACGTTTAGAAAAGAACAAGCGATCGCTTCACCAAGTCTCACAACTTGAGCCGTGAGTTGAATTGATTCGCCAGGTATAGAAAATTCCACAGTCTGACCAATACTTAACGATAAATCTTCTACTTTCTGGAACGCCACTCCACTTTCCGAAATATCAACCAGTTTTGAAAAACAATAGGTTTCTGAGCCATCTAAGACTTTAATTTTACACCGCTCTGAACACTTAACCCTAAGACTTCTCCGTTCCTCAACTAAATCAATTCCGGCAATGACGGTAATTGCTAAAACAATCGATATAAACTGCGCCCACAGAAGATTAACTACCTCAGCACCGATAAAAAAGTCTGCCTTATTCGCCCTCCACACACTAATACCAACTGCTATTAAGTTTAAGAATAGTAAAAAAAATAAAGGACGCATCAATTTAAAATCTATAGAAGTTTGTTTATTACTTAGTCCTTTATCGGTAACTTTAAACTTAACTTTACGCTTCGGCAACACAATAGTACTAATAATTGTCGGTAACAAATGAAAGCACATCAGTGCATTGTACGAATAAGTAACTAAAATTGTCCTACTGCCAATTACCCAAGAAACTGTAAGTAACCCAAAAAAGTAGTTAGGTACCCAATAATAAATAATATCTAAAAGACTGGTATCCATAGATCGCATCCCAAACAAGAAAAACAAAGCTGGTGCCACATAGCTTACACTTTGAGTTGCTTGGTCGATCCAAAAAATGAGGCTGGACATATGATTGATTCGCTGTACAAGGTTTAATCCAGGAAGTCTCATTGGATTAAATCGAGTGTACAAAACTTTAATTGTTCCTTCTGCCCACCGAATTCGTTGCACCAGATAAGAAGAAAAGTTTTCCGGTGCTGCACCAACACTCACCATTTCGTTGAGGAAAAGAGACTTGTATCCCTTAGCTTGCAGCAACATTCCTGTAGCCCAATCCTCAACAATCACACCGATAGCAATTCCGCCAACTTCATCAATGTGCTTCCGCCGCATTAGGCTAGAAGTTCCAGTACAAACGACACTGTTTGTAAAGTCCCGCCCTGGCTGAATGATGTCATAAAAAACGGTTTGCTCGTGAGGGATAATTCGACCACCTAAATTAATTTCAGGCTGATCGGGATTGTAGAAGTTTTGAGGTGTCACTACCATAGCAACCTCAGGGTCTTCAAAGAACCCAATAGTTCGTTCTAGAAAGTTTTCTAAAGGAATGAAATCAGCATCGAATACAACAATAATTTCACCTTTGGCATACTTCAATCCATTGTTAAGATTGCCTGCCTTAGCATGAGCTGAATCATTACGAGTTAAATATTTGCAGCCCAGTTCTTCTGCGAGTTTAGCAACTTCTGGTCGTCTGCCATCGTCTAGCAACCACACTTCTTTATTGGGATACCGCATGGCTTGACATCCTACCAGTGTCCGCCTCAAAACAAATTCAGGCTCGTTGTAGGTCGGAACAAACACATCTACGCTGGGAGTGTACTGTCCATTCCTAATTCGTTGCTGCCCCAAATTCGCCTTGGGACTATGATTAGTTGGTATTAAAGTTTGGTAGTTGAGAAGAGTGACATTCACAATGGCAATCAACTCCATTGCAAATAAAGCCAGACTAATTGGACCGTTATACCAATCCAGTACCAAGGTTTCTGTTACTCGCCAATATAGGTAACGAATATTTAGAAACGATGCAACGAGTGATAACAAAATTTTGAGCCATAAGGGAGGTGCCTTTGTGAAAACAGCACGGCATATTAGAGTAATGCCGAGCACTAATACTAAGGGCAACAGCGTGTTAGATTTGTTGACAAGTCCGTCTAAACTTTGACTAAGTACAATCCAGTCAATGATGCAGAAGGTGGTGACTAGAGCGATAAAAAAGAACTTCCAAGCCCGAAAACTCATCAGTTTTTACCAAGAGGGTAGGTTGGCAAGCAGTGATTCTGCTGGAGAAATATTGACTTTGGCTACCTGTCCAACTTGACAGAACTGTGCAGAACTTTGACCGTTTTTGATTAATTCTTTCGGATCTTCGAGTTCAATCCTTACCTGAGCCAGCTGCTGATTCTCTATATTAGGAGGAGTGACCGCTACATCTTGCCCTAACTTCGCTTCTCTGGACAACGGAGAACGAATTGTTTTTACCCAGCCCTTCAGTTTCAAGTTGCTGTTGTACACTTCTACCTCTGCTGGAGAGCCAATGGATACTCGCTTTAAAGCATCAACATTAACAAAAGCATCTACCCAGAGTTGCTGGCAATTCAACTGTTTTAGCAACGGTTGTCCTGAGTTAACTTGCTCTCCATTCTGAACCATTACTTCCCAGAGTACCCCTTTGCTAGATGCTAAAATTGGGAAGTTTTTTTGAATTAGAGTATCCTGTTCAAGCTGAGTAATAGCTTTTTTCTTTGCCTCAATACTGACTTGAGTCTGACTTTTTTGCCGTTCAAGTTCCACCAACTCTGGATTTAGAGTTTCAGTTTTCGTATTATTCACATTGAGGTTAACGGCTAGTTCATTAGGCTTTGATTGCAGTGAACTGATTTTGAGTTTTTGCCGTTGTGCCTGTTGTACGTTCAACCTTTGTTGTTGTGCTTGGTGTATTTTTGCCGTTTCTAGCTTGACTCTAGCGGCTTCTACTTGGTTTTGACTGACTTGCCAGTTGTTATAAGCTTCCTTAATAGAGAAAGTAGAGATAGCTCCTCTATTGCCAAGGTATTGCAGCTTTTCGTACTTAGATTGAGCAACCTGTGCGTGACTTTGGGCTGTTTTTAATTCAATCTGAGCCTGAGCTATATTTTGTTCGGCTAGACGAACTGCTGTGTCGGCTTGAGTTTGTGCAGTTTGCAAGTCTAGTCGGGCAACAGCTACTTCCTGTACTCGCTCAGTTTCTGCCTGTAAAAGTTTTTGGTCAACCACTTGCTGATTGCGCTGGGGTTGAGCAATTCTACCGGATTGGGCTACATCTTTAATCTTGGCTTCAATCGATTCCAACTTGGCTTGCTCTGCTAGTAATTCAAACTTCAAGCTCTGCAACAATTCGGATTTAGATAAAGGTTCATTGACTTTTAGCAGCAGTTCTTTGGGAGTGACTGGCTTTCCTGAGTCTAAACTTTCCTTGGTTTGGACTTGACCTTTAATGGGAGAGGTAACTGTAATGATTTTGCCGTTAACAAATGCTTTGGTTGCTGTTACTAAAGTTACCCGACTGGTAGTAAGTGCAATTCCCCATGTAAGCAGTCCGGCTCCAGCCCCAAACAGGATAAGTCGATTCAATAGGTTTGATAAGGGTAAGCCTGCTAGAGGCTTTAGAGGGTTGATGAATTCCTTTTGAGGTTTAGCTGCTAGAGTCATTTCAAGCTAGTTCTATTAGATAATGGACAAATTCAATTAAAAACGTTAAAGAGATCTGTGTTCTGCTTTTGACTAGCCAGTTATGTCGGTTTTATCTTTGTCCTACCTACTGAGTAAAAAAAGTGGAGGACTTCAAGCAACAGGGGAAATTTTTCCCAGTATTTACTGTCAACCTACAAACTTAGGCTCATCTATGTGCCATGTAATTCGTTTTAAAAATCTTAAGAAAGGCTCACACAGCTCTCGGAGGAAGAGTCTTCAACAGTTGTTTTTATGTCAATTAACCATCCTTACTAGCAGACTTTTTCAACGCCGGCTAATAGGTTTAATTCCGCTGAGCTTTAAAGCTTATTTAAAGACACTAAAAATACTCTAGTTTTAATAAAGCTCTTGTAAAGTGCTTGATTGCCCAATTTACATACTCTTTAAAAAGAAAGAGATTTTTATAAATCCTTGATAAAGCGTTGATGTATTTCTAGTTAAATGTATTGAGAATTACAGTTTAAATAGATCAAGTGTGATATGTGTCGTGTCTTAGCACCGATAGGGCAAAAATACTGAAATGATGGCTCACATCAACTGACTTGTTGGTGCGACGCGATTTTGAGGAGAAGAGCTTAATGGTCGCATCCAAAAGTGACACAGGAGAAATTGTTTATTCTTTACTTATATAGTATCGGGTTTACACTAATTTCAGGCGTGGCGATCGCATTTGTGTAACAAGTTGCTCAACAAACCTTGACTAATGCTACTTACCTACTTCTTACTCAAACTAAAATAAACGTGCTTGTATATCTGGTCTATTGAAGTTATGGCTTAGGGGCGTATTGCACTACGCCTCTAAGTTTTAGCGAGACACCATGAACACAAAGCGCACAACGCAGGAACGAGCAATCCTCTTCCCCGACTCAAGAGCTCCGTGCTAAGCGGCAACTTGCTCTTCAAACGGCATAAAAGTTTTCTTGCTGGCACCGCAAATTGGGCAGTGCCAATCTTCTGGAATGTCTTCAAAAGGTGTACCAGGAGCAATTCCTGAATCGGGGTCTCCAACCACTGGGTCGTAAATCATGCTACATTGCCGACACATCCATTTCCGGGTAGCCGGATCGCTGCCAGCCACTCGCGGTGTTGGTTGTTCTCCGTTGAGAACTTGGAGTGCCTCGGTGTAGCGATCGGCATGAAAATGCTCTACATTAACTAGCAGCCCAAAACGATGAGCTGCTTCGCGAAATATGCCAGCATGTTCAGCAGATTCTTTGGCTTGCGCTTGAAATTCTTCTGCTGCCCCTTCGTCGCGATCGCGCCGTGCATCTGCCGCAAAATCCGGATACATTGTTGTATATTCATAAGTCTCACCCTCAATAGCTAGAGCTAGACAGCGAACTGCAATTTCCTTTTTTTGAGCTTCACTTAGGGCTGTTACATCTTTTACAACGAGTTCAGGATGCAGTAAAGAAAAGTGAGCAAAAGCGTGTTCTGTCTCTTGGTTTGCTGTTTCTTTAAACAGTTTGGATAAATCTGCATAGCCCAGTTTACGAGCTACTTCTGCAAAAAATAGATACTTCCGATTTGCCATCGATTCACCGGCGAAGGCAGCATCTAGGTTTTTAAGAGTGTTTGAATTTGAAAGATCCATACTTTTAGAACTAATTGAAATTAGTTTGAACCAACAGAAGTTGATCTAATGCTAATCAACTCGTGCAGTTTATCTGTATTTCAAATCAGTAATTGTATTTACTTTAACTTTATTGAGTTAAAAAAAACTTATGAACTAAAGCTGTCAAAAATGTGATAAGACCCTCATCTCCCAACTGTAGGGGCGCAAGAGCAATCATTGGTATCAACTTAAGTGAAAAACCAAGATGGATAGCCTTTGCCACTCTTATAGTACTGGCTATACATCCGGAAGATCCCCCCTAGCTCCCCCCTTTTTAAGGGGGGAACCGGAATCTTAGCCCTCCTTAAAAAGGGGGGTTGGGGGGATCTAATCTGGCGCTACTGAAGACGTTTCAGGCTTAA
>DALYIW010000176.1:3071-3310 GCA_031970155.1 Coleofasciculaceae cyanobacterium CTOTU46601 | reverse complement strand
ATGATATTCTCCAGTAGGTTGATGCACCTCCGGTTTGTGTAAATCCCTTGCAGAGGATTGCTGGTAC
Organism: Coleofasciculaceae cyanobacterium CTOTU46601; assembly: GCA_031970155.1. Lineage (GTDB taxonomy): Bacteria > Cyanobacteriota > Cyanobacteriia > Cyanobacteriales > Coleofasciculaceae > DALYIW01. The sequence continues at coordinate 3,243 of DALYIW010000176.1, read as the reverse complement.
ACAGACGAGGATGCCTGTGTGTTGGACTTAGGGCGTAAATCTCGGGTCTGAGGAACTGGTCGGAATGATCGCAACTGTTCGTGAGCTTCATTGAGTTCTTGAAGCTTGTAGACAGCTTTCTGTTGTAGCCGGGGATGACCTGTAAAACGGTCAGGGTGCCACACCCAGGTTA
>DALYIW010000176.1:0-2955 GCA_031970155.1 Coleofasciculaceae cyanobacterium CTOTU46601 | reverse complement strand
ACAGGCTAGAGAGACAGGAACATAATGGTCTGTCAACATGCGAGTTAATGGTTTGACAGAGGATCAGGGAGACAAGGGAGACAAGGGAGACAAGGGAGACAAGGGAGAAGTCCCTTGACAATGAATCTTCTAATCTACCTCGGCGCTCTAATAGTGATGAAAATAGTATTTTTAAGTTTGAATCGACGGAAGGCGAGGTGGTAAAAAAAATTACATCAGTTTAGGAAATATATATTTTGTAGTCTTTATTTAACTTAACTACACGATCTCACAGCATTGTTTACCGTCAAGGGGTTAATCAACAGTGAGCGTTTTCCTGACAATTGCTAACAAATGATCATCTTTGAGGATTTGCAGCAACATCCTTACCGTCCCCGTCTTGGTCGCTCCCGTTGCCTTGCAATACGCTTCGAGCAGTGCAATATCTTCTTCTGGGAGTCTCAAATCTAGTCGCTTAGACATGGTTTTTGTCAGGCTTATGCTGTACAATAATTCTATGCTACTAGGTTTTAAGACAGAACTCAAAGTCAACAACAACCAGCATACAATGTTGTCCAAACACGCGGGGACGGCAAGACATGCATGGAACTGTGCGATTCGTTTGACTGAAACCCTTGCTGTATAAGCATTGTGGAGGATAGTCAGCTACTGGGTTAACCACTATCCAGATAGACAACTGAACGGAACATGATGGTGTAAGTCCATCCCCCCAAGTGCTGGGGTGAAAGCATCTCCCTCACGAGACAGGATTGGTAACCCTATAAGTGACTGCAAGGGGGAAAAGGCAGACTCTCTCTAACCTTAAGAGCCGACCTGCCAAGCAAGAGGCTCATGAGTAAAGCGCAAGCCTGAAGACACGACTGAACCACCGTTAGCGTGAATGGGGAAACAAGGATGATACCCCAAGCCAAAAGGCAAGGATAAGGAATTAGCGGTTAGTTCCCCGACTAATTAAGCACTCCAAAGAAACCCGGTGAACAGTGTCACTCTAAAAGCCTCAAAATGACCGTTCGGAACGAAGTAACCCTCTCTCATGCTCTCAGGAGGTCGAATACCTGAGTAGGCACCAACCACAAGCTCTAAGAGGGTGGGATTGAGTCAGAAGCGAACGCCTCACTGTAATGGTAAGGATATGCTGACAGACTCACGATGATTTGGAATGAAGAACCTTGAGTGAGAGTACAAATGTCTAAAACGCTGAACAATCAGACGGTGGAATGGAGAGCTATACCTTGGCGAAAGTTAGAGGTACGAGTTTTCAAGCTCCAAAAGAGAATCTTCAAAGCCTCTAGTCGTGGCGACGTTAAAGCAGTTCGGAGACTCCAGAAGACTTTGATGAGGTCTTGGTCAGGTAAATGTATCGCAGTTAGGAAGGTTACACAGGATAATCAAGGGAAAAGGACGGCAGGAGTGGATGGTATCAAATCACTATCCCCAGCAGCTCGTCTAGCCTTAATCAGCCAACTTAAAGTAACCAAGAAATCTAAACCAACAAGACGTGTGTGGATAGATAAACCAGGGAAGGCTGAAAAACGCCCACTAGGAATCCCCACCATGTTCGACCGTGCGCTACAAGCCCTAGTAAAACTGGCACTAGAACCAGAATGGGAAGCCAAATTCGAGGGAAATTCTTTCGGATTTCGACCAGGACGTTCTGCCCATGACGCGGTTGAAGCAATTTTCAATAACATCAGTCAGAAAGCCAAATTTGTGCTTGATGCTGACATCTCGCAATGTTTTGACCGCATAGACCACAATGCTCTGCTCAACAAACTAAATACCTTTCCGAGTCTACGCCAACAGATAAAATCGTGGCTCAAATCGGGAGTAATGGATAAAGGAGTATTCTCCCAAACCAACGAAGGCACACCACAGGGCGGGGTCATCTCTCCACTTCTGGCTAATATTGCCCTCAATGGTTTTGAAGAATTCATCACTAACTTCAAAGTATATGGCAGGGGAGGTAAAAGAGCCTCTCTTATCCGATACGCAGATGATTTTGTGATTCTCCACCAATCCGAAGAATTTATAGAGTTCCTCAGATTCAAAGCAGACGAATGGCTAAAAGGCATGGGATTGGAACTGAAGCCCAGTAAGACAAAATATGCCACACCTCTGAAGGTTTCAACTTTCTAGGGTTCAATGTCCGGCAATATAAAGCTGGCGCATACAGAGCGGCAAAAATAGGAGTACATGGGAAAACCATAAACCTGGGTTTCAAAACACTCATCAAGCCCACTAAAGAAGCCGTCAAGAGACATCTTGACAAGATTGGACAAATAATAGATAGACACCATAACGCTCCTCAAGAAGCATTGATAAGCCGACTAAATCCGGTAATCAGAGGATGGTGTAACTATTATTCGTCGGTTGTGAGCAAGGAAACATTTTCAAAATGTGACAACCTTACCTATCTAAAACTTCTTGCATGGGCAAAACGCAGATGCACCAAAACCAACGCCCACGATACGAAAGCTAACTACTGGCGTACCGTAGGCAAAGATAACTGGACATTTGCTACGTCAAGCGGAATAACCTTGGTAAAGCATTCAAGTACTCCAATAATACGACATACCAAGATTCAGGGTGCAAGAAGCCCGTTTGACGGTGATTTAGTCTACTGGGGAAAGCGTATGAGTAACCACCCAGAATTGCCTTCAAGAGTAGCCACTCTCCTGAAGAGACAAGCTGGGAAGTGTGGACTTTGCGAACTGAATTTCAAATACGGCGACTTGTGGGATATTGACCATGTTATCCGTACATCTTGTGGAGGTAAGGATGAATATAGTAATAGGCAACTACTCCACCGCCACTGCCACGATTTGAAGACTGCAACAGATGGAGATGTCTGTCTGGAAAACTGGGATAAGAACCCGTACTAAAAAGCAAAGGTATGCATAACAAGCAGTGCGATTCGTTCAGTCGAAATAAGTAGCAATACTTAGGGATGACCGG
>DALYIW010000175.1:1552-18209 GCA_031970155.1 Coleofasciculaceae cyanobacterium CTOTU46601 | reverse complement strand
GAAAAAAGCCAGGGACACTACTTCTCCCTGGCTTTTTATTGTGCTAACACGCCTGCTGTAGTCATGGGTAGGGCACGGCAGTGCCGTTCCCCTACAATCGGTGTACTCTACAAGGGATGAAAACCGCTATAGCAGCGTTGTATCAGATTTTTTATCAGGTTTCAATTGGGTGTAACACAGAGCTTTGTAAGGGCACGACATGTTGTGTCCTTACCTTTATGGTCTATGCAACTGAAAACCCCCATGAGTCATTAGACCTGTCTTTCCCCTACTCCCTACTCCCTGCTCCCTACTCCCTACTCCCTGCTCCCTACTCCCTGCTCCCTACTCCCTACTCCCTACTCCCTACTCCCTACTCCCTACTCCCTGCTCCCTGCTCCCTACCTTCAAGATAGGTCTATTGAAACGGACATCAGACAAGATATTTCAGGTGTTGGTCAACAAGCCCTATAATTAGTGTTCCTTTCTTAAAGTACCCAAATTACCTACTATATGTAGTGTATTTTGGCTTGAGCCTGAATGACGAACGCTATCTCTAACACCGTGAATTATCTTCAAGAGTGGGGCTTTTCTTGTGTCGATGACCAACTGACCCGCCTTAACGTTATACCCTTACAAGGCTCTTGCCCATCAGACTATTTACTATACGCCGATGCCCTCCAAAGACGAAATGATGGACGAGTTAGCCACAACATCCTCAAGCGTTATGAACACACAGAGCAAGGGGGATGGTGGTGTTCGGGGATTGACTTGCTCACGGGTGAAGATGACCTCTGGGGCTGTTTCAAACCAAGCTCTCCTCGTCGTAGCGTTGATGCTGGGAAGCTGATTAAGTACGAACATCCTCCTCTAGCACCGACAGGACTCTTTGCTCTGCGTGTTCCTCTTCATCTGTGGCAGCGCATCGCCGATCGCTATAACATCACCTTACAATCAGAAGCCATTGACCCCAATCAACCTGATTTTGGCTTCTGGCAGTGGCTCATCCAACACCCAGAAATTCCCGTTTGTATTACTGAGGGCGCAAAAAAGGCTGGGGCTTTACTCACCGCCGGTTATGCGGCTCTCGCCTTGCCGGGAGTATATGGTGGCTATCGGGTGCCACGAGACTCGAATGGCGATCGCATCGGGAAATCTCGCCTCATCCCCCAGTTACTCAAACTAGCAACCCACAACAGAGCAATTTATATTGCCTTCGATCAAGACTCCAAACCCAATACCATCAAGGCAGTTAGCGCCGCCATCCGCCAGTTGGGATATTTTTTATCACAACAAGGCTGTTCTGTCAATATCATTACTTGGAATCCAGAGCAAGGAAAAGGAGTTGATGACCTAATTGCTGAACATGGTCAGGCGGCGTTTGACGAAGCTTACCACACTGCACTGCCTCTCAATAGTTGGAAAGCCCAGTACTTAACACGCCTGACTTATCCGAGTGATTTGCAAGTCAATCGCCGTTATCTAGGAGAACTTCCGATTCCTGAAAATGCCAAGTTGATTGCCATTAAATCTCCTAAAGGCACGGGTAAAACTCAGTTGTTAGAAGGCATTGTTAAAGAAGCTATACAGCGTAAGCAGTGGGTTTTAGTCATTGGTCATCGGGTGCGCTTAGTAGAGGCCTTGTGCCAACGGTTTGGACTCAACTATATAACAGAGGTGCGTGACTCTAACTCCGGTACTGCGTTAGGATACGGTCTTTGCATAGACTCTCTTCATCCCACTTCTCAAGCTAACTTCGAGGCTCTTAACTGGTCAGATGGGGTTGTGATAATTGATGAAGTTGAACAAGTGCTCTGGCATGGGCTGGACTCTAGTACCTGTAGTAGCAATCGAGTGGCTATCCTTAAATCGCTGAAGACTTTGATGCAAAATGTTTTGGGTGGTTATGGGCAAGTCTATGTTGCAGATGCCGATTTGAGTGATGTCTCGCTCAATTACCTAATTTCTCTGTCTGGAGTACCGCTACAACCCTTTATTATTCACAACGAGTGGAAGCCCCAAAAAAGTGAATCCTGGCAAGTTCATAACTACACAGACAGTACTCCGGAAGGATTGCTGCAAGACTTGGAAAGACACATTGAAGACGGTGGAAAACCTTTTGTCTGTCTCTCTGCTCAGAAACGCGGCAGTCAATGGGGTACTTGTACTTTGGAAGCTTACCTGCAACAGCGATTTCCCACCGCCAAGATACTCCGCATTGATTCAGAATCTCTAGCTGAACCAACTCATCCGGCTTATGGGTGCATTACCAAGCTCAATCAGGTTTTGGGTAACTATGACATCGTGTTAGTAAGTCCGGCGGTTGAAACGGGAGTGAGCATTGAGCTGCGGGGACACTTTACCTCAGTTTGGGGTATTGCTCAAGGAATTCAAAGCGAGAACTCAGTACGTCAGGCGTTAGGGCGGGTTCGTGAAAATTTACCTCGGTTCCTGTGGGTTGCTTCTTCTGGATTTAATCGGGTAGGTAACGGCTCAACTTCAATTCCCTCGTTGCTGACATCAGGGCAGAGTCTGACTCAACTCAATATTCGGTTATTACAGCAGTCTGATTTCGATGCACTTGAAGATATTGAGATGGGCTTTCAGGCGGAATCTATGTTGTGCTGGGCACAGATGGCTGTTCGTCATAATGCCTCGATGCAAAAGTACCGAGAATCGGTGCTGGCTGCACTGCGAGTTGAAGGCCATCAAGTTATGGAAGTCTCTTCTATTGAGGATGGCTTGAGAAGTGTAGTTACTGACTTGTCACTGGCGAAATCTGATCGAGAAGAGGCTCAAGTTGAAACAAATTCGCTCTCTAGTGCGATCGCATCTGTCAGAGACCAAAATTATCAAGCTGAACGTGAAGCGATCGCTAATGCTGAAGACCTCAATGATAGCCAGTATCAAACTCTGCAAAAACGCCTAGTAAAAACTCTCTCTCAACGACGGTCAATCCGCAAGCATGAGTTAAAGCTGCGCTATGGACTCCCGGTTACAGCTCAATTAGTTGCCAAAGATGACAAAGGATGGTACTCAAAACTTCTACTTCATTACTTTCTCACTCTAGGACGAGAGCATCTGGCTCAACGGGATGCGGCTATGGCACGGCGACTGATTGAGTTGGGAGGTGGCTGTATCTTTTTGCCTGACTTCAACCGTTCCCAACTGGGTGCTGCTGTTGGGACAATGGAACTTTTGGGTGTCCCTGTGTTGCTGCAATCTAGAGGACGTGAGTTAAAAGGCACAGATGAGGACTTGAGAGCGATCGCCAAATTAGCACTTTCTAACCGCGCTTCCATCAAAACTACTTTAGGAATAGGTCTGGCACAAAATTCTACTCCGATTACCATTATTAGACGCCTCTTGGATAAAATCGGCTATGGACTGAGATGTATCGGTCGTGAGGGGAAAAGTTCTAACCGAGTGCGAGTTTATCAGATGGTTAGCCCTAATGATGGTCGCTTTGAAGTATTCCATCAATGGTTGGGACAAGGTTCTCAGCTGTTAGATATTTCTCATCAGCGGCTTGATTCCACCTCAAGAGTTGTAACTAGCACGGCTGGAGCGGTGGATTTAGGGGAAGATGTTGAGTATGTTCAGTTGTGTCTTTCTTTTTGGGAGTAGCATCGTCTCGCGAATCAAGAAATCCGACAGTCTGTAGGTGTTTTTCAGAGTGGGACAAAATTTGGGGCTGTATCCTTTACTGGATAAGGGATTGAAGCTTATCACCTCATCAAGAGAGTGTCGGATTTCTTGAAAGGCTTGCTACAAAAGGGTTTGAGCTGATTTTTTTTGAAGGGTCTTGACTCAAGCAAGAGCTGAAATGTACATTAATATCTGTCAGTCGGATTTGAACCTTGAAAACCAAATACATCAAGCTTTTCAGGTGCCCGCTCTTTTAATCACCTTGAATCCCTCTCAGGGATTGAAACGGGGGAAGCGGCGAAATTAACCGGCGAAATTAACCAGCTTTTAATCACCTTGAATCCCTCTCAGGGATTGAAACGCTTCTCTTGAGCTTTTCAATATGCCCAATCACTTACTTTTAATCACCTTGAATCCCTCTCAGGGATTGAAACGAGTTCTTCTAGAATGCCGTTTGTTATGGTTGGTAGCCTTTTAATCACCTTGAATCCCTCTCAGGGATTGAAACCGATAGCTTCGCAGTATTCAGCATCAACATAGATTTCTTTTAATCACCTTGAATCCCTCTCAGGGATTGAAACTCAGAAGATACGCCTCTATTTCCTGGGTGACGCAAGCTTTTAATCACCTTGAATCCCTCTCAGGGATTGAAACGTTAATATCCATTTTTATCTTAAGAAAAAACTTACTTTTAATCACCTTGAATCCCTCTCAGGGATTGAAACCTCACTTGAAACGATCCGTGCCTTTTGTTTGCCTGCCTCGACTTTTAATCACCTTGAATCCCTCTCAGGGATTGAAACACCGATTTGGATAGCGAACGCATAAACCTGCATCGTTGCTTTTAATCACCTTGAATCCCTCTCAGGGATTGAAACGTAGATCCATCGGTGGTAATCGAGAATGCGGTTAGCTTTTAATCACCTTGAATCCCTCTCAGGGATTGAAACCGATGACTTCCCATCGACCACCCTCCCCGTAAAATTCTTTTAATCACCTTGAATCCCTCTCAGGGATTGAAACAAGCAACCCGCCCGTCCGCGAGTATCGAGCGTAAAACTTTTAATCACCTTGAATCCCTCTCAGGGATTGAAACAGATAGATGCTGGTGTATTCGCACATTGCGATCGCTTTTAATCACCTTGAATCCCTCTCAGGGATTGAAACACCTGACAGCTAGTTTAGCAATAGCGCGATCGCTCCTTTTAATCACCTTGAATCCCTCTCAGGGATTGAAACAGCTTCTTTTTAGACCAATTAGATAACCTACCTACTTTTAATCACCTTGAATCCCTCTCAGGGATTGAAACTGACCCCCATTATGCGATCGCGTATATGGCGGTTCTCAGTTGTATAGACCACAAGATAAGGGCACGATAGTACCCTTGCCCCTACAAAAACTGTGTTCAACTCAATTGAAAACCGCTATAAACAAACACCTCCAGCAGGCAGATGATACCATCAAGGCAGTAAGCGTAGAGGTTGCCATGATGACCTTAGTAGTTGCTGCCGAAACTGCGCCTCTAGAGACTAATGCAGATGGTGTGGTGCGAGTAGGTAAAACTCGCGTGACTTTGGATACTGTCGTTGCTGTCTTTAAGCAAGGAGCAACACCTGAAGAAATCGTCTATCGTTATCCATCACTGAAATTAGCGGATGTGTACGTCACGATTGGGTTTTACCTGAATCATCAGCAAGAAGTTGAAATGTACTTGCAACATCGGCAGCAACAAGCACAAGAGGTTCGCAAAATCAATGAGGCAAGGTTTGACCCGCAAGGATTGCGAGACCGATTACTTGCTCGCAAAGCAGAGCAATCAGCATGAAGTTTCTACCTAAAAATAGCTTATATTCACATCTTGCACCTGGCGGTTGAAACCGCAGCTACACAAACAAAACCTGCCTACGCAGGTTCTGAAAGCCTGATTTTTCGTTAGTCCGCGCAGGCGGACTTGGTTTGTATAGCCCCAGAATTCCATTGGAGAGGGCGTGGTGCAAGATGTGACTTATACACCGGATTGTTGGTTTGATCTTAATAGCGATCGCTAAAACCCTCTATTCTATCCCTGCAAAATCCCCACCAAAATACTCACCAATTCTGCCAATTCTTCCGGCACTCGATAGCGTCTGGGATCTTGATAGACGATACCCGAAGAGCGCTCAAAGGTACCAAATCTCCAATCTTCGCCTGTTGTAACCATGCCATACAAAATCGGGGTGTCCGATCGCGTCCACTGATCTAGCGCCACCAACTCTACGGCAAGTTGGGTAAATCCGCGCACCAAATCCGCTTGTTTTGCCTCAATAATCGCGAGATTGCAACTAGCGATGTAGTAGTCTACGGTTCCTCGCAAATGCTCATTGACTGCAATCGAATATTCCACGTTAATCCGTTGATTGGTCAATTCTGCCACTTCAAACAAAATCGGTGAAATCAATGCTTCTCGTCTAGCCGTTTCATTCACCAATTCAATGCGGTTGCGGTTACGGTTGAGTTCGCGATCGAGCGGTTCTAAGTTGAAGGATAAATTACTCTGTGGGAGTTCTATCAGTTGACGAGCGATCGTGCAATCAAATTCCGCCAGGATATCTTCGATAGTAAAAGGCATCTCGAAGTACTGGCTAAAGGTGAGGGGGATTCCGGGTTGGAGAATACGCGATCGCGCCATAAGCGTGACTCCAGTTAATACAATTGGCTCAACCGCTAGGCAGAAAAAGTCTAGCTCATGTTGAGCCGTCTTTTGTCATTGTCAGGTTAGGCACCATGAACTGCGATCGCAACCAAAGAAAGAATATACTTCTTCCCCAACTCCCGACTCCCGACTCCCGACTCCCCGTGCTCCCCCTGCTCCCCTGTTTCTTGTACTTCAGCGATGCCTACGACTTAGCGCCCATTTCAATCACCGCGCTACGCATGAAATTAATCCGATCCTCGAAATCTAAGGATGTGATTTTCTCTGTAAAGCTTTTGGTTTCAGCAGGCAGCTCGTAGTCATCAGGCACCTGAATAATAGTGCCTTTTTCCATTCCTTGTGCTAGGAGCAACCACACTTCTAGCTTCCCGCTGGAACTCAAGGCGCTGTAGGCACGGCTGATTGCAGTATCAGCACACTCAACGATATCACGCTGCGCCTGTAGCTGTTCTTGCTGGGGTAATGCCTGAATTTGATGAAACAGAGCTTCACCTGTCTTTTCTACAGAAGGTTGATTATTTGGAGACAGTTTATCTTTGATATCTAGGTAACCGTACCACAAGATACCAAGCTGAGTATCCACATCAAAATGCTGGAATTCTTCTAGGCTCTGTCTTGTGGTGTCGTTAGGCGCAAAAGTCATGGAAATCTCCTAAAAAATTGCTATTCAGTCAGTTTTTTGAGTTCGTGAGGTGATTTTTTTGCACCTCTGTAACAGTATTTAAAAAAAGTACACAGAAGCATTAATCATGCCACAGACATAAATGCCTATCACTGCTGAAGACAGATGGAAATAGCAGTTTTATGGTTAGAAGTGTTTATAAAATTACATAATGCACTCATAAAAAGTGGCGAAAAGTCCATTCCAGCTCACATCTATCTAGAAAATAGGGAGTCGGGAGTCGGGAGTCGGGAGTCGGAGAAGATAGACTTTCATCGTTTCAGGACTTACGCAGAACCTCTACATGTAGGGTGGGCACTGCCCACCCCACTACTAGCAGTAGCGTTGAAATCAGCGTGGCTTACTAACAATGGTGCAACAGATTAGTTTTGACCCAGAGAAGGTTAAGCAAGTAAGTTTATTTCCACACTTCATCAAGTGGTGGTGGCTCCACACCTTGAGAGCCAATACCCCACTCATAGCGCGTCGGATCTGGTGTCGGACCAGGTGGAGGTGGTGTCGATGCCGCAGGCTGATCAGCAGCCTTCAGAGATGGGGTGGGAGAGGGAGCTGAAACAGAACGAATACTACTCACCCAAGTGTTTAAATTTCTTGGGGTTGCTGTCTCTGGGATGCTGCTTTCCTTATTGAGTAACTGACTCAGATGATGCAGCCCTTCACATAATTTGTGTAAGTGAGAGCATCGGTAATCTGCGGCTTGCCAGTCTCCTGCTTCAAGGGCTTCAATGTATCCTTTCTGTAAGGCTCTGATCAGTCTCAGCTGGGTTTCGATAATTGGATAAGTGATGGTCATTAGTTTTGCTTTTGTTCAATCTGATCCAAGAAAGCTGGGGAAGCTAGGGGAGAAGATCAATTGCTTTCCAGAGCAATGAATCTCAAGCTCCTGACTATAGCTCCGGTAAGTTTATTGACGAAAAAGAAAGAAACATCTGGTTGGAGGGTGGCCCAAAAGCCCCAAACAATCAGTACGTCCAAACCCCAAGCCCCTGGATTTATCTGTGGGGTTCTTTCCTAGAGCTTTTGTGCTCCCGGTGCTCTCTTCATTGACTGGCATATACCCCTAGTGCAGCTCATGGTTTCTTAGCTCGCGCTCAAAAAAGGATGAGGGATGAGAGATGAGAGTAAAGCACCATTATTTATTTGTTTATGAAGAATAAAAGAAATCTTCATTTCCGTTAGTCGTGTACCCCCACCCTAGGCATTTGTACACCTGAACTGATTATTCTTTCTGCCTAATGGCTCTACTTTCAGGACAAGTTAGTCACGACATCCAGGATAGGGAGTCAATTGGAATGATGATAGCGTTAGCTCGGCGTCAGCCTGGGATGATGGATGATGGATGATTTGAAAATACAAGAATGCTCAATTTAATAGTTGCTTATATTCCAGCTATCTGTATTGGCATCAGCTTAGGACTAATTGGCGGTGGTGGCTCTATCCTAGCGGTTCCTGTTTTAGTTTATGTGATGGAAGTACCAGCTAAATCTGCGATCGCGATGAGCTTAGTTATCGTGGGAGTTGTCAGTCTCATTGGCGTTATCCCTCACTGGCAACAAGGCAATGTTAATTTCAAAACTGCAGCCTTATTTACTCCCACCGCCATGTTAGGTGCTTACATCGGTGCTCGCATTGCTGCACTTCCTGTCATCACACCTAACATTCAGTTAGTTTCTTTTGCGGTAATGATGCTAATAGCTGCTTTTTTAATGATTCGGAAGGGAACTAGTAAAACTAGCAATGAACCAGAAATGGTACCTGAGTTGGAGCATCACGACCAATATCAGTTGCTAGCCATATCAGCTGAAGGGTTAGGAGTTGGTCTGCTCACTGGATTTGTGGGTATCGGTGGTGGTTTTATGATTATCCCGGCGCTAGTGCTTTTAGGCAAGACACCGATGAAAGAAGCCGTTGGCACATCGTTAATCGTGATTGCCTTTAAATCCGTTGCTGGATTTCTTGGCTATGTAGGTCATGTATCTATAGATTGGAACTTGATGATGTCTTTTACTGTAGCAGCTAGTTTAGGCACAATCCTGGGTGCTTACCTGACAAATTTAGTTGATGGTAAACAACTAGAGAAAGTTTTTGGGAGCTTCGTTGCAGCTGTTGCTGTATTCATTTTGCTGCAAGTGTATATCGGTCTTGCATAAATTAATCTTTTTTTTGACCGAAGAAGGGAGTAGGGAGTGGGGAGTGGGGAGTGGGGAGTAGGGGAAAGATAGAAAATACCCTACTCCTAGTTGGGAAAGAAGCTCCCAGATTTATTCATGGAGAAGAAAGGAATCAATTGTGTGGAGAGCGTCAGCCCAACTACACAAGGTATCGATATCAAACCCCCTATATTTATTTATGAAGATTCCCTACTCCCCACTCCCTCTTTAAGGCTACGTATTTTGCTTAAGGGCGTTCCACAGCGCTTGCTTATTGAGTGAGTAGTCTAGAGTGTTAGTGTCGTTGTTGGTGCTTGATACTTGCTCAAGAGTAGTATTCGATGGGCTTTGACGAACTTGACGCAGAGCATTAAGGTGTGCAGAGTGTTCTTCTTGATTACACCACGCTGCGATCGCCTTCGATAGTTCTTCAATATCATCTGGCAAAGGCGTAATTAACTGCTCTAAGTCAGTCAAGTCTTGAGGAGAAAATAGCGATCGCTGACGGTTTACGAGTTGGATAAAAGCGATGAGATTCTGTTCATGAAATGATTGTGCTGCTTGCTGGATTTCTTCTAGTGGCAAATTTAGTGACTGAGCAATCACCTCTAAACTCAAACTCAATTGAAGCATTCGCGGTATCGCTTCCAGTTTTGCTTCCTGCTTACCTTCCTGCTTACCTTCCTGTTTACCTTCCTGCTTACCTTCTTGCTTGGCTTCCTGATAAACTTTAGTTTGTTTTAGTTCACTTAGACCTAACATTGCTTCAATCTCCTCGCGGCTCTTTTGCGGTAATTTATAGACGATGATTGTCTCAATTAAATCGATGAGGTCGCGCTTGATAACTTCATCTGTTAGTTGTTGCCTTGCTTGCTCAATTAAGTGTTTTGCTAGTTCGCCAGCTGTCTCCTCAGGCTCAATAACAAGTTTAACAACACCAACACCAAGTGAGCTTTCTGCGGCTTCCCCTAACTCGTCCAAATAAATTCGTCTGACTCGATTTAGGGATAGTATTTCATCAAACTGTAATCTCTGTTCTCTTTCAAGAAGGCGAGAAGGATAGATGACTACAACACGCCAAGGATGGAGTGGTTTGTATTGTCTTAAGTAAAGAAAGAGTTCACCAAACAAGCGGTAGTACAAATCTTCATCAGGCTGAAACTGAACTTCAACGACGTAGAAAGGTTTCTCTGGGTCGTTGGTTGTTGGCAAGAATAAACCGTCCAAGCGGAAGGCAAGTTGTTTGATTTCACGGGAAGTGAATTCATAGGTAACTGCTTCCTCTGGGGACTGGTGAATCAGTTCAAAGAAGATACTAGGAAATGTCTGGAATAGGCTATAGAAGATGGTGTCGGTTTTCACGCTCAAGTGATGCTCTAGAAAACTGTAGCTAAGTGATAGAACCAATCACCCGCCAACAACCATAGACCTTGTGTATTGACAAAAATACAAAAATATGGTGATCAACCACTGAACTAGCGATCGCCCTTCTAAAAAATTAGTGGTAGAATCATCAAGCCCAATGACAACAGAGGACTAAGCTAATTGCACTACTCTACCGAGGAATGATGGAGGACAACGACAAACCTAAAATTGGTCGCTGTCCTCGCCTATTGGGAGTCAGGCTAGGTAGAGATATAGATGTAGAACAAATACCTAGAGGTTGGCTAGATGAGAAGGGTTATCTGCTACCCTCACAAGAGCGAGTTAATTCAGGTGAGCAGGTTGATGTAGCCATTAGAAACAATAAAGGCATGTCTACATCTTTATCAATTGAAGGACTGCCAAATTTCCGTAAACCTCCAGCGTTTGGTGGAATAGGAAAAGACCCACTATGGAAGATTGATGATAGCAAGCTAATGGGGGATATTGAAGCTGTGCAAGATAGCCCGACTCACGTTAGCATAATGCCCAGAACCACTATGCTTTTAAACAAGTACGAGACGGCTCTGGCGAACACACAAAAGGATTGGGAGAAAGTTCCCGAACCCGAAAATGAAACAGGTGTTAGTAGATAAGAAACATAATTAAATGCCTGGTTGGGTCTTTGGGGAGGGGCAATCGTGGCGCATCAGGAGATAAATCATGGCATGGATTTTTAGCTTGTCTGCTGAATGCGGACTAACTCAGGAAGCTGCTGATAGCTTTGCCAAACACTTCAACGAGATTTCTTGGATGTCTTTGGGTGAGGAAGGGTGGAAATGCAGCACACAAGTTTTCCAGGATGATGAGAGTAACTGGTGGTGTATGGTTTGCCCTAGTGGTATCAGTGAAATTGGCGTAATCTCTCCTGAAGATGCCCACCAGATGACAGAAGTTGGCTTACTTCTTTACGGGTGTTTGCGGTCTGCTCCAGCATTTCGATATGCTTTAGTGGGCGTTGAGGTGGATGAGTTCAGGACTTATAGCGAACTAGTTACAGCAGATGGTCAGCCTGACATTCTTGTCGCTGGTCTAGTGCTTGCTGAGGATGTATGGAAGTATATGGGTTCTCCTGTGGGTTTCAGGTCTTTTAACCCAGGCTATCTTTGGAAACCCTACGAGGGAGAAGTATACTCGCCTCTGAGGGTATCATCTCAGTTGAGGGAGAAACTCAATGAGTTAGTTGTTGGTTATTAGTTATTTGTATTCTTGACAAACAACAAACAACCAATCACTAACAACCAGTAACAGTAACCAATTTTTTGCGTAAAGCTATGGCTTACTTACTTTAGCGAGCAGTCCTTCGAGTTCAGCAAGTTCAATAGCGCCGGAAACAGGCTGTCCATTCATCACTAAGAAAGGAGTACCAGTAATTCCCAATTGTTCAGCCATGTCCAGATCTTTCTTAATTGCCGCACTAGCTGCCTCGCTATTACGATCCCCGTCAAATCGTTTGAGATCCAGATTTAAGGCTTTGGCTGTAGCAACATAGAGAGGTTCACCTAACTTTTCTTGCTGGCTAAACAGCGCATCATAAAATTCCCAGAATTTTCCCTGTTGACTCGCTGCCCAAGCCGCTTTAGCCGCTGGCAGGGCTTCAGGATGAATCTTGGTCAGAGGCAGATATTTATACACCAGCGTGACTTGATTCTGATGAGTTGCCAGGAACTGCTTGAGAGTTTTATGCGCTTTGGCACAATAGGGACATTGAAAGTCAGAGAATTCCAGCAGCACAATTTTTTGTTCGGGAGATCCAGTTGTCGGGGACGCACCAATCACTGACTTGGGATTAGCTTTCATGCCTTCCACAAAAGCTTTCTGTGCCTGCTGCTGTTGCTCTTGTTGTTTCTGTTGGTAAGCCTGCACAGATTCCAAAATCACTTCTGGATGGTTGCGAATAATCTGCAAAACCTTAGCTTCCAATTGTGCATCTATTGGTTGAGAATTCCCTGCCTGTGTTGGCATTGAACAGCTATTCAATCCTATGCACAACACGACCAATCCTATTGAAATCAATACCCGCTGTGGAAAGCGATCGCGCCAACTCGATAATAGTTTCATAAAAATCCTATGTAATCAGCTCAAATGAAATGTACATATCAGTTAAAGCGTCCTACCCTAGCAGGGCTTCTTTTTCTTGTGTCCTGATCGACTCAACATTCTGGCAACCTGCTCTACACTTACCCTAAGGATAATAGTTGGGCGATCGCTTTCCATTGTGCCAGCAACAAATCATTGCTACTCTTGCTCAAGGCTCTATTCTGGCTTTAGCCACCGCTTTTCCTGCTGGTCGTACCAAATATAACCCCTCCTGCTTCTCGTTAACCCGTGCGTGAAATTCTCATGCCTACCTTCCCCAAGTATCAGGGTGAGTTGCCCCAGTGTCTGAACCCATTTAATCTACGTCACTACTGGTTATTAGCTTACTGGGTCTACTTTCGTCCCACAGCACTTAATTGCTATCTGTACCAAGCTGCACCTGAGTGCTATCTACTGCGCGGACTCAGTAAAGTTCGTCGTACCTGGAACATTCGGGCTTACCGCAGTCTCTACTTCATGGTACCCGTGGCAGTTTTGTTATTGGCGCTGCTAGTAGGATTAGTGGTTGGGCTTTACCTACTGTGGACATGGCAAGGTCATACGGCCTCAGTCAATGCTGTAACCCTAACTCCTGATGGGCAACAAGTAATTTCAGCTTCAGCTGATGGCACCCTGAAAGTCTGGGATGCCAAGAGTGGTCAATCCCTACGCGCTTGGCAAGGTCATACCGCCCCAGTCAATGCCGTAACCCTAACTCCTGACGGCCAGCAAGCAGTTTCCGTCTCAGCCGATGGCACTATGAGAGTCTGGGACATAAAAACTGGTCAATCTCTACCCACAGTAGAAGGTCATACCGCCCCGGTTAATGCTGTAGCCGTAACTCCCGACGGCCAGCAAGTGATCTCTGCCTCACTCGACGGTATCCTAAGAGTCTGGGACTTGAAGAACGGGAAATCTATACGTACCTTGGAAGGTCATACGGCTTCAGTGAATGCTGTAGCTGTGACTCCCAAGGGGCAACAGGTGGTTTCGGCTTTAAACGATGGCAACCTGATTATCTGGGACGCCAAGAGTGGGCAATCTCTAAGCACATTAGAAGGTCATACTGCCCCAGTCTTGGGTGTAGCCGTGACTCCCGACGGGCAGCAAGCGGTTTCTGCTTCAGCCGACAGTACCCTGAGAGTCTGGGACTTGAAGAATGGGACATCATCACGCGCTTTAGAAGGTCATACCGCCCCAGTTAATGCAGTAGCCGTGACACCCAATGGACAGCAAGCGATTTCTGCCTCAGCTGATGGCACTTTGAAAGTCTGGGACTTGAATAGCACACAACTGCAACGCACTTGGCGAGGTCATACCTCTCCAGTTAATGCGGTAGCTGTGACTCCCAATGGACAGCAAGTACTATCCGCTTCATCTGATGGTGCTCTGAGAGTCTGGGATTTGAATAGCGGGGCGGCAGTGCCGCTAACGAGGGCTAAGGTTAGTGTCGTGGTACTTAGTATCGCCACGGTGATGTTGTTGCTGTTAGCGGTAATTAACCTATCAGTAGTGTTTGCTATTGTTTTGGCGATCGCTATAATCACTTTTGGTGTAGCAGGTAGCTGGCTGGGCGGCTTAGTCGGCAGTGTCGTGTTTAGTCTAGGACTGGCTACGGCAACCAGCTTAGTGTCTCATCTGGTGACCATTGGTAATGGATTCAACACTTTAGGTATCCCTGCCTTGGGTACAGCCTCTACTACCACCTTCGCCATCACCTTCTGCATGGCATTTGGTCTAAGTTTTAGCGTAGCGCTGAGCAGTGTCAGTCGCAGAGCATTTGGGGTTTTGGGTAGTGCGATCGCAATCCTCTTCATTGGCGTCTTAGTTAGCGTAGCGATTGGTCTTTTAGTTGGCATACAGCTGCCATCAGAATCAGCAACGTTTAACGAGAAAGGCGGCATCGTTCTACAAAGGGTGACAACATCCGAGAGAATCAAAACGGGTCTTGATACTGGCTTCTCGATCATCAATGGTGCCACCATCTTTGCTCTTCTGGGATTACTGGGCACTTCACGTATCCCCTTTTACCCGTTTCAGCTAGTACTAGCGCTGCGTAGCCAGTTGCAAAGTCGAACTCACCCTGTAGAGTGGGATGAACTGACTGTCCTACCCTTACCAGGAACACGACGGTTAATCAGCCAGCGCTTGCAACACGATGAAGCAACAGGACTAAAGCTGGTGAGTGAGGTCGTCTGTAATCCCTTTCGACGAACCGCCGCACACAAAGCCCTGAAAACTTACCTGTATACTCAGGCAGCACCACTGCATCTGCTTTATAAATTACTGACTCATTCCACTTTCAACACTTACATCTTGGCTCCAGTAAGTCAGCAAGATTGGCAGCGACTGCCAACAACGGGGCAGTTGTTACTTGGTGAACTCAGTGGAGAATGGGTAAACTGTAGCACTGGTTGGCTCAATCACTATTGTGAGCGTCTGGCTTGGTACCTGACTTGGTTTTATCGCCCTCACCGCCAAACTCCTCTAACTCGCTTTGCCGGGATGCTCTACAACCTCTTGGATGAAAAGAGTGTCAATGCTGAAGAATTTGATTTACAGCGCTATCGCCCCATCTACGCTCGTTTAACCAATTGTCCTGGTGGTGTGGAAATTGAGCGTTCATTTGAGGCGATCGCAAGCTTTTTATCCTACAAAGAACTCTCTGCCATCCCCGAAGCAACTGACATCTCAGGGGCGCAAGGTCTTGCGCTTCTACAGGCTGACAACACGGCAATTCGACCAACAGTATTAACAGCCTTAAATCGCTTGGCAGACATTAGCTCAGAAATTGCCTACACCATTTCCAGCACTCGGGTGCAAAAACTAGCAACTCTAGCCCGCGCCACTGACACCCTCAAAACCCTTAATGACTACGTAAATGCTCAGGTAGTAGCGCCAGAACAAACCCTACTCCAGCGCATCATCTGCCAGTGGAGCAAGCTGGTTATTGAAGAAAGCGCAACAGTCGGGCGGGTTGAAGTCGTTGAACCTGTTGCTAATCCCTACGTTGTTGATCATCCCGTCACCGATGACTTATTTATCGGTCGTGAGGATATTTTGCTCCGTCTAGAAGAAGTTTGGAGGATGACAGAACATTGTCCTTCGGTCGTGCTGTATGGTCACCGCCGCATGGGGAAATCATCGATTCTTCGTAACTTAGGAATACGCCTGGAAACGCAGACAACTGTAGTGGATTTCAACATGCAATGGGTTGGGCTGGTTGACAATACCGGAGAATTGCTCTATAAATTGGCTATAAAAATTTATGATGCCCTTCCCGTAGCTTTACAAGAACGACGAGAAGAACCAAGCCGAAAGCAGTTTTGCGATCGCAATCCCTACACAGCCTTAGACCGCTTTCTCAGGCACCTTGACCGAGTACGAGCAGGGCAGCGTTTCATTGTCACCATAGACGAGTTTGAACTGATTGAGAAACTGATCGAGGAGCAACGATTAGAGCCACGCTTACTGGAGTTTTGGCAAGGTCTGATTCAGACCTACCCCTGGTTTTTGCTCATTTTTGCTGGACTGCACACCTTAGAGGAAATGACTCAAGACTACTGGCATCCACTTTTAGAGAGCGTTACAGCAATTCCAGTAAGTTTTCTCTCTCCCGAAGCGGCAAAACGTCTGATTGAGCAACCTTCACCCACGTTCAATCTTGACTATGAACCCAACGCTGTTGAGGAGATTATTAAACTCACCAATGGTCAACCCTATCTAATACAACTCATCGGTCGTGGTTTAGTAACCCGCTTTAATCGCCAAACATTAGAGGAAAACATCAAGCGAGAACCACGCTTCACCCTCGAAGATGTCGAAGCCGTAATCAACGCCCCAGAGTTTTATCAAGACAGCCACCCACTTGCCAACAGTGCACAACAAAAGAATAAAAATAGCTCTCCTAACTCCTGTCTTCTAACTTCTGACTCGTATATTCAAGCTAAGCCCCAGGAGCTACACTCACAACGAACAAATGAAAATCTTTCTTCCCCGACTCC
>DALYIW010000175.1:0-1422 GCA_031970155.1 Coleofasciculaceae cyanobacterium CTOTU46601 | reverse complement strand
TTATCAATTACTGAGATTGCTGATAAGACTACCCTCAGCCTCGATCAAGTTCAAGCTGCTTTAGAAACCCTGCAACGTCACGAAGTTATCAAGCAGCAAGATGAGCAGTATGTCTACACGGTCGAATTGATGCGTCGTTGGGTGATTAGCAATTGTGCCGTTAACCAGGCACCTCAATCGGAAGACTAGCAAACATCAACAGGAGCGATCGCCATGATTCAAGCCATATCAAAAAGATTAACATTTGAAGAGTTTTTGGAGTGGTATCCAGAGGGGAAAGGGCGTTATGAATTGCACGCAGGAATAATTGTTGAGATGAATCCCACTGGAGAGTACGAAGAAGTTGCGGCTTTTTTAAACCGTAAGCTTAACGTGGAAATTGATCGCCTCAACTTGCCTTACTTTATTCCTCGAACCTACCTCGTCAAGCCTGTTGGGGCTACTTAGGGCTGGGTTATGACTAAACGCCAGTCAGGGTTAGGGTCATCTTTTTGTGATCTCAGTCATAACTATTCTTGACATTTCTCACAATACTTTCCGGATTAAGTTACTGTTACTAAGGATAAAAATCACAGTTTCTCTGGACTATTAGCACAAAATCTATCATGTTAATAGCCGAATATGATAAATACAAGTAACTAAGAACTAACATTAGAAAATGTTTTCACCTTTGTCTTTGAAGGCTCACAAACAACTGATTAACTTGGCTTGTAAAGTACAAAGCCTGCGGGAACAAGTGCTTGATAGCAAGGTTGCCTGCCTTCAAGCTAGGGAAGCTTGTCAGATGTGCAACCTACAAGCAGCTGATGAATATCTGGAACAATCAATTAATAATGTGCCTGAGTCAAAAACCATTGAAGAACTTAAACTTCGTGTATTAAGACTTCAGCTAATGCACACAGACCTGAATCTGGATTCTATCAGGGTCAACCTAACAGCACTGCTCGACGAGTATAACGCGACACTAGATTACATCGAGGTAGTGCAGGAAGGTTTGATATCTTTGCTCGACAGGCGGCAGGTGTATCACACGGCTGGAGTCATACAAGATTTCTACAAATTTGAACCACAACGCATCACTTTGTTCTTCGATCAACAATTGACAGAAATCTAAAATTAACTCATACTACGCAAATCTTGAGGTATGGGTAATGGGTAATGGAGAAGAATTCCACTTACCTATTACCCAATTGTGGTTTATTGTAAAGCCTACAGCCATGTAAAAACTTATTAACAAAGGGTGATATAGCTTACTTTAAACGGCTCGTTTAATGAGAAAATTATCTAAAAGTGATTAAATCAACCCAAAAATTTAGAAAATAATAAATTAGTCAATAAGTCGCCACTAAATATTACTTCTGAAAAGTTGATAGGGCAGTGGCTCAAATATATAGGACTTACGTTCAAGACACGACAAACGGG
>DALYIW010000174.1:0-18241 GCA_031970155.1 Coleofasciculaceae cyanobacterium CTOTU46601 | reverse complement strand
TAGCGGTCGTGCCCTACTCTGGATTATTATGGGTCGCACTGGTGCCAGCTTCCACCCCAAGCGGTAGCTGACATAGGACTTACGCAAATTTCCTTTTGAGGGGCCATATGTACGGGTGAACGGCCGTTCACCCCTACTATCTGTGGTGTCCATGCGTAAATCCTGTGACTTGCACAAGCGTAACTCAGGGGAGGTAGTTAAACTCTAATTGGCAGTATTGGTATACTGGTCGAGACTAACCCATCCGTGGAAATATATAGCAGTGTCAAGCCTAGTAAGTGACGCCGATGCTTTACCTAAAGTTAAAAGTGATCTTTTAGAAGAGATAGAAAGCCTCGACAAGCTATTACTTCAGCATTTTCACGATAAGTTTGTAGTTCAGTCCTCACTTACTCGATCCATAGTTAGTTTTCAAGCTAACAAAACTAAACCTATCTATCGATGGTACAAGTATAAAGAAGCTTTTTCTGTCTCTATTGTTGAATATTTATTTCAAAAATATAAAATTAATAAAGGTAAAATACTAGACCCATTTACCGGAAGTGGGACAGCTTTGTTTTCTGCTATAGAAGCAGGTATCAACGCTGATGGAATTGAATTATTACCTATAGGTCAACATATAATTAACACTAAAAAACTTCTAGACTCTGAATTTACAAATGAGGATTTTGAGAGTCTAAGAAAATGGTCTAATCTACCGAAATGGAAACAGTTAAAAAAAAGACTAACCTTGCCCGAATTACGAATCACCAAAGGCGCTTATCCTGAAGAAACCAAAGATGCAATTGAACAGTATCTTGAAGCGAGTGAAAAAGAAAATATTAGAGTTCAAACAGTTTTATTCTTTGCTCTCTTATGTGTTTTGGAGTCTGTAAGTTACACTCGCAAAGATGGACAATATCTGCGTTGGGATTATCGTTCGGGGCGCGGACAAGGTAAAAAAATATTTAATAAAGGTGAAATTCTAGATTTTACTCATGCTGTTGGCAATAAAATTCGTGAAATCATCAATGACTTAGCACCTGAGCTACAGCAGCTAGAGCTTTTTCCAGTTGAAAATCATCAAGGTCAAATTCATCTTTATAGTGGGTCGTGTTTTCAGGTTATGCCGCATCTACCTGAAACTGAATACGATGCAATTATCACATCCCCACCCTATTGCAACCGATATGATTACACTCGTACCTACGCTCTAGAATTAGCCTTACTTGGCATCAATGAAAAAGAGTTAGCAAAGCTTCGTCAAGAAATGCTAAGTTGTACAGTCGAAAATCGCCCCAAAGACCTACTAACTATTAATCCACACTGGAAAACTGCATTAACGGTTGCTGATGAGCAGAACTTGTTGCAGGCTATCTTGAAATATCTAGAGGACCAAAAGGCACAAGGCCTATTGAACAACAATGGCATCCCAAGAATGGTAAGAGGATATTTCTACGAAATGGCGTGTGTGATACAAGAATGCTTCCGTGTTCTCAAGCCTGGGGCACTCCTATTCATGGTTAATGACAATGTTCGCTATGCAGGTGCAAGTATTTCAGTCGATATGATTCTTTCCAATATTGCTGAAAAACTAGGCTTTGTTGTTGAGAATATCCTGGTGTTACCAAGCGATAAAGGCAATAGTAGTCAGCAAATGGGGAATCATGGACGTGAACCCTTGCGTAAGTGCGTCTACGTCTGGAAAAAGCTCTAACTCAAAGTCTTATGTACTCTTATCGTAATCATCTTCAGTCTAGTGAAGATCTGGTGACAACTTATGAAGCTACTCGTGCAGGCTTTGTTGCTCTTGCACTGGAAAAAAATCGACGTGCTACACCTTATGTTGCACAAGCAAGGGCACTTCAGGAAGCAGCCTCTCAATCTAACAGTCCTGCTGACTTACTGAAAATCAAGGGCATTGAATTGGGGTTACTTACGGCGGCAGGTTTATCGGATAAATCTCTTGCACATCTGATGCCGGAGGATAAAGCAGAAGCCATAAACGGTCTTATCAAAAATTTTCTTGAACCAGCAGGCACAAAATTTGTAGAAGAATTAGTTTTTAGATTTTTGCTGACTCGTGGTGATACACTTGGCGGCTCAATGCGAAATGTTGGGGGTGCATTGGCACAAAGAAAACTGACTCGTGCAATCATCTCAACTCTCATCATTGCTGGTATACAGTATCACTGGCAACATTTGAAAACTAAAAAGTGGGTAGCGATGACGAATGACGACTCAGAAATTGAGTTGTCTTTACGTGGAATAAGCTGGGAGAGCGAGGGCAGAAGTCGCACACTAATTTACAACCTAACTGTTCCGCTCGTCAGGAATAATGTAGATATGTGCTTGTTCAACCTTGCCCCCATAGACTTAGTAGCCAGCAAGTTCAGTGTAATTGAGTCATACGTTGCCCTGGGTGAACTCAAGGGAGGTATAGATCCCGCAGGCGCAGACGAGCATTGGAAAACGGCACGAACGGCACTTGACCGTGTACGTGTAGCATTCTCTAGAATCAACCATTCACCTCTTACTTTCTTTGTAGGTGCAGCGATTGAGAGAAGGATGGCCAATGAAATCTGGAATCAGTTAGAAAATGGCATTCTCAGTAACGCTGCAAACTTGAATGAGGAGAACCAAGTTGCATCCATTTCTCGTTGGTTATGTAATCTATGAAAGCGAATGCCACCTATTACTCTCAAGGTAAGGTTGGTTCTTCTACCGGACGAATAATTGCTGGTGTCTGTGGTTGGTTTGGCTGGAAGATAGCCTGGAGTGCCTGTTCTAGGGTTTTAGCCATGACGATGCGGTTTTCATAGACCACAATCACCCGTACTAAGGTTGGCAGACTATTTTGTTCAGCTTCTAGGTAGAGGGGTTCGACATAAAGAAGCGATCGCTCAATCGGAATCACTAACAAATTTCCCTGAAGTGCCCGCGAACCTTGCCGACTCCACAAGGAAATCTGTTGAGAGATAACTGGATCTTGGTTAATCAAAGCTTCAATTTGCTCGGTGCCATAAATCAACACCTGCTTGGGAAACTGGTAGAGCAACAATTTGCCGTATTCTTCGCCATCTGAACGCGCGGCTAACCAAGCAATTAAGTTAGTCCGTTGGGTAGGCGTGAAGGGAAGAAGTAAAATAAATTCTTCTGACTGAGCGGTTGGCAGCTTCATAATCAGGTAATAAGGCTCTACCGTTTGTGGTTTGGTACCATAAATCTCCTGGGGAATCTGCCACTGGTCTTCCCGGTTGTAGAATACCTGCGGGTCGGTCATGTGATAGGCTAACAACCGATCAGATTGGACGCCAAATAAGTCTTGTGGATACCTAATATGACTGCGTAGGGCAGCTGGCATGGCGTCTAACGGTTTGAAGAGTTTGGGAAAAATCACACTCCAGGTATGAATGATCGGGTCTTTGGGGTCAGCAACGTAGAAATTGACATCACCGTGGTAGGCATCGATGACAACTTTGACTGAGTTGCGGATGTAGTTAAATTCGTGCTTACCTGGGTCGGAATAGGGGTAGCGATCGCTTGTCGTATAAGCATCGACAATCCAGTAAAGGTAGTTCTGATTGACGCTCAATTCTCCTCCACTAGCATTAGCTGTCACCAGATAAGGGTCGCTGTCATAACGTAGAAAAGGCGCGATCGCACGAATCCTCTGGTTTATATTCCGGCGCAACAAAAGTTTAGTCTTAGAAGTAAAGTTTTGCGTCAAGGGCATCTGCCAGTCTTTCAAATACTGGGCAAACAGCAACCGACGCCACCAAGAACCTATAGCAACGCCGCCTTTACCGTCATAGATGTTGTAAGCATTGTCGTCGCCACTGGGATAGTCAAACTCTTTGGCTTTCGTTGACGTCATCACGTAGTTGTTGGTGATTTCGCCATAGTAAATCCGGGGTTTACCGATGGGAATACTCGCCCGAATGCGTTCATCTGAAGTTTTTAAGGCGCTGTTGCCACCAACAGTAGTAGCAATATCTTTGACAAAGTAGTCAGGCAGTCCCCCAGGACCCACCGTATTCACAGGGCTGAGGGTAAAGCCATAGCCGTGAGTATAAATCAAGTGTTGATTAATCCAGGTTTGAGCCTGTTGAGGCACCGCGTTGTAGTCTAACTCACGGGCAGCAATGATTACCTGTTGCTTGTCTGTACCAACATCTTGTTTAAGGGTATAGCGATCAATATCAGCATCAGGAAATTTGTAGTAAAGGCGGATTTGCTGCAATTCACGATTGGTTTCTAAGAGAGGGCGTTTGTCCCATAGCCGGATATTGCGAATCGTCAAGTCGTTTGCTTGAATATCTGCATAGGTAAGCTGACCTTTGGGGTCAAAGGTTTGAACTTCAATATTGTTTAGAGCAAATGCCTGCCTGGTGAGGTCAATACTGCGCTGGATGTAAGGTCGTTCTCGCACCAGTTCATTCGGTTGAACAACCAGACGTTGGACGGCAACTGGTGCAATCCCATCTGCTATTGCCACTACCGCCAGGAACAGTCCCAACACTAGCAGAACCATCTTACTGTTTGTCTTGAGATACCTGAAGCCAAAAATTGCCTGAATCAGGAGGAAAAGCGCTATCCCTCCTGCCGAAAGCAACAGAGTGATATCAATGGGTAGCTGGGTTGTGATATCGGTGTAACCAGCACCGTAGACCAGTCCGTAAGTTGAATACATTAATTGATAGCGATGCATCCAATAATGACCAGCGATCGCAACAGCAACGCAGCTAGCCAATCCATACAAGTGGCGCAACTGGCTTTGAGAAAACCCCGGAAATTTCCCTTGAGAGAAGCTATCTCCTGAAAGCAAGTAAATCAGAGTTACTGCTACCAGACAAAAGAGAAACAGTCCCCCCAGCCAAAATTCCAAAAGCTGCCACACGGGCAAGCTAAATACATAAAAGCTAATATCTTGTTTAAACAGTGGTTCAACAGCATTAAAGGCAGTGGCATGGAAATACTGTAAAATTCTGCTCCATTGTCCGGACAGGATAAATGACCATAACAATGAAAGGAAAACAGCGATCGCCGTTAACCCAAACTGAGGATTGACAATCAGTGCGATCGCAATTACGGGGAGTACACCTAGCTGCCAAGAAAGCTTTCCCCACGAGTGCAGTTGCAATAGCTGCACCAGTGACTTCCAACCAAAGGAAAGCGGCAGTGACGGCGTTATATTGGGAAGGTTCAAATCTCGATGCCACAGGGAAAGCGCGATTTTGCCGTAGTGCAGCAGCATCAACCCTACCAGTAAGCTGAGTAAGAGTATGACGGGGAGAAGCGATCGCAACGTTAGAACAGCTGAAGGTTCAGAAACATCGTATTGAGATGGTGCCCCCGTACCTACCCGAATGGGTTGGAATCTTGCCTGATCCACTACCCTAAGTTGTGAATTCATCACGCCAACACCTTGGCGGCGAATAGCTGACGGCGACTTTTGTAACAACTCTGAAGTATCTTTGGGATACTTGAGGCGGTTTGCTAGAAACAAGTTGCTCAAGCAAAATCCAGCCGATGCAACACAGACAACAACCCACAGTCCTAGCTGCGCCTGCAACCGCGTCACGAACGCTGGTAGATAACCAACTTCACTGAACCACAAAATTTCTGCTACTAGGTGAGATAGCAAATCCCAGATCAGCCACAGCCCTAGTAGCAGTAAACCCAGTCGATCAATTCGTTTTAGAAAGCCATCAGCCACTAGCAATTCACGATTCTAGCCAGTCTAAGTGATTTGTAAAACACCTGTCTTTTGTCTCCCTTGTCTCCCTTGTTCACGAATCAAATCAGACTCGCCATAGCAGGTTTTGATATTAGCTGTATTGTTCACCAACATCTAGGTTAAAAAGTATTTGTAGTGACTGCATAGCTTGGCGTCTTGCCTCGATATCCTGCTCTGCTCTTAGCTGCACCATCGGGTCATGAAGAATTTTATTAACGATACCTCGTGTTAGGGCTTCGATGACTTCTTGATGTTTTTCGGCAAATTCAGTACCTAGACGCGATAGGGCTTTTTCTAGCTCTTGTTCGCGAATTGTTTCTACTTTGTCTCGTAGGCAGCTGATGGTAGTTACGGTTTCGAGCGATCGCCACCACACTTCAAAGTTTTCGACTTCTTCGTCCAAAAGCGCCTCAGCTTCCATCGCCATCTTGCGTCGGCTTTCCTGGTTCTGCGCTACGACAGCCTTTAAGTCATCAACATTAAACGCTTGTACGTTTTCTAATTCATTAACATCCGCCGCAACATTACGAGGCACCGAGATATCAAATAGCATCAAAGACCGATTCACCTCAAGACACGCTTCCAACTTCGCCCGATCTAGTAACGGTTCGGTAGCAGAGGTACTGGTAAATACCAGATCTGACCCAGCAATCACCGTCATCATTTCCGAAAGTGGCTGTAGTTCAAGCTTTGCCTCTGGAAACTGATTAGCTAATTCCTTAGATCGCGTCTGAGAGCGATTCAAAATTGAGATACTAACAGCACCTTTAGCCAACAGGTGTTTTACCAACAAGCACGACATCTTACCCGCACCAACGATGGCGACGCGGCAGGCAGCTAAGTTCTGGGCTTTCATCTGAGCCAATTCTACGGCAGCAGAGCTAATTGAGACAGCACCTGTACCAATGCTGGTTTCGGTGCGAACTCGCTTGCCTGCTGTAATCGCCTGTTTAAAGAGTCGGTTGAGCAAGCGACCGATACCCTTGTATTGTTGACCGAGTTTATGGGTGTTTTTGACCTGCGCCAAAATTTGCCCTTCTCCCAGGACTAGGCTATCGAGGCCGGCAGCTACCCGCATCAAGTGCATTACGGCATCTTGGTGCAACAAGATGAATAGGTGTTGCCGCAGTTGGTTTAGGGGAAGTTTACTATTTTCTGAGAGAAATTGGATGACTTCTCGGATTCCCTGCTCAGTTTCCGTAGCCACTACATAAATTTCTAGGCGATTGCAGGTGCTGACAATTGCTACTTCTTCAATGTGGGGATAGTGACACAATTGTTGCATCACGCTTTCCATCATTGCTTCTTGAATACTCAGCTTTTCCCGAACTTCAACTGGCGCTGTCTTGTGGCTTAGACCTACGACTGCGATATTCATGCTTTCTTATTTAAGCTCCAAATATTTATCGTATTTTTGGTCAGATCTCACGATGATGTAAAGAGAATTAGTGTTTTTCTTAGTTTAAAAACTTTAAAGTTCACTCATCATCAAACTTGGCAGCGCCGATTATAGCGCTATGTGAATTTATTTTTCTGTTAGCAAAGCGCGACGCGATCGCGCCACGCTTTACTAGTTTCAGTAGTGGATGTAACCCTGCATCTGATGAGCGCGTTACTTCTACTTGAGTTGGATGTACTTTGGCTCCTCGAACATATGGATTGTGTCCACAAATCGCGCCGTGTTTGACTGATTAGAAATAACCAGGCTTTGAGTCCTTGCTCCACCGTGGAAGAACCGGACGCCTTCCATAAGGGTTCCAGGAGTGATACCACAAGCCGCAAACAGTACTGTGTTACCAGAAGCTAGCTCGTCAGCATTGTAAACCTTGTCAGGATCGTTAATGTTCATTGACTTGAGCCGCTCAAGGTTGCTTTCTTTGCTTTCGCCAATCAATCCTGTTTTCACGATTTCTGGATCGTAGATGAGCTGGCCTTGGAAGTGTCCACCTAAAGCACGCATTGCTGCGGCTGAGATGACGCCTTCTGGTGCAGCACCAATTCCCATCAAGGCATGGATATTGGTACCCGCAAAGGCACAGGAGATGGCAGCTGAGACATCCCCGTCGCTAATTAGTCGCACTCTGGCCCCAGCTTCTCGGATTTCCTTAATCAGTTCGTTGTGGCGATCGCGTTTCATGACGACAACCACGAGTTCCTCAATCGC
Organism: Coleofasciculaceae cyanobacterium CTOTU46601; assembly: GCA_031970155.1. Classification (GTDB taxonomy): domain Bacteria; phylum Cyanobacteriota; class Cyanobacteriia; order Cyanobacteriales; family Coleofasciculaceae; genus DALYIW01. Next base: position 10,358 of record DALYIW010000174.1, on the reverse strand, counting down.
CCGATCTAGGCACTCTGAGAGAATCTTCAGGTTTTCGGTAGCTGACTTGTTGATATCTACATGACCCTGTGCCTGTGGGGGCGCTGCTAGCTTCTTCATATAGAAGTCAGGGGCGGCAAATAGACCACCTTTCTCGGAAATTGCCAGCACAGCCATTGAACCGGGTTGCCCATAGGCGACTAGGTTAGTGCCTTCACAGGGATCGACAGCAATGTCAATCTCAACCAATTCGTCTGGATTGCAGTAATTTTTGGCATCCTCGCGGGTACAGATGCCGACTTCTTCCCCGATGTAGAGCATAGGGGCGTCATCTCGCTCCCCTTCACCAATAACGATGCGACCCCGCATGTAAATTTTGTTCATCCGCTCTCTCATCGCCTCCACAGCGACTTGGTCTGCGGTGTTTTTCTCGCCTTTACCCATCCACTTGGCAGATGCGATCGCGGCTTGCTCGACTACTTCAATAATCTCTAAACCTAGTGTGTTTTCCACGACACCCGTTCTCCCAAATGCTTGATTTTGCGACGTTTTATATGGCTGTTCCAGTTTTCAAGTCTATCAGAGGGCGTACCCCTAGGAACAACTGTAGTCTGAGAGTCGTGTTAAGTTTTGCTGCGAATCCGGCTACTTTACTGAGGTGTATCCCTTCAGACGTGTGACCTTGTTATCGTCAAGGCTAGTAGGGTCAAAACGGAGATATTCCAATGACAGCATCAGTTCAACCGTCTGTCGAACCTGTAATTATTTACTCAGACAGCGATGGACAACCAATGGCAGATAATACCAAGCAATTTCGCTGCATTGTGACAATTCAAGGGGGGTTAGACGCTCTGTTTAAAGATAATGCTGATATTTTTGTCGCTGGAGATTTACTTTGGTATCCAGTAGAAGGAGATAACAAAACTCGACTAGCTCCTGATGTCATGGTCGTGTTTGGTAGACCAAAAGGAGACAGAGGCTCTTATCAACAATGGCGAGAATATAATATTCCTCCTCAAGTTGTTTTTGAAGTACTTTCTCCGGGAAATCGCTTAGGTGAAATGGTCAGGAAACTGAGATTCTACGAACGCTATGGTGTGGAAGAATACTATATATATGACCCTGACAACACTGATTTAACTGGGTGGCTACGCTCTGGTACTGAACTTAATGATATTGAATCGATGGCAGGTTGGGTCAGTCCGCGCTTGGGAATACGGTTTGAATTATCGTCAGGAGAGTTAGAAATTTATCGCCCTGATGGGCAAAAGTTTTTAACCTATGTGGAACTAGAAAGACAAAGGGAGCAAGAACGACAGCAAAAGGAATTAGCTCAAGCTAAAGTTGAGCGATTGGCAGAAAAATTACGAGAAATGGGTATTAATCCAGATGAGGTTTAAAGATGCATTAGCCGCTTGCTCTACACGGATTCATGAACTCCCTTGCTGTATCAATGCCGCTGTTCTGGCTGTTGCCGCTTTCAGTTCAGCCTCAACCAAAGTATCTAACTGTCAGAGTGCTTATCTCCTGCAATGGCGCGATAAGATTTCTCACCACTGGCATCCGAGATGGGCAAGATTGCTACTGTAGTCATTCTTCCCGTTTGCAATCACTTGCCTCAAATTATAGCTGGGTGCGACCCCTGCATAATTTTAAGGCAGTCGCGTCACTAGCAACACTGAGCAACTTAGCCTTCAAGCACTCCACCGACGACCTTTGACTAGTAAAAGTTCCTCTAAATACATGTGAATTTTCTCACAAAATTTTAATGGACTTATCATAAAAAAACTGCACTATAGTCATGGAGGTTAATCAAATCAATGATTTCTCCTACTCGCTTAACATTGGCTTTTTTTATTGCTGAGAGGATTTTCACATGAATTCTAAGTCTCGTATGCATCCTAAAGTTGTTCTTGGCTTATTCTTGGCTACTAGCGTTGGTTGTTTATTCCCAACGGAGGGTCAAGTTGTCAACGCTGCCGTACTTTCAGAAAAGCCTGTGTCAGTAGTGCAACGATCTATTAGTGTTCAAGTGATTGACTTAGGTCGTGAGAATAGTCAATTGAGTGAGTCTTCACAGCTTCTGTCACAGCGCCGTCAGCGGCGTCGTCGGAACAGGAATTCTAATTCAAACAACAATTCCAATTCCAACAACAACTCTAACTCCAATTCCAACAGCAACTCCAACTCCAATTCCAACAACAACTCTAACTCCAATTCCAACAACAACTCTAACTCAAACAGCAACAGCAACAGCAACTCCAACAGAAGTAGATAGTTATGTTGAGTGAGATTTGAGAAAAGGTTCTAAGTTATAGAGTTAGCCGAGAGGGATAAATACAAAAAGTTACTCAAGCTTGAAATATTATTAATGTTTCCAACCAGTAACTAATTAGTTTTTATCCCCTCTTTTTTTGTTAAAATATAAATTTAACTAGTTGTCATTTTATATAGATTTTTTTTTATTAAACAGGTATTTCTGGATTATGAAAATTCTGCAACAGTTACTTGCACCCTGTTCAGTTGCTCAGTTTTTAGCCGAGTATTGGACGCAAGAAGCAATTCATATTCCAGCAGAGCATCGTCACAAGTTTCAAAGCTTCTTTTCATGGAATGACCTCAATCATCTGTTGAACTACCACAAACTCTCAGAACCAGATTTACGCTTTTCACTTAATGGAGAATCCATACAAGAGACTAGCAATCCACAGGACTGGAATGATTACTTGCATCAGGGAGCTACACTCATTATCAACGGGGTTCATCGACGAGTTCCAGCAGTAGTTAAACTGGCAGCAGGACTCCGATATGACATTGGCTATCGAACTCATGTCAATCTGTATTGTTCCCCAACCACGCAGCAGGGATTTGATTGTCATTACGATAATCATGATGTGTTTATCTTGCAAATTGAGGGTGAAAAAGAGTGGTTCGTTTTTCGAGAAACCATTCCTTATCCTGTCTTGAAGCATTCATCAGATTTAGCCGCACCAGATGAGCCACCCTATTTGCAATGCATACTTAAGCCTGGAGATTTGCTTTATATCCCACGAGGACATTGGCATTATGCTATTGGTTGTGGACAGCCATCCTTACATCTTACGGTTGGGATGGATTGCCAAACAGGTCTCGATTGGCTGAACTACCTCATGGATGATTTGCAAAAGCAGGTCAACTGGCGGCAAAGCTTACCAGCTGTCGTAGATGGTGACACGAGTGCTTTGGAACAGCAGTTAAACACGTTACGCCAGCATCTCATTGGGTTTCTAAGTCAGCCTGATGTACTAGACAAATATGTTAACAATCTGACTTATCGAGATTTGCCACCCTTTCCAGTAACTTTACCTTCTCAACTGGGAGTTGACATCTTTCCAGATGCATTTTTGACTCGCTTTCGCTGGTCTCCATTGCACCGTGTTCAGCTCAAGCAGATAGGTGAAGAACACTATCAAATACAGGTTGGGACAAAGCAAATTGATTTAAAAGGAATTCCGGTTACTTTTGTGAAAAGTTTATTCGATCAAGCAGAATTTAGTCTATTCGATGTTGCTGATTGGGCACCTGAGCTAGATTTTGATGGAGATGTTGCACCCATCATCACCCGCCTTGTGGAAGAAGGAATTTTACAAGTCAAGACTGATCAGTAATAGGTAATGGGGAATGTCATTGGATTTGCAGAACCTTATTCCTGACGCATTAATTGACCCCTTGGTTAGAAAAAATTAGGTTCACAAACGCGGATCGACAGGCTCACTTTCTAGCGCCAAAATTCCAAAAACACATTCATGAACGCGGCGCAAAGGTTCTTGATTCACGAAACGTTGCAATGCCTCAATGCCGAGAGAAAATTCCCGTAAAGCTAGCGATCGCTTTCTCGATAACCCCCGCTGCCGCAATCGTTCCAAATTCTCTGGTGCTGTGTATTCTGGCCCATAAATAATCCGCAGATAGTCTCGTCCCCGACACTTCACCGCTGGTTGCACTAACGCCCATTGCCCTTTCACAATAAAATCAAAAGGCTTGACTACCATGCCTTCTCCACCACAACAGGTAAGTTCCTCCCACCACTTAATACCTGCTTCTTCACTCGCTATTTCATTGACCCTGAGCGAAGCGTTCGACTGAGCGCTCACGCCGAAGTCCGAAGGATTGACATCTACCACTTTGTATGCTGTTGCTTGAAATAAGGTTGGGTCGTGCCGACAGATATTAGCAATTGTCTCCATATGCCAAGCATGATTTTTATCAATATGCACTGCCCCTTCTGTTGCCAAAATATGAAAAGGAGCAAGCTTTAAGTCAGCGATTGAATCAACTTGCCAACAGTAGCGTCGATAGGCATTTACATAGTGTTGAGCCATATGCGATCGCTTTTTGTATTGAGACAAGGTAGAACTAACATCAATTCCCCGTCCAGCGGCTTGTTCTAACACTGATACCGCATCAAATAATGCCGCATTAGAACTAGCACCAACTGCCGCGTATTGTCGTCGTAACAGTTCCAAAGCTTTCGCTGACCAAGGCATCAACTCACAATCTAAGCACACCCAATCAGTATTAAATTCCTCCCAAAAGTTAGCTATTTCTAAAGCCGCTTGCAACCGTTCTAATAGCTGAGATTCCAAGTTAGAGTTCTCAAAGAAACGCCGTCCTGTGCGGGTGTAACAGATACCAATTCCCTCACCAACTACACCAAATCTAGCCCTAGCTACATCTTCATTGCGGCAAACAATAACCACCGCCCGTGAACCCATGTGCTTTTCTTCACAGACTACTTGAAAAACACCCTGCTTGCGGTAATAAGAAAAAGCTTCTGCTGGATGTTCTAATAATTCTGGCAACGTTGAGGTTTCACAGGGGGACATTGTGGGCGGTAGGTAGATTAGCCATTTGGGATTAGCCGCAAAACGACTCATTACTTCCAAGGCGGCGATCGCATTTTCTTCTCGAATCGTTACTTTGTGATGCAACTGCGTTGTAATCAAACGCTTACCCAAAACATCTGCTAAATCCAGCACATCATCCAGTTGTTGCTGTGCCGTAAGCGTCAAAGTATCGGCAGTTTCGACGCTCAACGGCTTTGCCGATTCACAGTAAGTCTTAAGCGCAGCAACTGAAATTAACTCCCGTTCTGGATAGCGTAGCGCCGTCAGCTTTCCCCCGTAGACGCAACCTGTATCAATATCGATCGTGCCATTGAGCCATTCTGGTTCAGGGACTGGCGTATGTCCATAAACCACAATTGCCCTACCCCGATACTCTCCTGCCCAGTTGTAGCGCACAGGTAAACCAAATTCATCGGTTTCACCCGTTGTTTCGCCATAGAGGGCAAAATCTCGAACTTTCCCAGAACCCCGTCCTTGTAGTGCCTCTTTCATCCCAGCGTGAGAGACAACGAGATTACCATCATCAAGGACATAGTGACTAACGAGAGAATCCAGGAAGTTAGCAATTTCTTTAGTAAAGGGTTCTCGTATTTCTTCTGGTAACGCCTCAACTTCAGCAAGACTTTTATCTAATCCGTGGGTAATTTTGACATTCTTACCCCGTAGCTTCCGCATTAACTTCATGTCGTGGTTGCCGGGAACACACAAGGCGGTGCCTGCCTCAACCATATTACGAACGAGTTTTAGGGTATCAAGAATGCGAGGGCCACGGTCTACCAAATCACCGAGAAAGACAACTTTTCTACCTTGGGGATGAGTGTAAATGGCATCGCCCCATAAGGATGCACCATCGATTTGGGGGGTGATTTCGTATCCAAGTTGTTGTAACAGGGCTTCTAGTTCATCACAGCAGCCGTGAATATCACCGATGATGTCAAACGGGCCATGTTCGTGTTTACGGTTATTCCAAAGTGGCTGACGTTCGATGATAGCGGCTTCAACGTCTTCTAAGGAGTGGAGAATATGAATATGGCGGAAGCCTTCGCGTTGGAGGTGGGAAAGAGAACGCTTCAAGTTCTGGCTTTGTCTGCGGACAACGTGGGGGCCAAAATTGCGATCAGGACGAGAGGAATTGCGATCGTGACACAGTTGTTCTGGTAAATTGAGAGCGATCGCAACTGGCAAACAATGATACTCACGCGCCAATTGTACAAGTGGTTTTCGGTCTTCTGGCTGTACATTTGTCGCATCAACTACTGTTAGTTTTCCAGCCGCTAACCGCTTGGCAGCGATATAGTGCAGTACCTCAAAGGCATCTTTAGTTGCAGACTGGTCATTTTCATCATCAGAAACCAAGCCTCGACAAAAATCTGATGACAGAACCTCAGTAGCTTTAAAGTGTTTCCGGGCAAAGCTAGACTTACCAGAACCAGAAGCACCCATGAGGACAACTAAGGATAGTTCAGGGATAGTTAATTTCATTTTGTTTCACAACTATTAATCGCTTTTGCCAACAAATCTTTGTCAAGATTCCACCATTCTTTCAATTGCATCAAAGCTGAATACAATCGTGCATCTCCAATTTCCTGGGCGGCTTCAACAGCTAAGACTCCCACAGAATCAGAGGAGAGTTCTTTAATTAGCGGCTCAATAACTCTTTCATCTCGTCTTCTTGCCAAACCCACTAACGCCTCACCACGAATTTCATGATCTTCTTCTACAAGACGTTGAAACAACGCTTCTCGAATCTCGACTGTATCAGCCTCAATTTGTGAACCCAGCCCAAAAGTAGCCCAGTTTCTGACCTCTTCATCCTCATCTGAAGATAATTCGAGCAGCGTACTGATAGCCAGCTCGTTTTCCTGACAGGAAATCCCTATAACAACGCCAAAACGAACATCTGAATTAGGATGATTTTTAAATTTAGCGAGTGGTGGGATTGCTCTCGAATCCTGTATATGCCCCAAAGCAATTCCAATCGAATACAGGACATTACTATCTTTTTCAATATCAAGAAGTTTCAAAAGGATTGCTAAAGACTCATCAGGAAAAGTTTTATCGGGTATTCCCAGTTGACCTAATAGGTCTACACCTAGTTGTCTTTCCTTTGGGCTGTTGCTTTCGCATAACTTTTGTGCGGCTTCAAATACTTCACTGTTCCCACGGAATTGCAAGATTTCTACTGTCTCCCATACCGCACCTTCATCCTCTTCAGTTAAGGCAAATTTAATCAGTTCTTCCGTAGTTCTGGAATCATTACATATGGAAGTCATTAATCTACTTTCCTTCAGTAGCAATAGATGCCATTCTCAACCGCACCAACAATTCATTTAACGCAGCTTTAGCAGAAGGTGCTTCAGGTAGAGTGCTAGCTTGATAAGCTGATTCCAATTCCTCACGCAGCCGCTGATATTCTCCTTGATGAAATTCCACATCAGCATCTGTCAAAAAAGACTTTTCTGTTCCTGACTTCTTTTGAGCAATCAAATCAGCTATATAAGGCAATTTAAATACTTCATTTAGCTGTAGTAAATTAGCTTCTATAACCCCCGTCCGCATCAGCTGAATACCGGTTAACAGAACTCGGTAAACATAGAGGAGTGGCTTGACTCGGTGAGGGGTTTCTTTTTCCCAAAGTCTCCACTGAGTTTCAGCAAAACCAAAGTAATGATGACTGTGGTGACGGGTAATACATTGCTTTGCCAGTTCTTTTAATTCTTCATGGGCTGGTGTTGTCTGGACAATTAACGGTGAATAGAGTTGTTCCAGAACATAGCCATTCTTTTTAAGCAGCAGCGAGAAGAACTTCTTAACATCGTGAGTCACCAAGTCAATTTGCAATTCGTCCCGAACTTCAGAAACTTCAATAGTTTCACAAGCAGGATTCAGTCCAATTACTTCTTGTACTGGCAAAATATGAACACCGCGTAAATCATAGTCCGAATCAGGCGAGGGAAAACCATATAAATGTGCACCGCTAATAGTTGCAAACAAAAGCGGGTAAGGCTGACTGGAAATTACTTTAAGTAGTTTTTGGTCTACATCCATATGTTTAAAGTTCTTGGCAATTATAGCGGCTTTCATCTCTTGTGAAGTACACCAATTGTAGGGGCACGGCACTGCCGTGCCCTATCCCGTATCTCAGACAATTGATAACTGTGTTTGTGTAGATGCAAATTAGATTTACTGGAGATAGTGAGAGGTGATGCAGGTGCATTTGGGACTCAATTCTCAACCATACTTCGACGCGCCTTAATCAAAAAAGCATTGGCTTTTTCATAATCAGGACGTTCCGGCAAGTGAGTTTCTGCAAAAGCTCGATCAAATTCCTGATGTAAACTCAGTCGCCATTTATCTACGTCCTGCCAAGATATCTGCTGATACCGAATAGCTAAAAGCTCCTCTCGATAGTCTTCAATATGAACTGGAACCAACCCTTCCTTAAGTATCTTTATCCCTGACAATAAAAGTCGAATTAAATGCATAGCGTGTTTCCATTTAATTTCACCTTTATTCCGGAGGTCTTGTTCCATTTTCTTGAACTGCGACATTACATATCCGTTGTAGGTTTGATACACCAGTTTAGATAGAAAAATACAACGAATCGTCAGTAATTCTTCAGCTAGAGGGGTCATCGTTTCTACTAATGGCGTGTACAAGCACTCCAAAACATTGGGGTTGGCTTTTAGTGCCAAAATCAAAAACTTCTGAATTTCCCAGTAACACTCTTCAGTCTCTTTATTATCGAGTTGTTCAGGAATGCCATAAAGTGACCAGTGAATTTGGGCGGGTGGTAAGTAAATGCCGCGTCGGTCGATGTCAGAATTAGCATGATCTAAACCGTAAGCTTTAGAACCGACGATACAACGGTAGATCACATGATTGTAAAGGTTATATTCAGCTAATAATTCTCCTGCTTGTTGTAATCCATCTTCTTGAAAGTGTTTACGAAGACTAAATTCATGTCGATGGAGAGTTGCTTCTGTTCCGTCGAGAAAACGCAATTGGTAGGTGTGAGAATTGTCAGTTGGCGATTTTACCAATACAGCGACTGTTCCTGGTAAATACGAGATTTCGCTAGTAAAACTTTTAAGCTCAACACGAGTTACAACTTGCGTTCCTACTGGCACAATTAAGTTTGGATTGATAGACGATTTGTTAATCACGACTAAATACCCCCATCTGTGTTGGTGCGCCGACATCTGCATCTTCTGCACCCACTGAGAGAAACTTTACTGAGTAATGAAAACGTTCTGCTACTCGGTTCGCCCATGCTTTAAATTCATCTCGCGTCCACTCGAAGCGATGGTCTTTGTGTCGAAGTTTCCCCGCTGGGAGATTTTCAAACTTGACGTTATACTCGACATTCGGCGTCGTTATGACAACAGTTGCCGGTTTGGCAAACTCGAACAACACTCGCTCAAACCCAGCTAAACGTGGCGGATCTAAATGCTCAATTACCTCTACAACTGTAGCCGCATCATATCCATTCAAACGATTGTCACGATAAGTTAGCGACCCTTGAATTAATTTAATTCGTTGTCGCTGCCCTTCGGTCAACCAATCTAAGTGCAGTCGCTCTTGAGCAATTTCCAAAGCACGGTAGGATACATCTACTCCGACAATTTCCTCAAATGTTTTGTCTTGCAACAGTACTTTTAAAAGACGCCCCTCGCCACAACCTAAGTCAATTACTCGTTTCGCCCCACAAGCTTTAAGTGCCATCAGGACAGCTTCTAGGCGCTGTTGATTGAGGCTCATGGGTTTCTCAACTATAGCTTCTTCAAGCTGATGTTTCTCTTGGTTATCGTCGGGGTTGGGGTTGTCTTCTTCCACCAATTGTGCTAATGCAGTTCGCACTAAACGTCCCTGCCGTTTAAGGTAACGCTTGGCAATTTGTTGCTGTTCTGGATGGGCGGCCAACCACCCTTCGCCGTGACGGAGGAGTTTATCGACTTCTTCATCTCCTACCCAATAGTGTTTTTCGTCATCTAAGACAGGGATGAGGACGTAGATATGGGACAATAAATCCTGCAAGCGGACGGTAGCTTGTAGTTCGACGGTGAAGTATGGGCTGTTTCCCCAGTCGAGAAATTGCTCATCTAGGGCGTGTTGTTGGGTGGTGACGGTGTAACCCAAAGGCTCAAACAGTCGTCGCAAGAAGGCTTCACCGCTTTTGCAAGGCAATACAGCTAGTTTGGCAGTTAGGGGGATAGGGGTTTGTGCTAGTTCGGGTTGGTCTTTGCAGCGGCCTGCAAGGGCTGTACCGAATATTTTGGCGATCGCTACACTTAAAAACGACGAACCTACATAGGGACGGTCATTTACGTATTGTTCCAATTGAAATCCTTCCCCACGCTGTTTTCGTACTAACCCCACTGGGTCAACATCCAACAGCAGAGCAGCTGTACAACGCTCTAAACTAGCTTCTGGATAGAAGACGTGAGCTTTGCCAAAGGATAGCTCAAACGACTGGAACCGCTCCGGGTGTTT
>DALYIW010000173.1:0-18269 GCA_031970155.1 Coleofasciculaceae cyanobacterium CTOTU46601 | reverse complement strand
ACCTAATTAAATTCATGGGCTTGTACCCTCATCCCTCATCCCTCATCCCTCATCCTTCCTCATGCCAGAGGTAGATAAAACCGAAATGTACTCCCTACACCCAATTGACTTTCCACTTCAATTTCACCGCCTTGCAGTTCAACTAACCGTTGAGAAATTGCCAGACCAATGCCAGTTCCCCCAGTATGTTGATTTCGAGACTTTTCTGCTCGCCAGAAACGCTCAAAGACATGAGGTAAATCTTCAGGTGCAATCCCTACACCCGTATCAGTTACCGCAATCCACAGTCGAGGCGTGAGTACTTTTCCTCCTTCTGATTGAACCTCAGCCTGAACAGTAATGGAACCCTTATCCGTATAAGTGAGAGCATTGCCGATGAGGTTAACCAACACCTGTTCTACTCGGTCAATGTCAGCAAGTACCATCGGCAGTTGGTCGGGACATTGTAAGTGCAGTTGGGGGCCATCTTCTAGTAATTGATCAGAAAATTTTTGCACTAGAGCTTCTAACAAAGGACGTAAATCAACAGGCTGAAGCTTAATGGGTAAGTAACCAGCTTCTGCTTTAGAAAGCTCTTGCAAATCGTTGATCAACCGCTCTAGACGCTTTGTTTCTTTCGTTAGTTGCTGATAAACTGCTGGTGTCGCCTCAATCCGCCCACCTGATAATTCTTCCAGATAACCACGTACTACTGTTAGGGGAGTTCGCAGTTCATGAGTAAGATCACTCACTAGTTCTCGCCGTCTGTGTTCCACATCTTCCAAACTGACTGCCATCGTGTTGAAACTGGTCGCTAGTTGGTTGATTTCAGGAATTTCACTTGGCGGGAGTCGTTCATCCAAGTTGCCTGAGGCAAACTTCTTGGTGACTTGCTCAATCTGAGTCAGAGGCTGTACGATGCGCTTGGAAACCCAGTAGCTGAGTCCACCAGCAGCAGTGGTTCCGACAATAACTGACCAAAAAGTGCTGCGATTCCAGGCGGTGTCAAACCCTTTTACCAAGTAGGGACGGCTATAGACTAAACTAAACCCCCTACCTTCGATTTGTTCCAGATGCCAAACAAAGATGGGACGGGAAGACAACTTGCCGATGAGTACCAGAGAACCTACCCCCACAATCATCACCACGAGATGGGAGAAAAACAGACGCGATGCCAAGGGTAAAGATTTCACTCTACGCAAATTAGCCTTACTCATGGCTTTGTGCAGCAGCTGAGTCTTCAAACTTGTAGCCAACACCAATGACTGTTTTCACAAAGGTTGGATTACTTGGATCAGGCTCAATTTTTTTTCGCAACCGGGCTACATGAGTATCTACTACCCGTTCATCTCCAAAAAAGTCATCTCCCCAAAGTTTGTCAATTAACTGGCTGCGGTTCCAAACTCGACCGGGTTGACTGATAAATGTTGCCAAAAGGTTAAATTCTAAGGTGGTCAAGTCCAGTACTTCTGTCTTGTCAGAATCAGTATGGCGGCTGGCAGTTCGCTGATCCACATCAACTGCGAAATGTTGGGTATGGTAGACCAGATGCTGTCCTCCATGACGCAGACTGCGGCGTAATAATGCCCGAACTCTAGCAACTAGTTCTGTCGGACTAAAGGGTTTAACAAGATAATCATCTGCGCCAGTAGACAGACCAATAACACGGTCAATTTCCTCACCCTTAGCGGTCAACATCAAAATATACGGGTCTTTGGTACCCGGCTTTTGTCGAATTCTGGCACATACCTCTAATCCATCCAAACCAGGAAGCATCAAATCTAAAACGATGACATCAGGTTGTTGCTTACTAAATGCTGCCAACGCCGCTAGTCCATCACGACACCAGTGGCAGGAAAAGCCTTCTCGTTCTAAAGTCAGCTGGATGAGCTTAGCGATTTCTGGTTCATCCTCGACAATTAAAATTTCCATAAATCACATGATTGTCTTGATGAGTATATCGGCAAGGTGAGAAGGGCGGGATACTTGTGGGCAGTGACCCCCAGGTAACTCGATCGCATCGACACCAAGGATTTCACGAGCAGTACGCCTAGACCAACCGGGAGTAAACGTCTGGTCGTCAGTGCAGAGGATATATGACGATTCTACGTCCGGCCAGACTTGAAGAGGACTAACCTCGGAAAAAATTAGCCTTGATGCTTGAAAACGCAGTTTTGAGACTGCCCATCGAGCTACATCAGGTTCACAGTCGTTAAAGAGCAACTTCGTCGCTACTGCTTCGTCTTGTGAAGGGTCTTGGTCAACACCATCTGGATTAAACATATCAGGTTCCGAGCTAGATAACCGCTCAGTTACGCTGGTTCCCACCTTGGGGATACCTCCTGCAAGGAAGACAAGCTTTCGTACCTTTCGCTGGCTGGCAATAAGTGGAATGAACAAACCAGTCATTGAGTGACCAACTAGCACAACGTCATCATCGACTTCTTTTAAGGTTTGAAGCACAGCTTCAGCATAGCGAACAGCTCCAGCTTCTGGGTCTTCAAGCGGCAGATCCATTGCGATCGCATGGTGACCCCATCCTTCAAGATGAGGAATTAGCTTCTCCCAACACCATGCGCCTAGAAAAGCACCATGTACCAAACAGAAAGTACTCATGTACGTTCCTCCTTTAACAAGTGGATTGTTTCAAAGAAGCCCAGGACTTACAAAAATTTCTTATTACGAACCGTCATTTGTAGGGGTGAACGGCCGTTCACCCCTACTATATATGGCGTTCATGCGTAAGTTCTGAAGCCAAAATCGCATCTTCGCTTGCATAGTCCAGCAGTTCAGGGGCTGCCCATTTTGAAATCTCGTCAGGCGGGTGCTTTCGTTCCCAAGCTATAGTTCGTCTTAAGGCTTCGTCTTGGGGTATTAATTCTAAGTAACCCAGTTCTTCTCGAATGCGGGTAGTGTCTATTACCCAGTCTTGGTTTGTGTTGTAAGCTAATTCCCAGGATTCTGGCATCTTAGCCGTGGACACTACTACAATTTCGCCGTTCCACCCAGCAATACGACCAATATTACTGATACGTTCAGCTTCAGTAACGCTGGAGTGTTCAGCGACATTGTAAATGCGATTTGCTGCCCGTTCATCGGTGACTGCAAGCGCGATCGCTTCTGCCACATTCTCCACATAACTCCAAGAACCTCGCCAACGGGCTAAACTCTCCTCCAAGACAATAGCAGGGCGATTTTCATCCATCCGTTTGAGGTAAGAAAACAGCCGATGCAGAGGGTCACCCAAACCGTAAACCATGGGAAGTCGTAGAATTGTGCTGGGGAGTTCTGGCTCACCCATAACAACTTTTTCCACTAAGATTTTGTCGTAATCTTCTGGTACATTGATGGGTCTTTCGGGCAAATCTTTAAAAGGATAAAGCCGAGAACGTAGAGGTGAATCTTCTTTCAGAGGAACTGGATCGGGTGAACCAGATTCCAGCTTACGAAGCACATCATAGGCGCGATAAACGTCTTGACTACTAATCACGACAACACGCCCAGCAACGCCTTTACAGGTATTGACTAAATCTTGAGCATCTTGCTGAGTATAGGGAATCATATCTAGCACGACTTGAGGAGAAATGCGCTCAAACTCCCTTTTGAAGTCAGTGAAATTTTTGCGATCGCCCTGAATATAATTAACTCCTTGCGGCAAGTCAGCTGTAGTTTTTCCTCGATGGAACACAGTCACTTCATGCCCCATTGCACAGAGGCGATGTACTACAGGCGGGCCAATAAAATTTGTTCCACCAATTACTAAAATTTTCATCGTTACTCCTTTGGATTAGAGTTTTTTGAATTGCTTATGCGGGTGGTTTCAGGATGATGCTGTCAACTAATCCGTAAGCTTTTGCTTCTTCAGCACTCATGAAGAAGTCTCGTGCTGAGTCACGTTCGATTTGCTCTTGCGATCGCCCCGTATTCGAGGCAAGTATTCTGTTGATTGAGTCTTTGAGGTACAAAATTTCTTGAGCAGCCGCCTGAATATCACTGGCTGAACCTTGGGCGACTCCTGACGGTTGATGAATCATAATCCGAGCATTTGGCAGAGCAAATCTTTTACCCTTAGTTCCTGAAGAAAGTAAAAATGCTCCCATTGAAGCAGCCGTGCCGATACAGACAGTTGATACATCTGCACGAATTTGGCTAATGGTATCGTAAACAGCCATTCCTGCCATCACTGAGCCTCCAAAGCTATTGATGTAAAAAAATATGTCTTGCTCTGGTTCTTCAGCGTCAAGAAACAGCAACTGTGCAACTATCTGGTTAGCTATTTCGTCGGTAAGTTCACCTTTTAAAAAGACAACTCTGCGTGCAAGTAAGCGGGAATAAATATCAAAGGCTTGCTCTCCTTTGTCTGAAGGCTGAATAAAATTTGGGATACTGGCTCGCTTAGGAGAGTTCATATCTACTATCTCCAAAAAGTAGAAAATATCAAATCCAACTAGATGCCCAAATAGCTAGGGCATGTCTAAGTAGTTAGTTTCACATGTATTCAATCCAGTTCTTGTTTTTGCACTAAGAGAGAATGTTCTAACATCCCGGACTAACATCCCGCTGCGCTATCATCCCTCATCCCTCATCCTTTCTTTCTCAGTTAGCATTTTCTTGAGTCTGTTGTTAAGCGCACAATGCCAACCCCCATTGAGATAGAAGTTTAGGGTAACGCCGTCAAAGTTCTCGAATTGTTGATACCTAGATGGCAACGGTATTCTTTGATTAACTGGCTCTAGTAATTGAGTTTTTAGAGTTGCTTGGAACGTAGAATTATTCTGCTTTGCTTGAGCAAGACGCATCGGCTGACTAAACTGAGTCACTTCACTCTCAAAGCCATTATGCTCAAGCTGAAGTTGTGTACCCCCATCAACAGGCAAGAGTCTCCAAGTCACAATCGTTGGCTGGCAAGTGAAGCTACCTCTCCAGGTATAGGAAAGACTTCTGGGTTCATCGAGTTCAATAACCTCACAGTAGATAGTACCCTCAACTCCTTGTTCTGGCTGAGACACAAATCGAAATTTATGTCCGACTCGCGGCTCAAAGTCGTTCTCCATCAGCCATGCTGCTAATGCACGACGATTTGCGATCGCTTTCCACACTCGCTCTGGAGAATAGGGATAAAACACATCTAACTTTAAGTCTCTGAGCATGGATTTTCCTCCAAATACTTGCCAAGGGCATCCAGTTTCTCTTGCCAGAATTGCTCGTAAGGGTTCATCCAGTCCGATACCTCTTTGAGAGGCTCAGGGTTGAGTTTATACAGGCGGTGGCGTCCCTCTTTTCGCACTTGTACCAAACCCGCTTCACACAAAACATGCAAGTGCTGAGAAATAGCTGGCATCGACATCTCAAAAGGTTCAGCAAGTTGCTTCACCGCTTGTTCGCCGTCACGCAGCCGATCTAGCAGCGCACGTCGGGTTGGATCTGCGATCGCCTGAAAGATATCAGCACTAGCAGCAGGTCTACTCATCACATCGAAGCCAATATTTAAGCTAATGCTTAACTATTACCAAGATAGATAAGCATTAGCTTAAATGTCAAGCTTAATTTTCCTTGGCAGGCTTCAACCTTCCAACCTTCTAATCCTTCAAAGCCCTAACTTTTCCAAAACAGGCATAGTCGAGACAATGTGCTTACCTAAACCCAACTGCTTTGGACTAATGCCAAGTGCCAAAGCAACCAACTGAGGTAAGTGCAGCACTGGCAAACCTAGCTTACGCTCAATTACCTTCTCTACTTCGGGTTGACGGGAGTCAAGATTGAGGTGGCATAAAGGGCAAGGCGTCACCAGGCAATCGGCACCAGCATCAATGGCTTCCTGAATATGTGCCCCCGCCATCTTAAAAGATTGCTTTGTAGCATAGCTAGAAATCGGCCAACCGCAACACTGAGTCCTACCTCGGTAATAAACAGGTGTTGCCCCAACTGCCCGAAACACATTCTCCATTGATTCAGGTTGAAAAACGTTGTCAAAGGGTATAGAGTCTTGTGCCCTGAGCAAATAGCAGCCATAAAACGCAGCACACTTTAGCCCACTCAGTTTACGAGTAACCCGTTCTTGTAGGGCTTCCAGTCCATAATCGCCAACCAACGCCCACAGCAAATGCTTGACTTCGGTACTGCCCTTGTAAGGAGAACAGCCTTCTTTTTTAAGCAATCCATTAACCTGATCGAGATAAGAAGGATCTGTTTGTTGGAATCCTTTTAACCGCTCATCCACATGACCAAGCACACCCTGACAAGTGCTGCAATGGGTCAAAAGGGGCAGATTTAGTTCTTCAGCTAGAGCAATGTTACGGGCATTAACGGTATCTTCCAGCAATTGGGAATCTTCTTTGAAGGTGCCAGAACCGCAACAGGAAGCTTTTTTCAGCTCAAGTAGTTCTATACCTAGTGCTTGGGTGAGTGCAGCAGTAGATTGGTAAAGTTCCCGGCAAGCTCCTTGAGCAACGCAGCCTGGGAAGTAAGCATATTTTAGAGTCTGAGATGGCATAGCAGTTAATGCGTTAAGCTCTGTCGAGCCTAAAATGATTCTTTTATATCTTCGTTGATACTGGTTAGTCCTATAGTAGTCGAGTAAAACTATTGACACCAAACTGGTTGTATGCTATGAAATAAGCAGACAGCAAAAATATCCGCACTATAAAGCGCAAGATGTTGGTTGCGGTCTCAGCTGTAGGATTGATAGAGTCCTGCCAAGCCTTAGAGTTAACCCTTTGCTGAATATTCAGCCTGATACCCGGTCAACTTATTGACTCAACATTCAGAGGGATGACAGTGTGTTTGGCTAAATATTCAACAAGCGGTTAATTCTAACGCTTGGCAAGACTCTTTCAATCCTATGGCTGAGACTTTAACCAAATGAGGGTGCAGCTTGAGGGCTTTGTCATAGGGGAAGATTCATTTTTGAAGAACCCCTTGAATAAAGTTCTGCTGCGGCTAGATGCGTGAATTACTTTTGCTGTCCGCTCATCGCTAAAACTAGAGAGAACAAAATGACAGACATACATCTAGCCCCAGACGGACAAACAAGCCAGCAAAAACCTTTAGTTTCCCTTTATTGGGATTTTCAGAACGTCAACTCAATGCAGAAACAAGCTAATTTGTTGCTGGCTTTTGCTAACTCTAAGGGACGTTTGATTGACAACAAGGTGTACTACAATTCATTGTCTAAAAGTCAGGCTTCTGCAAAGAATACTCTAAGCTGTCTTGGTTTTAACTGCTTTGATGTTCCATGCCCACTAAAAAACAGTGCAGACAATCAACTAATAGCCGACGGTATTAAGGATGTTTCAAAGAATCCATCTCCCGACATAGTTATCCTTGTTTCAGGAGATGGGGACTTTGCTGACTTAGTTTACATTCTACGAACCTTGGGCAAAAAAGTCATAATCGTTGCTCAAACAGGTAATGTAAAACAAAGGTTGAAAGAGATTGCTGATGAATTCCATTTTGTAGACGCCTTACCTAAGTTATTTGTGGACAATACTCAGCCTCAGATTAGTTTTATCCAGTCTCAAATCACTTACAGGGATGCTCTCAATTGCCTTATCGAAGCTATCAAAATTGCCTTAAGCAGAGGTAACCGTGCAGAGTTGGGTCTCATTGGCAACCTGATGCGTCGTAGTCAGCGTTTCCCTAACTATCAAGGGTTCGCTTCTATCCGTAAAGATGATGGAACAACTTTTTCCTCTTTCAGTAAGTTTGTGGCTGCTGCTGTGGCAGATAAGAAAGTCCGCTTACAAACTGTAGGAAAAAGTCAGGAATTGTCATTAGTCGAAGAAGATAGACTGGCAAGCTGAAGTTTTTCTCCTCAGCTCACTACAGCTCCCAAAAACTCAGTTTTAAAAACTGGAATTTTCTAAAAAAAACCGCTATTGGCGGTTTTTTTATGATGATTCACTTAACAATTCTCAATTTTGAAATTTACAATACTTGTCCCGTTTTTATGCAATTAATTTTACCTAGAAGTAGAAAGATAGAAATGCCTAGCCTTCCACCCATTAAAGATAAAACGCTCCGGCTAAACGCCCTTACTCACCGCTCTTATGCCAACGAAAATCCAGGTTCAGGGGAAAATAACGAGCGATTAGAATTTCTAGGTGATGCTGTGCTAGCTTTTCTAGTTAGTGAGCTTCTTTATCAGCATTATCCAGAGATGAGCGAAGCCGAACTAACCCGTTTGCGCTCTAAGTTGGTGGATGAAAAGCAACTAGCAAAGTTTGCTATTCAACTAGGTATAGGTGACCTGATGCGACTGGGTAAAGGTGCAATTAAAGAAGGAGGTCGTCAAAATCCATCGTTGCTCAGTGATACCTTTGAAGCCTATATCGCTGCATACTTTCTAGAGTCAGGTATTGAAGCCGTTCGTAAATTTGTCAAACCGTTGTTTACTTTGGTGGCTGATAGCATTGTTTTTCCTCAGTCCAATACAAGACCCAAAAACCTTGTTGATCCCAAGGGACGATTGCAGCAGTGGGCGCTGGCAAAATTCGCTCAAAACCCGGAATATTTCCTCATTGATGAATCTGGGCCAGATCATGCTAAGGAGTTTGTTGCTGAAGTGCGTGTAAATGGCAGAGTCTACGGTGTTGGCCAAGGTCGTCGCAAACAAGATGCTGAGAAATGTGCAGCTGAAGTGGCGCTCAAGAAAATCCGGCTAGTCTAGAGACTTATGTATATTAGGATTTTTGCGATCGCCTCCACTCATCGCCAAAAACTAGCCCAACTTTCATCACAAGCCCAGAAAAACATTTCTCAGCAGAAGCCCACAGGCTTGACCTAACAAATCTACACAAAATACCCCAGCCGACAATGCTTAATAAACTTCTGTTAAAGATTAAAACAAAACAATGAGAGTGTTATAAGCTTTTGGTTATGTTGACCATAAATACAAAACCGCTACGACTGGTTAGCACCAAGACACCCATAGCTTTCTAAGCTCGGTGTAAAACGCATTAAATCTAATAACCACAATTTCAGTAGCTATCTAGTCAAAGCGGATGCGATCGCCCATTTACTACACTTTGGGCGAGAAACTTAATTTTTGCTTTCGTGTGATGTGAGGTTTGTCCAGCTGATTGATATGGCAGCTGAGGAGAGTTTATTAAGTCGAGGGCAATTAGCTTGATGCTAGAACTCTCCGACTCAACGCCACCCAAAACTGAAAATTTAGGAACCTTTCGATATGAAAACGCAAGACCTTTTGAATCGATATGCTGCCAGAGAGTCAGATTTTCGGGAAGCGAACCTAGCTGGGGCTTTTTTAAGTGGAGTTAACCTGAGTCGAGCTGACCTGAGTCGAGCTGACCTGAGTCGAGCTGACTTGAGTCGGACTGACCTGAGTGGAACTTCTTTTCATCAAGCCAACCTAACAAACGCCGACTTGAGTGGTGCTGACTTGACTGGAGCTAACTTAAGAGAAGTCAACTTTATTGGAACCGATTTGACGGGGGCAAACTTGAGTAGTGCTGACTTAAGTGGCGCTGATTTGCGTTGTGCCAACCTTCAAGGAGCTAATCTGACAGGCGCTAACTTGACTGATGCGGAACTCAGTGGGGCCGACTTGAGTGGAGCTTGCCTGAGAAATGCTTCCCTAAGTGAGGCTTCCCTGGTTGGTGCTGATTTGATTGATGCTGACCTGACTGGGGCAGATTTGATCGAAGAAAAACTGCTCAAAGGAACAACTCCAACTGGTGTCTCCCACAAATGGGTGAGTTGGAATGGCAGTTGCTCAACTGTTATCTAGTTGGATTCACTCATCCCACGACTAAAGTATGTGGGGTTTAGGGCTGTTTGTTGTTGGTTATTTGTTGTTTGTGTTTATACGAATAACAAATAACCAAGCGGCATTTATAGCGCTTCTCAAATGAGTTAGGTACAGCCATCACCTCCTAACTCCTGCTTCCTGACTCCTGACTTCTGACTCCTAAAACTAGCTGCACTTCATTCAACTAAGAACCGCTATATAATTTTTCTTTAACGGTATGGAACCCAAAAAACAGATATATTTGGGGACGACTCTCTATTAAACAGAGGTGCCATAACCAGCGAAGGAAATGATGAACCCAACTGAGGCAGGACAAATAGCGCTCAACTTTTTAATGGAAGAGTGGGAACTCTCAGACGATGACCGAGAATGGTTTACTATCCTTGGCTGTCGTCTGGCTTCGGATAGTTGGTACATTGTAGAACTTGGTCTAGAAGGATTGCCGGATAAGTGGGTGATGCAGGTTTACGATACTGGGGAGTGTGACCCAAGTTATACCTTTACTTCACCCATCAGCGCTAAAGATGGAACCGATGACCTAGCCGAGTTGCCAGAGCGTCTGGCAGAGGTGATAGTATCTGAGCGCAGTGGTAACGTCTGAGCCTAAAAAGTCAACCGTCAACCGTTAACAGTCAACGAAAACTGTAACAGCAGCAATAGCTACCAGCATTTCGTCATTTTTATCATTGAGAGAGGCGATCGCACGACCTTGAACAACCATTCCACCTGACTCAACACTCAAGGTTTTGCGACCAAAAGGCAGCACAGCCAATACCTCCGCTTCCCGCACTTGTTCCGGGTAAGGTACTGCGACTTGGACTTCAACAATCATTTGATCGGGGTCACTTAAACCTGCGACTTCCCATACTCCGGGCAAAGCATTATGTGCGATCGCATTCCGGACAGCCCGTGCTGCTGCCACTGTCGGTTCCTGCCCATGCTGATCCACTCCCATGCCCATCTCGATAATTAAACGTTTACGAGCCACCACCACCTCTTGATCAACTTGAAACTACTCTACCAATGTAGGGGCACGATACCAAAGCCCCTACCGTGTGCTGTACTTACGCTCGACAGGACTTACGCAAATTTCCAGTTAAACCGCCATTTGTAGGGGTGAACGGCCGTTCACCCTTACTATATGTGGTGTCCATGCATAAGTCCTCATAGGGTAGGGGCGTATAGCGATACGCCCCTACAGATGTGGATTTAAACGTCAAACTGCCTAAGTCCTAGATTATTTTGCCGGCACAACCAACATTGGCACCAGAGATTTTGAAGGGTTTTCGGATGGAGGAGTCTGAGGGCTAGTTGCAGGAGTTTCTCCTCCTGGAGCAGTTGGCTCAGATTGTGGAGTTGTCGGTACAACAAACACTGGTATGCTGCGCTCTGGGGAGGTTGTGGTGGGTGCGCTTGGAGTGTCGGTTGTAGGAGTTTGCCCTCCTGGAGTTGCTGAGCCAGCTTGTGGCTTAGTAAAAATCAATTCTCTCTCAGGTGTTGGGGCTTGAGGTTGAACACCAGTTGGTTGGGGTGGAACGCTCGGTGGTAAGGGTTGAGCGCTGGGCGGTATGGTTTGAGGATTAGTATTAGAGTTTTTGGCTACTGGAGGGGCAGAATCAGTGGTGAGATAGATGTGACCTAATAATTTTCCTTGATAGCTTCTTCTCGTAAACCGCCAGCCAGGATTGAGGATAATTTTCTGAAAACCATCGCTGATGCCTTGGGTTTTGCCAATTTCAATCTCTGGGGCGGCGTAGTTTGTACGGCTAGTACCCACTAGCACCAGATCTCCGTCACGCTCAACTACTCTAAGAATGTAGTCTAAGCCGAGGTCTTGACCACTCATGCGGATTGAATAGGCGTTACTGTCATTGCTACGCCCACATATGCCTGTAAAGTCAAAATTCAGAAGTAGAGGCTCTACCTTGACTGGATTGCTGCCGCTTTCACTCCAGCAAGGCTTAGTGCTGGAGATTTGTTCAATGATCAGCAATTGATGCTGGTTGTTGCTGTAGGCGGGGGTGGCTACGGCGATGAATTTCTCGGCGGTAACTTCTGTGCTGTCAAAATCAGCAGCAGTTATCGGACTCAATGCACCAACGGTGAAGAAGGAAGCTGTAGCTAGCACAGCGGCTTGGAGCCATCGTGAAGTTTTTATCATTGAAACTAATATGCTAATTCCTGCTTGCTAAGTAGACGCTAGTCGAGCAAAATAAGCTCCCTCTTGTGTAGAGTTGAGCTGAGACAATAGCGGGGGTCTTCCTGGCGAATTAGATAATTATGTCAGTACTGGTTGGTGTAACTGAGAAGGTAAGCACAGTCTCATCAACGCCTTTAAGCTGAAGAAGACCCCTCTGTGTGAGATTATCATCTTCCAGGTAGTCCGCAACCGTGGCTGAGACGAGAATAGAATTGGGTTCAGCGGCTTCTTGCAACCGCGAGGCAATATTAACAGAAGGACCGATCGCGGTGTAATCAGATCGTTCCTTGCCTCCAAACATCCCTACAACTGCGGTTCCCAGGTGAATACCACAGCGAAATTGCACAGGGGGTATATTGACATTTTTCCCAACAATGCCTTGTGCTTGCCAGCGCTGGTTAAGCTCGTGCAAAGAACGATACATTTGTCGTGCTGTCGCCACAGCTCTTCGCACTTGCTCATGTTGTGTAAGTTCCTCAGGCGCACCAAAAATGGCTAAAATTCCATCTCCCATAAACTTATCAACAGTGCCACCGTTATCAAACACCGCATGGGTCATAGCTTCGAGATACTCATTGAGTAACTTAGCTACTCGCAGCGCTCTCAGTGTGTTCGCTAGATGAGTAAAGCCAACAATATCAGTAAACAAAGTTGTAATCACGCGAGGTTCTGGACTCAAATCCAGCACAAGTTCACCCCTTTCTGCCTTCTGCACCATTGACGGTGGTAAAAAGTGTTTTAGCACCGACTTAGTTAGGTAATTATTCAACTTCTTGAGTTGTTGCTCATCAGCCTTAAGCCCCAGCAGATTTCGTACTGCTGCCAACAGTACTCGGTCATTGAAGGGCTTAGAGAGATAGGCATCTGCTCCTTGCTCTGTTCCCTCAACCTGGCTGTCTTCATCTGCTCTGGCCGTGAGTAGGATAATGGGTGTCCCTTTTAACTCCTGGGAAGCACGAATCATGGCAATTAGATCCAAACCTGATACCAAAGGCATCATTAAATCCGTCACAATTAGTTGAGGGCGTTGCTCTTGGGCGATATTAAACCCTTCCTGCCCGTTGTGAGCCATCAATACTTGATAACCCTCCTGGCGCAGAATGCGAGATACATAGTCTCGTAAATCTGGGTTATCGTCTACTACTAAGATTGACGAGGTGTTAGAGCTATTAAGAGAGTTGGTGAGGTCTTCTCGATTCTCTTCTAACGTGTTTCTTGCGTTCTCTTCTTCTTTTGTTGAAAATTCGATATCTAGTTCGGCTAATTCTACAGCAGCGCGACTAGTCTGAAGTTCTGTGGGGATTTCTAATATTTGCTCGAGTGGCAAATGAGATGTCCCTGTTTGTAGCCAAATGGTGAAGGTTGTGCCTTGTGAGTAAACAGACTCTACAGAAATTTGACCCTTGTGGAGTTCCACCAATTCTTTCACCAAGGCAAGCCCCAACCCACTACCTTCATAACTACGATTGACTGACCCTTCTGCCTGTTGAAACCGCTCAAACAAGTGAGGTATTTGCTCGGTGCGAATGCCAATTCCGGTGTCTATCACTTGCATCCGAACATGGTCTCCTGCCGGTTCAACCTTAACGGTAATACTGCCGCCCGGTTCTGTAAATTTCATGGCATTCGACAGGAGGTTGTAAAGTACCTTGTCAAATTTTTCCAAATCTAGATAAACCGGTTCACAGGGAATTAGTTGGGTTGAGATTGATATGTTTTTTTTCTCGCAGTAGGGTTTAAAGGCTTCGACAACTTGGTTGACAAAATCTATGAGTTTACAGGGACGGAAGCGGGCTTGCATTCGACCCGCATCAAGTCGCTGTAAATCTAGAAGCTGGTTGACTAATCGCAATAGGCGGCGGGAATTACGAAGTGCGATCGCACTCTGTTCGTAAGGCAAATCCTTTTTCTGGGCGACAACTGACTCCAAAGGCCCAATCATCAGGGTCAGTGGTGTGCGAAATTCGTGAGAAACATTTTGGAAAAACTCGGTTTTCTGTCGGTCTAATTCTATCAACCGTTCAGCCTGTTGGCGTGTTGTCTGATAGAGTCGTGCCTGCTGAACGGCGATCGCCGCCTGAGACGCCACGGCTTGAGCTAAATTAATTTCTGACGCTAGCCACTGACGAGGTTTTTGAGCTTGGCGTAGTGTAATGCTGCCAATAATATTGCCAGATTCTCGTTTATTGTCACCGTTACCACTATCGGAAAGTAATGGTACAACCAAAAGCGCTCGTGCAGATTGACGCAGGGGCAGGTCAAACCCACTCATTTCAGGATGAAGCGCCAAATCATTGAGCACTACTGGTTGCTGTGTATTCACCAGCTGCTGTAGCACTGGATTGCCTGCGATCGGGACAATTGACTGCGGCAACTGACCAGAGGAGGCAGAATTTTGAGATTGTGGAACACTCGACTGATTTCCTCTTCTTCCCCTGTCCTCTTCATCCCTCCAATTTTCGATCTCCTCAGCTGTCTGGGCACCCAACACTTGAGCTGATATCCCGTCATATAAGCCAACGCATTGAACAAACTCATCATCTTCTCTCCACAGAGATAGAGCACAGCCATCTACCTGTAGCGCTTGTCCTAGCTTTTGAGTAATCGCCGTGAAAATCTGTTGTGGCTCCAGCGTCGAGCGGATGGCAGTAGTGATAGTATTGACCAATTCTTGCTGCTTGGCTAAAGCACGTACCTGCTCATAAGCTCGTGCCTGAGAAAGGGCTAAAGCCGCTTGGTCTGCGACCATTACCACTAGCTGAATTTCGTCATCCTTCCACAAATAAGGTTCCCCGCACTGATGCAGCGCCAGTACCGCCACCAACTCTTGGCGACTAATCAGCGGCACCACTAACGTTGAGCGAATATTAGCCTGTTGGTAGGCCAGCAGTCGGTCGGCATGTTCCCCTAATGCTTGTTGTTTAACTTCTGCGTACTTACCATTAAATCGTTCATCAGTCAAGACATCATGAATCACTTCAACGTCGCGAGTTTCCCACACCGTTTGTTCTAAAGGTGAGGGATAAAGGTTCACTTCACTATCGTGAGTTTTCTCTTGCTTCTGATAAACAAACCATTCGTCTACCAGTCGCTCATCTTGACATGGACGTAGAAGGCAGATATCTACCTCCATTAGATGACCTACTGATTCAACAATCCTTTGAAGAATTTGTTGTAGTGGAGAACCACCGCCTCGCCCATATTGGGCATTGCGAATCGTATTAGTAACAGTATTGAGTAAAGTTTCCCGACGCAGCGCTCGACGCAGTTCCTCAGTACGAACCTTCAGAACATTGTGAGTATCCATGGCTTGTCGCACCACGGCCTTAAGTTCGTCAGCATTCCAGGGTTTAGTAACATATTTAAACACTTTACCCGAGTTGATTGCCTCTACCAGGTCTTCAACATCGGTGTATCCAGTCAAGATAATCCGGATGATGTCAGGATATTTAGCGGCAGTAACGCTCAGAAACTCTACGCCACTCATTAAAGGCATACGCTGATCGGAGATAATCACAGCCACATCTCCCTCTTTTGCCAAAACCTCTAGTGCTGCTGGCCCATTTTCTGCCCTCAACACTTTGTAGTCTCGATGGAACGTCCGGTAAAGCAAATCAAGGTTGTCTGGTTCGTCATCGACAACCAGAAGTTTTGGCCTAATAGTGTCTTGGGATCTCATGCACCGCTCTCCTGCTGCCAGGGCTTGCCTTTATACAAAACAGTCTGTACGCTCTTCACAAATTCTTCCTGCTCAGGATAGTGGGTTTGGTGAGCAACATGGGCTGAAGTGTCAGCCCTACATTTAATACGAGGTAAGCTGAGCATACGACTCGTTGTGAGATACTCCGAATCTGTGGCTTAGGTGGTGCACCCTAACTGACTTTGGTTTTTGTTTTCCAGTATGGTTGAATCCTTTGGCAACAGGTATCGCAGAAAGTCAGTGGTTGTTGTCCGTTATTTTTTGCCTCAAACAGAATATCCTGTTTAAGAAAGCGACCCTACCATGCTAAAGAGAATCAAACGCCTGTCAAGTGAATACTCACTCCTAGACGCTGCTGTAGCCACCTGCCTCTTGAGGATAAGTAAACTTAGCCAGAGAATGGCTGCGCTCTACTCACTCTAGACTAACGTCTCCCAACCGTTAGCCGTAAGGCTATTAAGAGCGCTAACAAAATGTTCTCTTTCACAAAGCAGTAGTACTGATTCTTAAACAAATCGCTTAGCTGCTGTCGCACAATACCACGCAAACGCTTAATAAATCGCGGTAAGCATGAAAACAACTGGCAACAAGCTGTGCAATAGGCACACCTAACGCTGCCAACATGGACTTGCGGCTTTCTCAATCCTGAATGTAGCCCCCTGAAAAATTGTTTTTAACCTATTAGGCATTCCCTCCCGTGCCAACTGCTTCGCTCACGCTGACAAACCCTACTTTGTATTACGCTAGTTATGAAAATCAGGCTGTTAGAAATCTAACTCGATCATCTTGACGGATCCAGACAGTGTACTTTTTATAATTCATAGCACCGCTTAAAGCTGTGTCATGAGCCACTGGTCGATGCACTACCTGTACAATACTATTAAACTCAGTTTACTCACACAGTTTTAAAGTTCATAATTAACGCTGAAGAAGAAGCCATCATCTTGTGCATTAGTACCTCGGTCATCTAGGTCAATAAACGGAACCGCATAGTCTAGCCGGAGAAAAAGACGTGGCAACGGCTCCCAGAGTAAACCTAAGCCTGCACTAGCCAAAAATGTCTGGTTTGATAGTTTATTAGGATTATCTGAGTGATTCCAAACGGCTCCTAGATCGATAAACGGAGCTAGTTGGAAGGTGGAAATTCCAGCTTCATCTCGTTCAAGGGTAATGCGGTTTTCTACAGAAAAGCGAAACCCATTATCGCCAGAACGGACATTTTGCCGATAGCCCCTGAGAGATTGCCCACCACCAACGACAAACTGCTCCGAAGGCAAAAGGCTATTTGGAGTCAGCTGGAGGTCTCCTTGCACAATTAGCAGATTATCATTGCCGAGGCGCTGCACTCGCTGAACCTGACTCAGCCAGCTGAAAAAGCGACTATCTGGAATGGGTGATTCATTAATCGTGGCATCCAATAGACCTGTGCCAACGCTAAATTGCGATCGCAAAGCCCAAGCTCCCTGTATATCTCGTCTAACATAGTCCTGCCCAAACCTGAACACACTCGTGCGACTCACACCATCGGCATCGGGGCCAATACCAAAAGGAAATGGGATGTTATTAAATAAAAACGTTTGACCATCTTTGTAAGTAAACCCCAGAGAAAGAGCAAATTCTTGACGGGGTGTGCGAATTAGCGGCTGACGAACGCTAATTTCATAAATATTAGACTGTCCTTCAATATCGAGCTCTTTAAACTCTTCCTGAGTAATTTTATTGCGATCGAGAACTGTCCGCAGTTGTACGGTGCCATTCATCGGATTGAAAGGAACCCGATAGCTTAAGTCCAAAACATTCGATCCACCAGTAGTTGAACGATAATAAGAGCCTGCAATTTCATCTCCAATACCGATTAAGTTGCGGTAACCTAGCAGCCCACCAAACCGCTCAGAGCCAACACTCGGAGGAGAATAATTATCAATCCTCAAGTTTCCGTAGAACGGATTTGCCTCCTTTACCCGTACAACCAAGATACTTTGACCAATCTCCTTACCCGTCCGCAGACTGGCATCAACATTGTTAAACAAGGGGTCAGCCTTAAGCAGGCGCAGTTGGTCTTCTAGTTTGTCTACTCTTAGGGGTGTAGTAGCTCCCAAGCGAACCCTCTGACGGATGTAGTTAGGATTCAGTCGCCGAGTTCCTTCAATCTGAATCTCCTCCAAGCGACCTTCAATCACTTGTATCCGGACAATATCATCAGTAATTTTTTGATCAGCTAAGACTGCTCTAGAAGTGATGTAACCAGAATCTAAATACAGCTGTGTAATTGCTCTAGTGACGCCTCTAAGTTCTTCTAAGGTGACAGAACGCCCTTCCAAAGGTTGGGTAATCGGATTCAACTCCTTGGGGCCAAAAACTGTGCTACCGAGTACTTCGATTTTGCGAACAGGAATCTTGACTTCTGGTTGTTCAATTTCGGGAGAAGTTGGTGAAGGTTCTGGGTTCTGGGGTGGAATAACAGGTTGGGATTGGGTTGGTTTAGGTGGTAAGGTTTCAGGAACTGGTTGCAAGAAGCGGTTTTCCTGTGGAGGGGAGTTGCGCTGTATGTTCTGCTTCCCTAACGAGGAAGATAGGGGAGCCTCCCAATTTTGTATGTTCGGTATGTTCGGTATTGTAGG
>DALYIW010000172.1:936-18306 GCA_031970155.1 Coleofasciculaceae cyanobacterium CTOTU46601 | reverse complement strand
TCCCAAGAGTGGCTTTTCCCTCTCGAAAATTTCCCAGGTATCCCCGTCGCCTGTGTGAATGAACTGCCCTCAAAAGCAGTTTTTGAAGCAGCTAAGCGTCTTAACTTTCATCAACTCAAAATCCTTGTGTCTCTATGGCTATCTCTCAATTCTCCACCAGAAATTCTAGAACAACTTCACAACAACCCTGAAATAGAACCTCATCTAAGAACCCAATTTAATCGCAGCGAATACTTGGAAGGTAAAGACTATCTCGAAACAGATTTGCAAGCAGCCTGGAAAGCAGCCTTTTCGTCACATTTAGAGGAAAGGAAAAGTTCAATCGGAATGTTTGGGTTTAAAATAAGCGATCGCACGGTTCAATCCATTCCTAAAACCGTTAATCGAGCGCACAATAATCATCATTTTAGCTACGATTAC
The DNA here is from genome assembly GCA_031970155.1 of Coleofasciculaceae cyanobacterium CTOTU46601. Lineage (GTDB taxonomy): Bacteria > Cyanobacteriota > Cyanobacteriia > Cyanobacteriales > Coleofasciculaceae > DALYIW01. The sequence continues at coordinate 17,886 of DALYIW010000172.1, read as the reverse complement.
CGATTTGGGATTGTGATAGAACTAGAACCGCGATCGGAAAAACCAGTATGGATTCAATGGGAGGATGAGGAAAGCACATATAACTACAGTCTACTAGAACTTCAAGAGAACTTCATCAGCCCCATCGTTTTGGTAAAACTATCCGATCAAGTAGGCTATGAAATTAGTAGCGATCGCCAATTTTACCAGGCGCTCGTAGGTTTTGCATCGAAAGCCGTAGCACATTCCTGGTGGCGAAGAATCACAAAAGAACTCGGACATCTAAGCGACCTAAAACCAAACTATCATCCCGAAATCCAACACCTTAAAAATCAAATGAAAGCCAAGTATTTTTATTTGGCTAAATTTCCCCGCCAGAAAACACTCAACGCGCGACTGCGACATTTGCAAACTGTAGCGAAGTGGGACTTAACCAAACATTTCGATAAATAGCCCAAGAATGAATGTGAATTCCCATCTAAATTCGTGGTACGCCAGTATCGTTATAGCCAATTCAGACGGCATATACTGCGACCATCTAGCTGTATGTCTCCTGCTGGAACTACTAAGAAGTGCAACTCAACACAAAAACCCTTGTCACCCAATATTCAGTAGTATAACTGCATTGGCTGATAAACTCAAAGCACCCATTGATGAGGTCAAGCATTCCCTAGAACTTTTGCAGAGATTAGGCTTAATCCAAATTGATTATCGCCACGAGCCAGAATTGTTACTGGCTGGAGTGATTTGCATAACGCTGAATCAACATGGAATTTATAAATTGTCCAAAATGAGTCCAACAAACGACCGCAGTGGCTACATATACGTGGTGCGTTCAGGGTCAAGCAACCTCTACAAAATTGGTCGCACCACCAACTTCCAAAAACGCCTAAAGACATTGCAGACATCCTGTGCTGTCCAATTAACCGTTGTCAAAACTTTCATGTCCCTTGATGCGGTGTCTTTAGAGAAAGCGGTTCATTCCAAGTTTGCACATTTCAGACAGAAAGGAGAGTGGTTTGAATTGAATTCAGAACAACTAGCCCAACTATTATCGTGGTTTGAGCGTTGCCAGTGAAGAAGGTTCTTATGTAGGAGGCAAAGGGTCGAAAAGAAGAATATGAATCCACCTTTACCCCCAATTATTAGCACTCAACCTTTCGGTAGTGGGAGTTTAAGCTGTAGAAAAAACAAATTGCCAATGAGTAAAGTATTGGCGTTAACAAATTGAAAAATATGTAAAAATGTCAGACATAGAAACACAATACAATTTCGCTCAGAACACCATCGTCATCCACATTCAGTTGTTACCCAAAACTGATGCAGACCAGACGCGGAATGCGGTGATAGCTGTGGGTATCAAGAACTCCCCGCCTATCATCGCCAGCACTACTCTAGAACAGTTAGAGCTACCTGCTCAAATTAACTCAATGCTATCGCAATTAGAAGCAGAACTTTCTCAAAGAAAAGCGGCGGCATTGGAGTTAGTAGAAAAACAACAAATTGAGGAAATGCCACAGAACTATAAGCAACGAAAAGTGGAAGCACCCCCCTCGGTTCCTTTATCTACTCAGACCTCCACTGGTTCTGCCCAAAAACACCAACTAACCTTATTTTGAGTTATGCCTGTAGTCATCCTTGAAGGTCAAAGAATCCCCCTGACTCCCGAACAGTCTGCAACAGACGCAAGCATCGTCAATACCTTATTACCTTTTTATCCAGATGTAGCGAATGCAACTATATCAAGAAAAGTTGTAGACGCGGAAGAACATATAGAAATCGTCAAAAAGGTAGGAACTAAAGGTAACTCCAACCTAATCAAGTTACTGCAAACTGCGCCTGAGTCAATTAATCCCGCACTCGCCCTCAGTTGGAAACTCAAAGAACTGGAAATTCAAGGTCAGCTAACTTTAGAAACCCTAGTGACTATCTCTGAAGAAATTGAGGTAGCGATCGCACAAGGACAACAAGCGACAAAAGCTACCGCCAGAGCGATCGCTATGTTAGCCAATTCTCCCCCCATCCCCTCATCTCATCCAATTCCCAACTTCTAATAATGTCAGTTATAACTGCTGCCATTACCTATTTGCGCTCTTGCCAAGTCCCTGTTTCTGTTGGACAGGGACTCGATTATTTGACGCAACTAAGGGAAAGTACAGTTCTGCTTTCTCTCTACAAAGCAAACTTTCCCCATGAATGGGAGAAATCAACCGCACCTTGCTTTCCAGAGGTTTCTAAATGCCCGTACTCTCCCAGAGAAGTAGAATTTTTAGAATTGGTTGATTCAAAACTATTTCCTCTTGGTTTAGAGTGCTTTGAATGGGATGAAAGACTGCCTTTTATACCATTCTGGCCTCAAGAACTCGATTTCTATCAAAGGGAAATAGAAGAATACGACCTGGGTCAACAATTCCTAATTTGTCTCTATGACTCAGCTTATTTACAAAGTGACTGGTCAACTCATTTTGACATAGAACTAGGTCGTGTAATTACCGCCGAACAAATTGATTTCGAGCGTCTCAAGCATCTATGCAGCCAAGCCTCAGAACCCTTATGCTATCTGTATGAAGCTATCAGTATTATTGACCACAGCACGGGCAGCATTTGGCTTGACGAAACTGAGGAATCTACTTTCTATTTTGAGTGGTCGCAGTCAAACCTTTCTATCTTTGCAGCTGATTGGTTACTAGCAGAAACCTTGAACAAAAAAGCAGAGATACTTTGTCTCTGGCTTCAAGAAAGCAACCAGAACCAAATTGCCATTATCCAACTTTGGAATGATGCCAAAAAAGCAGAAATATGAACTTAGCTAACTTAGAAAGTCGGGTGCTTGTTAATGCGATCGCACCCAAAGACATCCTCGCCTCTCTCTACATCTTTGAAGGTCAATATTTACTGAGATACCAAGAAAATGACCAAATTTTTACCAAATTTATCTCAGAAGAAGCTGTGCGAAATGCTTTCTGTCACCTGCCAGTTGATTCAGGGTTTCTACCCACTGGTATAGTCAGGTGGGGAAGCACTAGCAAGAGAACTTTCATTGTCAAATTTATTTGCCCAGCAAGCAAAAATAAAGTGACCTTTGCTGGCGATACTCAAAATCAAATTCTTTCTATACCATTGCCGGGATTAGTATTAATGGGAATAGGTTGCCAATATTTCCTTTGGGCAGTCAAAACCAAGCAATTTGATCCAAATGCGAGAGTATTTCACGCACCCTTCCCCAATATTAACGTTTCTGGAGGAATCTGCTTTGGCAACAATCCCGTCCCCGATGCTAGCAGCAAAACTATTGATTTGGTTTGGACATTATTTGGTCGCAGTCCATTCAACGGCGATACCGTAGCTGGCAAATCCAAAGCATTCCCATCGGATATCAGAAAGCAACTAAATGACCTGCACAAACAGCAAAAACGGAGTTATCCACTACGAGATTTAGTTGATTACTCTAACCGTCACAAAACCATCGCAGAAATCATCGAATTTACAATCAAATCAAGTTATGACTCAACCACCATTAATTAACTACCTAGTTGCTCATAAAAAACCCCTACCTCCCTGCAACGCTTCCATGTACGAATTCATTTTGGCAGGTAATGGAGTCTTTATCCGAGGCGTGAGAGATGGATTGGGAGTCATTATACCGCTAGTTGAATGTAACATAGCTGGACTAGAGAAAATGGAACCGCAGTTCCATTTAGAGTATCCTCTGGTTTCCCATGAATTACTAGAACAAATGTTGCACATTTCTCAAAAAACAGCGCCAAATGAAATACTCTTTCACTTATGGTACGAACAAGCATGGAAACTTAGTATTCCACCACAAGTTAACCAGAACCTAACTGTTACTCGATTAGATAGCTCTCCGGATGTTTTGATAGAAATTCACAGTCATCATGTTTTACCTGCTAACTTTTCCGCCCAAGATAACTCTGAGGAATCAGGATTCAAAATATATGGAATAATCGGCACAATTTTTAGTCAACCAACATTGCGGTTAAGAGTGGGGATTTACCATCAAGTATTTTGGGAAATTCCCGCTCACTTGGTTTTCGATATGCCACCAAAAATTTACGACGCTACCTTAGTCGATTATGTCGGACCGTTCATACCATAATGCACTACCCATTCTCCTATTTCCTCACAAACAAATTCAATTCTTCCTGGTTGGTTGCGGGGGAACTGGAGGATTTCTAGCACCCATGCTAGCGAGGCTGATTGTAGCTTTGGAAAAAGTTGACATTGCAGCAGAAGGAACTTTAGTTGATTTTGATGTAGTGGATAACCTTAACGTACCGCGTCAAAACTTTTGTCCTGCCGATATTGGCTTTAATAAAGCAGAAGTCTTGGCAACTCGATATAGCCTCGCTTATGGAATAAAACTGGGTGCTTACGCTAATTCCTTTTCTGTGGAAATGGTCAAAGAACAATGGCACAAACTCATCATTGTCATAGGTTGTGTTGACAATAGTACAGCTAGGACGGAACTTGCCAAAACTTTGGAGTTAACAGGCTATTATCACGCCAATAGGGAACTTCCAAAAGTTTGGTGGATGGATTGCGGGAACTTTGGTCAAGGAGTTCCTGCTGGACAAGTTTTGCTTGGTTCAACTAACGACTTCGACCTAGAGAAAGCCTTTAACGACCCCAATAACCCCAACTTTTGTGTGAATCTTCCATCCCCCAGTTTCCAACATCCCGACTTGCTTGTTCCACAGCCAGAGGAATTATTGAATCAAGAGTTGTCCTGTGCGGAAATAGCGGCTGTGAACGCTCAGAGTCTGTTTATTAATCAACGAGTTGCTGCGGAAGCCATTGAGATGCTGTCACAGTTGGTGTTGACGAAAAGTTTACGACGATTTGCCACTTATTTCCATTGCGGTAGTGGAAGTAGTCGTTCTCGATATACTTCCCAGGAAACGTTGATGAAGGTCTTTAGTTAGAAAATGAAAATCGATGTTGCATGGTGTCGATGATGAATTATCAATCGATTGTTAGGTTGGATGTATGAGTTTTATAGCACTGCAATGACAAATCAACACCCGATCTCTTTAGCCAGCGATGCGCTGACGCGCCGCTATTTATAGTAGATGTCCTGATCTAATTGTTACCAAAAATGAGTCACTTTTCCACAATAAAAACCACCCTCTCTAATCGACAAGCACTCCAAGAAGGACTCAAAACTATTCTGGAGAAAATAGGAATTACTCCAGACATTGAAAGTCACGAAAATCCTGTAGTTCTCATTAATGAGTACGATCGCACAGAGCGACAAGCAGCGAACATTATTATCCGACGCACACAACTACAAGGCTTAATTGACATTGGCTTTCGCTGGAATCTTTCTCAAAACTCCTACGAAGCCACAATCGATCCTTGGGATTTTAAAAGAAATCTTCTAGGCAACCATTTTGAAAATGTTGAAGATTTCCTAGAAGAAGTGCAAATTGCACATAACGCCGCTTTTATCAACATCCACTATCCCGCACATCTTTGGGAACGAGAAACCATCACCGCCGAAGATGGCACTATGACAACCACCCTCACCAAAAAAGTTGACCTTTACGCCTAGAAAGAACCAATGCCAGAACCAACAAAAATTAAAATTACTCAACGCAAAGGACAACCATTAGAAGTGGAAGTTCTCAACGTAACTGGCGATTCTTGCACTGAATTAACAGTTCCTCTCAATCAACTTGGTGCTTCTCAAACCCAGCTAAAAGAGGAATATTTTGAGCCATCGGTTTCTGTAGATACAACCACAGAAATTCACCTCTAAATCAGAGTTTTTTTGCTGCACTACTGAGGGATTGGGCATCAATTTCCCAATCCCTTTTTCCTTACGGACTCTCAAATATGTTTGATACCGACCAATTGTGTACCTGGCTGCGGGCTGGAATTGCTACGGTTACTGTCGATACTCCAGCTGCTTCTGAACCCGCCCTAGTCGATAAAATTGTTGTGGATTTACACAAACGCTACAGAACCATTCTCCAATGGGACTGCGGGCATCAATTTCTCACGCTGACTCCAGTAATCCAGAGAAATATCATCACTAAAATCGATAAAACTACTACCAATGGAGTCAAGCTGGAAGCTCATCCTATCGTAACCTTCATCAAGCACCTGGAAAGCCTCATCAATGAAGAAACTAACCCAACTCTCATTATCGCTAAGGATTTCCTAGAATTCGTTGGTAAATCCGACTCTCGCAGAGATTGGATCAGGTTGGCTCAAGATTTGTTTTTTGACTTGAAACGTTCTCCACATCGCTTGATTCTTATCCACCAAGGGTTAAACATTCCTAACTACTTCAAAGATTTAGTTTGGGAAATGTCTAACCCGTTACCCAATGAATCAGAAGTAGAACAAATTAAGCAACACAAACTTGCCACTCTGGGTGCTAATGCAAGAGATAATAATGTTACCTTTGAGATGGCCTTGTGCGACCAAGAACAAGCACAACTCACTCGTGCCTTGCAAGGAATGACACCAGAGGGCATCGAAGATATTTTGCAAGTAGTTGCTATTTCGTACCGGGGCATAAATCCCCAAGCGATCAACCAGATGTTTGATATCAAAAAGCAGCACTTGGCAGCCAAAGGTGTTAGCTTTGCTCCAGCGCCCGATGTGCCAGTTCAAGGGCTTCCAGCAATTACCAATTGGGCTTCCCTACAACTGCCGCTGCTAGACCGCACCGCCCGCGCCGCCCATAATCTCGAAAAACCCTCAAACATCCTTTGCGTTGGCGTATCAGGCACGGGAAAATCTTTGTCGGTCAAAGCTCTAGCAGCCAGCTGGGGCATTCCCTGTTTGGCATTGGACATGGGTAAACTAATGAGTAAAGAACTCGGTAGCAGCGAGGCTAACCTCCGAAGCATCTTGCAACAAGCTGAAGCACTTGCACCATGTCTGCTTTGGATCGATGAAATGGATAAGCAGCTTACCCAACGTTCCTCTGAGAGCGATGGAGGTACTACCGCGCGCATGATCGGAACATTGCTAACTTGGCTAGAAGAAAACAAGGCGGATGTCATAGTCGCCGCGACAGCCAACCGTCCTTGGGGATTTTCTAAGGAGATGCTGCGACGATTCAAAGTCTTTTATGTGGACTTGCCAAGCACACAAACAAGATCTGAGATTTGGAAAGTTCAGATGCAACACTATTTAATTGAAGCAGACAGTGAATCTATTCAGCTACTAGCAGAAAACTCTGTTGCCTATACTGGGGCTGAGATCCGCAACATTGTCAAAGAAGCTGCGACCGAGGCATTTGCTAATGGTTTTCCAAGAGTGGTAAGTTGCGATCGCTTATTAGCCCTCCTCAACCGCAAACCGGCACAGTTTCGCAGCGACACTGAAGAACTCGTTGCCCTGCGTCAGTGGGCCACATCGGGCGGAGCCGAACCAGCAGCGCCTCTTGAGCAACTGGATAAACTCCAGACCCCGGATAACAACGGTTATCTAGAGCGCGAAGTTTCTTGGCAATAAAACCCAATCTTTTACGCTTCTATCAACATACCACACTCTCATCAAAAAGCTCCCAGCTTTCAACAATAGCTGGGAGTTTTTATCGGATGAAAAACATGAAAACTCGTCGTTACCGATTTAACCGATCTACTGGCAAAATTTACCAAGAAAGCTACAGCAGCCTGATAGAAGTTCCCGATTATCTGGATGCAATTATTCTCCATGCTACTCCCCCTGTTTACGGACAGCCATTTCCAAATATGCCTTCTCAGGATTGGATTAGTCTGTGCTTCCTCGATTGCGAACTTTCTTGGAGTTTTGCTTTGCTCAACAGTGGGCAATCTGATGCTCTGCGACCCTTTCTCAATTACAAAACGCAACAAAAGGATTTACTCAACAAACTCACTCGCATTACTTTGGTTCCCCAGAGTTCGAGAAGTGGAAGACATTGGTATGCTTATGCCTTTGAAGCACTTCCCTTACCAGATAGGGTGAATCCTTTAGAAACTCTTTATTCCCACTCAGAATTACCTTTGATTGACCCAAATATCGAACTTAAATTTCCCGATCCTCAACTCGACCGACAGCTACTAAAAACCATTAATTATCCTCAATTCGAGGTCAAACTGTCCGACATGCGAACCACTTTTATCACCTGGGATTAACCCAAGTTTTTATTTTACTGTCACGCCACTATGATTAGCAGGGTGTGGCAGTTTTTTCTTGGGATTGCTCGCGCTGACGCGCCACTAAAAATGGTTCACAGTGCATAAATAAAGTTTCAAATGTATCTCACCAATTCTCCAGAATACTTCGCTGACAAAACTCTCCCAACAAAACGGTTATCTGTGCGATCGCTTGCCAACCTAGTTAAATGTCCTGTCTGGGATGGAACTTACCCACATTTTATCCTGAAACGAACTGGCGAACTATGGCTGCGACAGTTATTCGATGGCAGTTTTAAAACCATCTTATTTCTGGACTTTTCTCAGAATATTAATTACCGGACGCTGAGGAAGCTGATACAAAGGTTTAACAGAAAACAACTTAGTATAACTGTCTTAGTCTACATACCCAAAAGCATTCAAAGCGAGTCAGTTCCAAGGACAATACTCAATCTTTATCGATTGAACTCACCCCGGCTTAAATCAGCTTAATTTTACTCTAGAAGGAATTACGCAACACCTCTATATGTCGGGGCAACTACGGGGATTGCCCCTACAAAACACTATATATGGATGAGAGGCTTTAGTCTTATCCAGTTTTCGTTGGTATCTCTATTGACTTACCTTGCAACTTTCTTTGCCTCTCAAAGGCATCGACACCGACGCGATCAGTTTAAGTTGCTACCTTCTAACCCCCACAACAACTCTTGTGCCACTTTGCTATCTCAAGTAGAGCCAATGACCTATTTGCGCCTCAATGCAGAAGATTTATTCCACTTAGAAAGTTCAGGGTGTCTCTACCCCCCTGAAATCATTAGCCCAGTATCTGATTCTGCCAGATGCTTGGGCGAACAATTCCATCTAATTATGCAGCAATCATTCATGGGTATTCCCATTGATTCACTGCTCAGCAATTACCACCAGCTAGAACAATGGTTTTCCCAGTTGCAATTGTTAGCTCCTGAATTATGGGCGGAAAAAGCGAATACCTGGAAAACTCATTCTCATCGGAGTGAGTATTTCTATGACAACGTAATTCTCTGCTCTAATTTTGACCTGCTTATTTATGGCTACGAGCAACTCGAAATTGTTAACTGGACAACAGACGCCCAGTTTAATTTGGCAGAAGAACAATGGCAATGGAGAACGCAGTTGGATTTGTTCCTCATGGCAAAAACTAATACCTATTCCCCCGAACAAATTCGACTTACCTACTGGCTTCTTACCCACGCAACGCACCCCATCAAAATTTCTATCCATTACTCCAGCCAAGCTCTTTTAGCCTTCAAAACGAGACTGGATCAAACTTTATCCAAACTTTCAGGAGTGTTGCCAAAACCAGTTAGCGATCGCAGGGACAACGGGAATACCCAGCATTCCCAGAACTCTTTATCCACATTAGAAAATTGTGATCGCGCTAGCCCCGCACACTTGTGCGATCGCTCTAACATACAACCATGTCGCGATATGCCTCCGGATCGCGAAAGGCGCGAACGCACCCAACTTTCCCAGCCCGTCCAAGAAACTACCGCCACCATTGACGACTCTTTAAACCAATTTATTTCAGGCAAACTTTCGCTCAAAGAATACATCGACTCCGTTCCCGAAGTAGAACTTTAGATCGCAAATAAACCATGACTTCCCTAGCTAAAATCAACTGCCAAAAGATTTCTCTGGGTGATGGCTGGCATTTAAATGTCCTCTCAAAATTTATTGCTACCATCACCGACCAAAAAGGAAATAGGAAAACCTCGTACTTTGGCTTCGATTCTAAAGAGAAAGCAGAGCAATTTATGGCACAACACCGATCGCAGGTATCGGCGGCGATAGTCAGAGAAAGCCAACGGCTATCCCAGTGTGCTTGGGAATGCAAAATCTGGCAATGTCCGACGGAACTAATTTTATCACAACTAAACCAACAACCATAAGTTGTCTGTTGGTTTTCCATGTTTCAAGTAAACAAGGCTGTGTTATATACAGCCTTGTTACCACCAAATTTTTTCTTTATCCAGCGCTGACGCGCAAACCAAAAGTGAATGAAAATACATTCTACCATGAGTTCTACCGATAACGAAATCAAACTGCGTCGTGCTACTGAGAAACTAATTCGTTCCATACGACAAGGCATTCAGCAAGTTACACCTAATGAAGCTTTGGCTGTGTGGAAATTGATGAAATCCCACGAAATTCGTCGTAATACTCCAAATCTCACCGATGCACAAGTGGAAACTTTGCTAACTATGCTTGCCAAAGAATCCGGTGCTAATGTTATCGAGGCTACACTCAATTCCAACTCACCAGTTACCCTCACTCCTACTCAATTTGAAGAACCCGCGCTGGCTACCTCTAACAATCGCAAGGGAAATAATCGAGAATTATGACTATTACGCCAATTCAACCCGTCAAAGAAACCCTAGATGATCTAGAACAGCAGCTTGAACTGGTAATAGAATATCTAGAGTCAGATAATACAGAACAAAAAGCAATAGCATCAGCAATTTTTGAGGAGTTGGAACCACTTCTAGAAAATAAAATTGATGGCTATGTTGCTCGCATCAATTGCCTCAAAGCTAATCGCGACTTCCGACAATCAGAATCTCAACGCATTGCTTCTTTAGCCAAACACGATGCGGCTGCGATCGCATGGCTCACAGACAAGCTTCTAGGATTCATGGAACGCCGTGTAGAACAGTTAGGTGAACGAGGACGCAAGCTAGAGGGAAAACTGAGCAAAGTATCTCTTTGTAATAATGGTGGAAAACCTCAAGTATGGATTAATCCAGAACTAAAAGCCGAAGAATTTCCACCTTCTTATGTGAAGCTTGTGCCGACACTGGATACTGAGAAACTCAGAGAAGATGCTCAAGCTTCTGATACGGGAGAAATTCATGATAATAACGGTCGTCTGATTGCCAAACTAATGCCAAGAGGCAAGCATCTTCGCCTTACTTAAGCTTCACCGCTATTACCAGAAATTCTCTCAGTCAAGGCTGGTTGCAAGTGTAGGCATTTTCTATCTAAATGTCCCCTAAATTCTATGCGGTATTAGGAAAGTCAGATACTTTATCCATTGCAGGAAAGAGACAAGGAATTTGGCAATTAATTGAGCCGCAAAATCTCCCAGATGGCTGGCTAATTTCCCTGTGCAATAAGCCAGCTATCTTTCCACCATCACCCGCACCAATCTTTTGGGATTGTAGTGCGATTCGTTATAGCCGCCTCAATTTCCCTCAAATTGGAAAATCCCTGGTAACTCCCTTGTTCTGCATCAATCAGTATCTAGATCTCCAAGCTAAGCCTGGGGATTTTATAACCTGTCCCGACCACATTTTGTTACCAGGTAGTAACTTAGAACTTCGCCGCGAATTCAACTTAAATTGTGCTAAAGAATTCATAGTTTTAGCCAAAAGTCATTTACCCTTATGCCGACCTTTGGCAACAATTCATGGCGTTACCATTTTGGAGAAAGTTAGAAATGCGGCTACACTGTATGAACTGGGATATCGTGCGATCGCAATTGGGGGTCTAGCTATTAATGCTAGTCAAAAACACAGGAATATTACAGCCATTCGAGCTATCCGAGAAACCTTACCTCCTAGCTGTCATCTGCATGTGTTTGGTCTATGTTCTCCTGATTATGTGCAAGCTTTTGCTCAAATGGGTATCAATTCTTTCGATGGAAGTTCTTGGCTGCGAGAAAGTTTCTTAGGTTTCTTCTACGAAGCCAGAGGAAATAAGTTAATCAAGCACAGAGTTACCCAAATTCTCTCAATTAATCTAGCAATTCCTCTATGTCATTGCCAAATTTGCTCTACTCTAAGAAACCTAAGAGTAGAAACCAGATCAATGGGAAGTCGAACAGCTAACTTGGGTAGAGCAATTCATAACCTGGGCGAACTAATAAAAATTCACCAACAAACAATTTATAGCCAAATGATTCACCGAACAAGGCCAAAGTAAAAAGTAAAAATGCAAAAGGAAGAAAAAGAAAAATGGTCAACAAGCCCCTAAAGAAATTTGTGGTGATTATCTTTTATTTCACTTTTCAGCTTTGACTAACTTTCTTGAGTAAAATCATGCGAGTCTTTAAACAAGTCAGCTACGTACAAATACAAACCGGATGGCAAACTTATATCTTTCCTGTTTATGGCGGTTTTATGCGTTACAAACTGCTCAAAACGCGAACGGAACTTGAGCAAGCAAAAGAAAACTGTGTGCGACAAGGATGGAAAATGACAAACGCCACTTCTTTAGTTAATAAAATGAACAAAATTGCTAGATAAAAGCCATAGCGCTGACGCGCCATAATGAGCGATGTATTGCCATCAAAATTCGCAATTATGCCACATAACAATCCACTTTTTTTATCCACTCCAATCCCCTTATTGTTGTTAAAAACAATAACCTCCACTCCGCAGTCTGTCGAATGTGGTCACACATCAAACGCCGAAGAAGAAGGGGATGATAGAGAAAAAGAATGGTACGAGATGTGGGACTACTCTCATATCGGTGACACCGACATCGATTTGCATTATTGACTACTGCTAATATGATTCGCCAACAACTCATCTGCGATGTCTCCCCGAACAGCCTGGTAAATTCCTTTGATAATCCAGCTTTCAAAAGCCTGGTTATTTTCGATAACCAAGAGTACCTGGAAATCAAATTTACCCAAGACTCTCTGAAACAATTAACAGAAATTATCGCTCATCTGACTCGACTACAACAGCTTCTTGTCGAGTCGAAAAAACAAGACATCATTACCCAGTTAAACTCCCTCAATTTACCTGTCGTCATTACCCACAACCCTGAGAAAATCACATCAATTGTTGCAGATAACTCAGACCAAGAAATTCCATTTTAGTAGCAGAGGTTTTTTTCCTGATTCTATTATAATTATCCAAAAAATCAACTCAAAAACAAGGGAGACGTCTATTCCACAAGAGTTTTTGGAGAAGTTTATTAAAGAATCAGGAAATTTCTTTGCCAATCATTGGTATCAAAGCGCTGACGCGCCCCATGAGGATAAACAATTTATCCAAAAATCAGTGAAAGACAAAGCATCTCAACCAAACCAGCCTCTCAGTTCAGCACATAGCAATATTCCAACAGCACAGGAAACTCCAGAAATCGAATTAGAACGGGATGAGTTTGCTGACCCAATGTACCTCGACCCCAATGCCAGATTACCGCGTATCCAGGCATTGCGGGGTACAATCCCCAAACAGTGCGGCTACTTTGTCCCAGCCGACCAAATGGCGAAAGCAGGGTGGTTCAACTTTGACGAAAAGTTACTCACCACTTATACATTCGAGATTACTGGGGTTGAGGAACAAGGGTTTCTGACACCTTCCCCGCGAATGCTGGTGTGTCCCAGGACTCCTACCTTAGCCTACGATCGCAAGGCTACCAAAGATTCAAAGCAATTGGTAATTGTGGGGCGCTATTTACCAGAACACAAGGATGACGAGAATATCGGCAATACTCAATACTTTGAGACGATCTTGCTCGATAATGAGAATAAACCATTACACCAAGTTCCATTATCCTACCGGGCTAGCGGTGCTAACCAAGCTACCTTCGCTACCCACTGGCAGGCTTTCATCGATGAAATAACGGCTTGCCATGCTATCAGTAACCGCATCGCCGCAAGGGGTAAGAATAATCTTTTCAAGTGCTTGTGCGTATTCTGCTTCACCACAGTACGAGAACTAGCTGGGACAACACAGAAAAGCCCTGCCTGTAAAGTAGCTAACCACGAAGTTCCTAGCTTGGAAACCTGGAAGCAGTATTTTGTGGGATTCAACCTGGAGCGCAAACAGGAGGTTTGGGAAGCCTTGCAACCTGCCCAACCTCTGATTGTACCAGGACTTCCAGGTAGCGCTGGACCAATGGCTCAACTCCCACCCGCTCAGTCGCAAACTCAGGTAAGTCGATAGGCAGCTTAGTTTTCTATCCATTTTGGCTTAGCCAGACACGATATCACCTCTGGAAACAGCCCATTTCCTTTATCCATTCCGAGTGTTTGGGATGGATAAAGCCTTTCATTTCCTACACTAATTCAACGAACTATCATGAAATTCTCTTGCACTGCCAAGCAATTCGATGCAGCACTCGATACAGTTATGGGTGCAATACCCAGCAAACCAAATCATCCCATTCTTGCCAATGTTCTCCTCAAAGCATCAAACCAAACATTAGAAATTGGAGCTTTCGACCTCAGCTTGGGTATCACTGCCCATTTGGAGGCATCTGTTGAGCAAGAAGGTGCTTTTACAGTCCCAGCTAAACATTTATCAAACATTATTTCCAGTTTGCCAAAAGAGGAAGAACTGTCGTTTACTGTTAAACTAGACAAACAAGAAGCCACATTAACCAGTGCTGGCAAACGCTACAGTTTTCGAGGCATGGCGGCATCCGAATTTCCTCAATTGCCTACCATAGAGCCATCCGCAGGTAATTCAGCCATATTGACTGCCAGTGTCCTAGCGCGTGGATTAAAAACTACTTTGTTTGCCACAGCGTCGGATGAAACTAGGTTAGTTCTCACTGGCGTTAGGTTAACATTGGAAGCGGAGCGTGTAGAATTCGCTGCCACTAATGGCAAGTCCCTGGCTATCGTTAAAGATTCTATCCATACCAATGGGGATAAACAAGAATTATCGAATAACAAGAAAGCCAAAAGCAAAAGGAAATCCGCAAGCGCTTCGTCAACCAATTTAGCTATCACCATCCCCAAAACTGCTTTGAAAGAGTTGCAGAAGCTTTTGGGAAATCCCACAGAAAGCAAAGATGATTTTCCTGTCGAACTGCTTTTTAATGATAGCCAAATCATCTTTAGTGGTGCTAACTTTACTCTAGTCTGCCGCGCCTTGGCTGGGAATTATCCAGATTACCACCAATTGATACCATCTACGTGGAGCCGAGAAGTTTCTGTCAGTTCTCAACAAATATTGGCAGCAGTGACTCGCCTTGCCACTTTCGACAAACACAAAATTATTCGCTTAGTTCTCAATCAAGCTGACCAAGTGCTTTCTCTGTATGTGGAAGGAAAAGATATTGGCTCTGGTGCTGAATCTTTACCTGCATTGATTCATGGTGAGGATTTCCAGATTGGCTTCGATGCTGATGTTCTTATCCCAGCTATTAAAGCTATCCCTGCTTCTGAATTGCGTTTTTCATTCAATAAAGCTAATCATCCTGCTACTATTAATTTACCGGATAGTATGCTGTGTAATGCTACAGTTTTAGTCATGCCGGTGGAACTTTGTAGCGAAACTCCAAAACCGTCGCAATCATCACAAAAACAACCTCCTGAAACTCCACCAACAGCACTCAAAGAATCAGAAGTAATTGACTCTGAACCATTGCTTGATGAACCATTGTCTGCACCGGCAATGCAAATAGAAACCAAAGAAACAGAGGCCGTGGAAACAGAATCAACCTTTGCTCAAGCGGATGATACTGACTTAGAACTCGCTGCACTGCCAATGTAAAACTTTCTTCTACCCAATAACTGTTGGCTGTTTTCGCTGGCTGTCACCCTTTTTTAGGGTATAAAAACCTGGTTTTATACCCTAAATTTAGGTTATACTTCCTGCCAACGATACCCTAACAAACCACAGGCAAAGTGGTTATTTTACCTTTGCTTTAATCCAGATTGCTTTTGCTTTCTGATTAAGCTATTCCCTATTAAACCTGGCTACATAATAGCAGTCAAAATTTTCAATTTTGAACGTGAGCATTTTGAATTGTTTATGTATCAACCATTTCACCAAAAGTACCGTCCACAAATTTTAGCTGACTTAGTGGGCCAAAATGCGATCGCTACTGCCCTCACCAATGCTATCAACTCAGGTCGCATAGCGAGTGCCTATCTGTTTACCGGGCCTAGAGGCACTGGTAAGACATCTTCAGCCCGCATTTTAGCCAAATCCCTCAACTGTTTGGAATCCGATAACCCCACAGCGTCACCTTGCGGTCGGTGTTCATCCTGTCAAGACATTACCAATGGCACAGCTTTGGATGTGTTAGAACTCGATGCAGCCAGTAATAATGGGGTTGACCAGATTCGCGAAATCTGCACCGGGGCGCACTTAACTCCAGTCCAGGGTCGCTATAAAGTTTATGCGATCGATGAAGCACATGGACTGAGTAGTGCAGCAACTCAGGCACTTTTAAAAACCCTTGAAGAACCACCACCCAATGTGGTTTTTATCCTGTGTACTACTGAACCTCAAAAGCTACCGAATACCATTATTTCTCGCTGCCAACGCTACAATTTTCAACGGATTAACTCGGATGCAATGGTCAAACATTTGATAACCATTGCCGAACTTGAGGGCGTAGTAATTGACGAAACTGCTATACGTTTAGTGATGCAGTTAGCCACAGGAGGATTGCGAGATGCACTTTCGCTGTTGGAACAACTTAGCTTACTAGAAAAGTTAATTACAGGCCAGGAAGTATGGGAGATAGCAGGTGCTGTACCAGAACAAGAATTAGTGGAATTAGTGAGAGCGCTCGCATCTGATTCTGAATTGGATACTATCGATATAATTCGAGCCATCCTCAACTCTGGGAAAGAACCATTGGTAGTTCTCCAGAATTTAATCGAATTATACACCAAAATGTTAATTGCTCTAACCGCTCCAGATAGTCAAAGCGGTTCGGAGTTAGTAGAAGGCACAACAGAACCATACAGACAACTAGCCATTTCATTAGGTCGCAGTGCCATTTTAGCTTCTCAACAACATCTGAGAAACTGCGAAGCCCAAATCAAATTTTCTACCCAATCTTGGCTTTGGTTGGAAGTCGCGATTCTGGGATTGCTCCC
>DALYIW010000172.1:278-895 GCA_031970155.1 Coleofasciculaceae cyanobacterium CTOTU46601 | reverse complement strand
GGTGTAATATCAACCCCCACGACATCAACCATAGCACTACCCACCACCTCACCGGCGGCTGACACAGTTCCTAACAACAAACTCTGGCAAAATGTCCTAGCTAAAGTTCCTCCTGCCCTCAAAGTTTTGCTGAGTCAGCATGGCAGTTTTGTAGGATTTCAAGGAAATACTGCAAATATCCAAATTAAAAGTATCGCCTTGAAACAAAAGGTAGATAGTCACCTAGCTGCTTTGGAATCTGCTTTTAGCCAAGTGACTTCATTACCCATCAAAGTTGAAGTGTCAACCTGAAACTTTTAGGCAAATAAAGCCTTTAGTAATCAAAGGCAAAAGCGTAGATTTTATGTGAGCATGTCAACTTTGTAGATTGGGTTTCGTCCCTCAACCCAACGCAAGGCTCGCTTTTTGGGTTGTAGCTTGCTTGGAGCGTAGCAGTACGTAAGTGAAACTTAACCTACTTAAGAGCTAATTGCTTTCCTTGACATGCTCCCGATTTTATTGACCAAACAAAGGAAATACAAGATGAATCCCCCAAACGACCAGATACAAAACCTGCAAGAAACAGTAGAATCTCTTGTAGAAGCTCTCGACGTGACAACCGAACAAGTGGCCCGTCT
>DALYIW010000172.1:0-268 GCA_031970155.1 Coleofasciculaceae cyanobacterium CTOTU46601 | reverse complement strand
ACATAAGAATTGACAGACATAAAACAACAAGTGGATAAAATAGAAAATGAACGAATTGACAACTTACAAGCTCTCGAAGATACAGCAAAGATTACGGCTTAACGCAGTCAAACTGGAACAACTCAAAAGACCAACCAAGCGAATAATCCTGGAGCAATCAAAAGACTGCTACATCGCCAAGCTAAACACATCTTTTGCCATCTGGGGAAAGGGAAAAACTCCCGAAGAAGCCATCGGAAATATGGTCAACAAACATTGGGAATATTTT
>DALYIW010000171.1:0-18466 GCA_031970155.1 Coleofasciculaceae cyanobacterium CTOTU46601 | reverse complement strand
TGATTAGTCGGATGTTGGGTCTCGTAGCTTGACCCAACCTACCCATATCGTAAGTCCGGTTGATTAGTCGGATGTTGGGTCTCGTAGCTTGACCCAACCTACCCATATCGTAAGTCCGGTTGATTAGTCGGATGTTGGGTCTCGTAGCTTGACCCAACCTACCCATATCGTAAGTCCGGTTGATTAGTCGGATGTTGGGTCTCGTAGCTTGACCCAACCTACCCATATCGTAAGTTCATTGTTTATTAATAAATACAAACAACAAACAACACTCACTTCTTAATTTTTCGTTATCAAGGTTAGTTCACACTTACTCTTGAGAGTTCCTTGAGGCGATAACCCAAGCCATGAGCCGTTTCTATCAAATCATTGGGAGCGCCTACAGCCCTAAGTTTTTTACGCAAACTCTTGATGTGGGTCTTGATAGTATCTTCTTCCGGAGGTTCCTCACAAGACCACAGACGTTCGATAATCACACCGCGACTGAGAATCCGCCGTCCACTGCGGATCAGAAGTTCTAAAAGACTATATTCCTTGGGAGTCAAACGGAGAGTTTGACCACTGTAATTAACTTCGTAGGTAGCTGGGTCAAGTTGCAACTTGCCCCACTCTAGAACCGGAGGTGATAAAGCCCCCCCTCGCCGCAGCAATGCTCGAATCCTCGCTAGCATTTCTTCTAAATCCAGGGGTTTCACCATGTAGTCATCCGCCCCAGCGTCCAAGCCATTGATTTTGTCGGCGCTAGTGTCACGAGCCGTTACCATCAAGATTGGTGTGTGATTTCTGTGAGAGCGCAACCGTTGGCATAAATGAATGCCATCTAGCTTGGGTAGCATCACATCTAGCACAATTAGGTCATAGTCAAACATCTTAACTTGCTCCCAAGCCGCTTCCCCGTCGCTGGCAACATCAACGTTATGCAAGTGATCAGTGAGGAATTCCTCTACAACGTCCGCCAGAACTTCATCATCTTCCACTAAAAGAATTCTCATCCTCAGAAATGCCTATAAGATTGCGCTCTTGACATAGTAAAAATTACCAAAAATATTTCTATCTTAAGACGGATATTATTAAGTATTTTACTTTACTGTTCCCTAAGTAATCTTGGTAAGACTATGGTGCCTGAAACCAAAGTGAATATCCTCCTAGTTGATGACCAGCCCAAAAATTTACTAGCTTTAGAGGCATTACTGGAGAAGCTAGGGCAAAATTTGGTAAAAGCCAAATCAGGTGAGGAAGCCTTGAAATGCTTACTCCAACAGGAATTTGCTGTGATTCTTCTTGATGTTCAGATGCCAGGAATGGATGGCTTTGAGACAGCAAAAATGATTCGAGCAAGACCAGCCTCACAGCATACCCCAATTATTTTTATTACAGCCATCAATCGAGACGACGCCTATGTGTTTAAAGGGTATGCTCTTGGCGCGGTGGACTATCTATTAAAGCCGATTGTCCCGGAAATCTTGATCTCGAAAGTGGCAGCGTTTATCTCTTTGTTCAAGATGACACAGGAGGTCAAACAACAAGCGGCACAACTCAAAGCCGCAAACATTGAATTGGAACGTGAAATTACCAAACGCAAGCAAGCAGAAGCGGCACTCTCTAGAGCTAATGAACAGCTAGAAATCAGGGTAAGCGATCGCACAACTCAATTAAAACAGACCAATCAGCAATTACTAGCAGAAATTGCAGAACGTCAACAGGTTGAGGAAGCCCTGAGAAAGAGCGAAGAGAAGTATCGATACTTATTTGAAGCTAATCCACATCCCATGTGGATCTACGATTTGGAAACGCTTTCTTTCCTTTCCGTCAACGATGCAGCAATTAGTCACTACGGCTACTCGAGGTCAGAATTTTTAGCGATGACAATCAAGGATATTCGTCCTCCGGAAGAAGTTCCGATTCTCCTTAAAGCTTTATCGGAACTTGTGCCTGGAATCAATAACTTTGGTATCTGGAAACATCAAAAGAAGGATGGAACTCTGATTGATGTCGAAATTACCAACCACGATTTTCTGGTTGAGGGGCGACCGGCCAGACTGGTGCTAGCTAATGATATTACCGATCGCAAACGCACAGAGGAAGCGCTAAAGCTAACTCAATTTTCGGTTGACTCGGCTGTAGATGCGATCGCTTGGATCAAATCAGATGGTCACTTTGTCTATGTAAACGACGGCAATTATCGAAACCTGGGTTATTCACGAGAAGAAATGCTTTCCATGAGCGTTCCCGATGTAGCCCCGAATGTCACCGCCTCCACCTGGCCAGACATGTGGCAAAAAATCAAACAAAATAGATTTATTTGTTTTGAGTCTGTTCACCGTAGGAAAGATGGTCAGATTTTTCCCGTTGAAGTCACAATTAATTACTTAGAATTCAACGGATTAGAATACGCTTGTTGTTCAGCCCGTGACATTAGCCAACGCCATCGTAACCAGTTAGCACTGCGAGAAAGTGAAGAGCGCTTTCGGACTGCGCTGAAAAATTCACCTATGGTTGTCTTCAATCAAGATACCGACTTACGCTATACCTGGATATATAATCCCGCCCTTGGGTTCACTGTAGAAGGAATTGTCGGGAAATTAGATACAGAATTATTTCCACCTGAAGATGCCCAACGGTTAACAACCATCAAGCAGCGAGTGCTAACAACAGGAATAGGAACGCGGGAAGAAACGTTTACTACAGTCAATGGAGAAGTTCGATACTTTGATTTGACTGTAGAGCCTTTGTTTAATCAGGCCAGGGAATTTATTGGCATTACTTGTGCGTGTATGGACATCACTGACCAAAAGAAATCTGAAGAAATCAGCCGTGCTTTGGAAGCAGAAAAAGAACTGAGAAGATTGCAAATGCGCTTCTTTTCTATGGCCTCTCATGAATTTCGCACCCCCCTCGGTACGATATTAGGGAGTGCCCAAATTCTAGAATTTTGCGCTCAAGAATGGTCAGAGTCAAAACGAATAAAAAATATCCACCGAATTAAAAATGCTGCAAAAAATTTGACTCAACTAATCGATGATATTTTGACCATTAATCGAGCTGAAACTGGAAAACTAGAATTTAATCCTCGCCCGATAGAGCTAGAAAAATTCTGTCATCAGTTAGTAGAAGAACTGCAAGTCAATACCAGCGCTAAAAACCCAATTACTTTTGTGAGTCGTGGTCAATGCCCAAAAGCAAGTTTTGATGAGAAATTGTTGCGTTCTATCTTGACTAATTTGCTTTCAAATGCTATTAAATATTCTCCTCAAGAAGGTGAGGTGCATTTCACTTTAATTAGTGAACAAGAAGTAGTAACGTTTCAAATCAAAGACCAGGGAATTGGCATTTCCCTAGAAGACCAACAACATCTATTTGAGGTATTTCATCGAGGGAATAATGTAGAAAGTATTCCTGGGACAGGATTAGGGCTAAGTGTTGTCAAAAAGTGCTTGGACTTACAGGGAGGCACAATTTCACTTAAGAGTGCAGTGGGAGTTGGCACAACAGTTACAGTTACGATTCCACTGGTTAAAGATTAATGTTTGGTACACATTCTCGATCCCCCTAACCCTCCTTAAAAAAGGGGGGGGGAAATGAGTCTTGAAAGTCCCTTTTTTAAGCCAGGGGGTATGCTGCTAGTTAGAAAAATTGGTCTTCTTGGACGGCTGTTGTATAACCCCATTAGTCGTGCGGCACGAAAAGACTACTCTCAACTGTTCACCTCGATAGAAGGCTGAATGAATTGAGAAATCCCTCAATACTTTTGGATAGATACCTTTGTTTCTGTTGGGTAGTCTCCACTGTGACTTGATACAGCCGTTGCTTCACCAAATACATCCTGGTTATGGTAATCTTCCCTCCAGGTCTTGTATACCTGATTTCCCTTCCCGGATAACCACCCAAACTAATTCTTCGCTCACTCTGTAAGCTGCCCTGACTCCCTCTGATAGCTGCATCGCGTCCAAGATCTAATGCGTGTTCAATGAGTTTCTTTTGGTTTAATTGCTGGATGTAGCTAATAGGATAGTCATTATAGCCAACTCCATAGATCACAGACTCTTGGTTTCGCTCCACCAAAAACATATTTAAATTAACTATCCCAGCGTCTTGAGTATTCACGCTGAGTGTCAGATGACGAGGCGTCCCCGGCATCAAAACAGTGAATCGCCCCTGTGTTGAAGAGAATGGCTTCCAGATCGACTGAGCTGTTTGAACTGGCGGATTGGCCTGTACTGGCTTAGGTATTGGATACCCACCCACCAGCAGAGCAACTGCAAGCCCAAGTGCCCAGCGCTGATGATGTAAACGCAACAAAACACTGGTGTAATGGTTTGCTTTCATTCCATATGTGCTTTGCATAAATAAAACTTTGGGTAGATGTCTCTAATATAGTTACGATTCTACTAGTGAAGATTAGGGAGTCAAGAGTCGCCAGGGGTGCATCCCAATGTTGCAAATTTATTAGGTAGTGTGAGCAGGATCGCTCACGTACACCAACCAGCGAACTCTCCGGTTACGCTAAGGTTTTACGGTTTAGATTTGCGTTCATAGACACTCAGTAGAGGCTTGAACTGGAGGAAGGCTGACACAATTGCTAGGAAAGAATCCCACCCTCCAATGCGCCGACTTCGCTTCCACCAAGTCATGTTGCTGTACAGAATATCGATGATGTGACGCTTTTGTTCAGTTGTTGGATTAGTAAACCTCAGGGAGAGACTGCTGTAGTCATTGTTTAGCCTTGACTTAACGACGTTTGCCTCTACAGAAAAGTTATGTTCTAGAAACTCCAGGACAACGATCGAATTTTTGGGGATAAACTGCTCTGCAATGAGCGTCAGGCTAGCGCCGCTTTCAGAAACATCATTAGTGTGACCCCAATAACTGCGATCGCCACAAGTAATTTTACAAGCTGTACGCAAAGGAAAACGGTCTACCAATCGGCATTCTGGCTGATCGATCGCCGCCAGTACTGCCACGCCCATGACGACAAAGTTGTAAATCAACCAGACAAATACTAGTGCAAATTCAGGAGATGCGATCGCTTGCCACAACCCCATACGGTATCCCACCAAATGGAGAGAGACGACAACTACCGTCAGAGTCATCAGCAGCAGCAGCGGCCAAGTAAAGCTCAAATTATAATTCTTAGCATCTGCTGTCACCCCTTTAGGCGTGACCACAAAACCTTTGCCAAATGGCTTGCGAAGCGTAGAGAATAGGCGTTGCAAGCCCGGAAAGCAAAATATAGTCTCATACACTTCATTAAAGAAGTAAGACGTGTGATATTCAGAA
This sequence comes from Coleofasciculaceae cyanobacterium CTOTU46601, assembly GCA_031970155.1. Lineage (GTDB taxonomy): Bacteria > Cyanobacteriota > Cyanobacteriia > Cyanobacteriales > Coleofasciculaceae > DALYIW01. The sequence goes on along the minus strand of DALYIW010000171.1, from coordinate 13,189 downwards.
GCCCAACTCATCGTACCCACTAGCAACAGCAAGAAAGGGCCGCAGTAATAAAGAATCTCATGGGGTGTAGACAGATAAGGCGAAATACCCAAATACAGACTCAGCAGAGGAGCAATCAAAAATGTTGCACGTACCAAAGGCTGGAAGCATCCGAGTAAGTGCGTAACCATATAGCTTCTCTGCACCAAACTCAGCTTAGTCCAGATTGGCACCTCCTTTGAGCAATAAAAAATCTGGAGATTCCCTTGCAGCCAACGTAATCGCTGCTTCATAAAGTCCGCATAGTTGCGAGTTGACTCTCCCATACTCAGCGTCTCATTCAAGTAAACGACGCGCCACCCAAGGGTAAGCAGAAAAGTAGAGGTAGGAGAATCCTCAGCAACACAACGCAGATAGTATCCGCCCAGCGACTCTAAACATCGGCGTCGGATTACATAAGACGTACCGCAGCACATCACCGAGTTAGCCACATCCCGTGTCGATTGATCATGCCGAAAGAACATCGCCATGTCGTTGGGGAACAGGTGAGCAAGGCCTAAATTGCGGAGATGATGATCGGGATTGTAAAAATCCTGCGGTGTCTGGACAATAGCCACATCCGGCTGCTGAAAGAAGCCCACCGTGCGAGTCAGGAACTGCTTGAACGGCACAAAGTCCGCATCCATAATTACAATCAACTCTCCATCCGTCTTAGGGAGAGCATTATTCAAGTTCCCAGCTTTGGCGTGCTTGTTGATCACACCTGGATCTCTAGTAACGTACTTACATCCCAATTCTTCAGCTAGTGCCTTCATGTGGGGACGACCAGAGTCATCTAAGATGTAAACTTGCTTGTTGGGATAGTCCATCGCCTGACAGCCCACAACTGTCCGACGCACGATGAATTCTGGTTCGTTGTAGCTGGGAACGAAGACATCGACTGACGGTAGGTATCGCCCAGAAAGGATGTCCTGAGTATACCGATCTGCCTGAGCACTACGCACACGGGCATTTGACCAGATGGTTTGCAGACTTGTCAACACCAGAGATACAAAACCAAATACCTCAACGGCGTATAGCAACACACTCAGACAGGAGCTAGCCCAGGTCGTCAGGTTCATTGTATGGCCTACCGTGCGCCAGACCATGTAGCGAGCCGCCAGAACAATAAGAATAGTCTTAACAATCAAGCGCGTCCAGTTCGTCGATGGCACAATTGAGGTCAAAACACAGATGAAAGCCGCACCAGCAATTGGCCAAAGAACTTCCCATGAGTTTTCTGGTACTTGCAGAAATTCTGGCAAGTAACGAACCACAGGCGAATTCAATGGATTATCCAACGGACTCACAGGGCTAAGAGAAGGCAGCGACAGTTCGCTGGGAAGGAATGTTGGGCCGGTGCTAGTCCAGCTGGTGAAATAAGCTGTGGCAACAAATAGAATTACACTAACGATAAAAATGCCCCAAATCCACGATGGAACTAATTGTTTAGTCTGAGTTTTAGGGATTGATTTAGCTTTAGATTTTAGTGCGGGTCTTTTGACTGGACGAGTGGAGAGGCGCATTGGTAATTAATTTAGAATTACTGTTCAGAGAAATGCGTACAAATTAATTTCACTTGACCTTAAATGTGACCCGTCCTGTATAGCCTACATAACATAAAAGATTGGGATTTCCTTTATCTGTACCTGGATCGAGGTCTACTCTCACCTGGCTATTACGAGGCAAATTTGGGGTAATGGGTACAGCAACATCTTCACCTGCTGCTAGTCGTCCCATGCCGGAGCGAATCATAGTAACCCGTCCCTGCAAAACCTGGGAATCTAAGCCATAGAGTTCAATAGTTGCTGGTGTTCCTGGATGGATTGAGCGGACTGCTTGTTCATCGACGAAGACATCAACCCAGCGTCTTTTACAGTCAAGAACCTGACCTAAAGATGTTCCCTGCTGAACAAATTGTCCTGGCTGAGCAGATAGACGCCAGACAACTCCAGATGTTGGAACTTTGACAACAGCTTTCTCTTTTCGATCTGTATCAACCTTGGCTTGAATGAGTTCTGCTTTGGCATCTTTGATACCTTGCTGAAGCGTCTGGATGGCTTTGCGTTGATCGGCAATTTGTAGTTGCACTTCTTGCAGACGTATTCTCGGATCGTAGTTACTGCGACTTCTAGATAAAGATAGTCCAAGTTTGGCGGCTTGCTCGTTGGCACGGATTGCCTGAAGGCGAGCTTCTAGGCTATCTACTTGATTCTTAGCCAGCTCTAGTTCTGAAGTGGCGTCATCTAACTGGGTTTGGGCTAACGCACCTTCTACTCTTAGGAATTTTGAGCGATTGTACTTGTTTTGAGCTACCAAATAAGTAGATTTTGCGCCTTTAATCTCAGCCTCTATCTGTGCTACAGAGTTTTGCGCTTCAAAGGTTTCTAGACGAGATTGATTTTGCTGATCTTCGAGTAAGGTTTGCAGGAGTGCCAGTTGTTGTTGTAACTGAGCCTGAGCACGTTCTAGTTGAGATTGTTGCTCATTAATTCGAGTATTAATTGTTTCAACCTGAAGCTTGCTTACTCGATCATTTTTCAGGGTGAGAACAGTTTGATCTTTGATAATCTCTTGTCCAGTCTTCACCGGGAGTTCAGTGACGATTCCCTCTTCAGGCGCATTGATGTTAATTAAGGTTCCATTAATGACTGCATCGCGGCTAATCACCGAAGTAAATTTCGTGTAAAGCAGACGACCCGACAAAATAATCAATCCTCCACTAATGAGTACCAGCATCAAACTTGTTAGAAATGAGCGGGGTTTTACCTCGGAATCTGATAGCTCTGGTAGTGCTTGTCTTGGCTGTGCCTGCATTTCAGTTAATGAGTTAGGTATGTGAGTCAAAGAATACGTAACTTATAAATGCACCTAATTATTATCAGTTTGAATTCTGGTCTAGGAGGGATACTTTTGAGTTAAGTTAATCAGTTTATACCTTAGTTTAAGTAACATCAAAAATATTTATTCATGAAAACTTGACATTTATTTTTTTGTACCTATGTTCTAGTATTCCATGATTTTAATGAGGAAAAGTGAATATTTTGTGAATTTAGGTAAATATTACGTAAATTTATTAAGATTGTTTCATAAAAATTCAGTTAGTAGATTATTTTTTAAAAAAGTAGGTTACCCGAATACATTGAAATGTGATGAATGGATGAGATGTTAAATCCGTTTTGATAACCCTTTTTGGAGGTAGCAACAGATAGTTACTGGAAAGGATGAAGGATGAATATATAAAAATAAGGACTATTGACCTGGATGTGGTACAAAAGTTTCCACATCAATAACAGTCAATGCCCCTGAATTAAAGAAAAGTTGCCTACAATTGTGCAGAGTAATAAGTTAGACTATTTTGCACTTATCTAGTATTTAATTATGAATCAGGCGGAAATGCTTTCTGGAATACTAATATACTTATTTTGTTTCCAAATAAGTAGTGCTTACACAGAATCTTCATCAAGTTGTAGAAGAAGCTGTTTTTCTACATAGAAGAAGAAAAGTACGTTTTCAGCCAAGTGGCAAGGCAGAGAAAGCTTCTAGCCGCTGAGTAATGTAAGCGATCGCACGAAAATTGTATGAATTTTTTGTTAAGTTTAGTTTCAGGATTTCTAGAAATTGACAAAAAAGGGAGTTGGGAGTCGGGAGTCGGGAGTCGGGGAAACAGAGATGTTGTAGCATTATCAGGACGGGTTCTTCGGCCCGTCCCACAATCATCAATATTTCTTGTGAGGTAGGATGCATTGCCTGCCCTAGAAAAAGCTTATTGAGAATAGTGCAACATCCCTCATGAACTTTCGCGACTTACGCATTGACGCCACCTTGAGTGGGGGCGAATGGCCATTCGCCCGTACAAATTACAGTTCAACAGGAAATTTGAGTAAGTCCTGAAAATGAAACATTCCCTCCCCTACTCCCCACTCCCGACTCCCGACTCCCCACTGTCAAGCTAGATTACTCGGCCCATTTTCGTAGCAGATTTGCATAGCTTTTTGAGATTAAATCAAACTCGATAGTTTTACCCTCTTTAGCAAAAATTGATCGACGAGCTGTATCTAAATCAAACAAAATTTCCCGATCATTTGGATCGCGCACTAAGCTTTGAACCCATCCTACAGCCGCCAATCTCACGCCTTCAATCACAGGCTCTACCTGATGTAGGGTTGAGGAGGGGTAGACAATCATTGAGCCTGCCTCAAGTTTGTAAGTGCGATCGCCATCACTGTATTCAATAACTAACTCGCCCCCTTCATAGGTAGAGGGCACACTCAGAAATAGAGTAAACGACACATCCGATCGCAAAAACTCCTGATTACCCATTAGGGCGTTATCAACATGCCTGCCATAGGACATACCCTTTTCATAGCGGCTAAACAGCATAGAATGAATAATCTTAGGCTGAACTGCACTTTGAAATAAGACATTGCGTTTTAGGGCAGTCTTCACAAGTTCTCGGAGATCATTAGCATAAGTTGCCTCCCTCTGAAGCTGCATGTTGTTTTTCACAAGTTTTGCATACCAGCCTGCTGTAGTTTTGCCATCTACAAAGTCAGCTTGCTCCAGACTGTCAACAAGAATTTGCAGTTCTTCTAGGGTAAGAACATTGTCAATGGCAAAAATCATGAATCCTGTACTTCATCCTTCATTCTTCTCAATGACCTCTGCTCCTGACGTAAAATTCCCAGTCCTTCAATCATGAAATCAGCTTAGTGATTGATTATCTCAGTCAATATGAAAGAGTTATGTATAGAGAAATGTTCTCAATTATTTTATAGTTAAAGACAGTTTAACTCAACCTCAAGTGTTCTAGAGGATTAGTAGAGGAGTGTCAAAATGCGTTCAAAAACGATTGAATTATTTCTGGCGGTAAGTTTAGCAGCCACCATGGGTGCATGTAATACAGGTAGCTCAGGCGGTGAAGCTGGAGAAACTGCTCCACAAAATCAGCCAAATCAAACAGTTCCAACTACTGGCGGTGGCGAAGGTGGAGAAGGCAGCGAAGGCGGCGAAGGCGGCGAAACCCCTAAAGCAACTCCAACCACTAAAGATAAAGGTAGCGAAGGTGGTGAAGGTGGTGAAGGTGGCGAAGGTGGCGAAGGCTAATCAATAGCAGCCCATCTCTTTCTCTTAGTCAATCATCTACTAAACAAGGTGGGCATTGCCCACCAAGTACAGCAACGGGGGCAATTCAGATAATAGGAGAAGCAAACACGGGTAAGGTAAAGCAAAAAGTAGCTCCCGCATTGGGGCTGCTAATTACTCCAATTTCTCCGCCGTGGGCAGTGATGATTTGACGAGATAGATACAACCCTAAACCAAGTCCGGTAGTGCGTCGTGTTGCAGCACCTCGCGTGTAAAGTTCAAACAAGTTAGCACATTGCTCAGAAGTCATCCCAACTCCGTCATCGGCAACACAGCAACGAAGCATGATTTGGGACTGAGAATTGTCTTGATTTCCTAGTAACTCAAGGTTGTCTTTGGTTACAACTTCAGCGCTTATAGTCAGCGTGATTCCGGGTGGATTGTGTTTTAAGGAGTTGGCAATCAGATTTTCAAAGACTCGCCATAGTTGATTGGGATCAGCCCATGAGGGTGGTAGGTTTGCTGGAACCAAATGTTTTAATGTAGCTTGATTTTTGGTTAGCATTGGCTCCCACTGTGTTACTAATTTCTCAGTTAGTGTGTGTAGCAGCAAAGGTTGACATTCAAGGGGTACTCCCCACACTTCGCTAGCATGAGTTTCGACTAAGGAGTTGATCAGATTGAGTTGGCGATCGCAACTCATCTCCATCCGCTCTAAAATGGCACGTAACGGCACTATTTCTTGTATATTGTCTGTTGTTGCTGACTCTTGCTCACTAACTACTGACCACTGACGAGAAAGCACATTCTTTAACACCATCAACATACCTGTCACTGGGTTACGTAAGTCGTGAGAGACGGAATGAAGAAAGATTCGTAAGGTTTCTTCTGCCTTTTCTCGTTCGCGAAGCGCCGCTTGCCGTTCGAGAATTTCCTGTTGCAGCTGCTGATTTTGCTCCTGAAGGCGTTTTCGCAAGTTCTGAAGTGCTAGGTGAGTGTTAATCCGAACCAGAACTTCTTCTGCTTGAATGGGTTTTGTGATGTAATCTACTGCCCCTACATTAAAACCTGTCACCTTATCTACTGTCTCAGTCAAAGCCGTCATGAAAATCACCGGAATGTCTTGAGTCCGCTCATTTTCTTTCAGAATGCGACAGGTTTCATACCCACCTATTCCCGGCATCATCACATCTAAAAGAATCAAGTCAGGCAAAACATATTCTATCTGTTGGATTGCGCTTTCACCATCTTGGGCTACTAACAGCCTAAAGCCAGAATTGCTCAAAAAGTCTATCAGAATCCCCAAATTAGTAGGATTGTCATCGACTAGTAAAATAGTACTTTTTGAATGGGGGGCAAGTTCATTCATTGCTCGTCATGTACTGTTTAATAAACTCTTGGAGTTTCTTCACTTGAAAATTTTTAGCTAACTGATGTAATTCGGCGGCAAAGGGTTTAAATTTTTCTTCTAACTGCTCAAGTTTCGTGGCTTTCTCTTGCAGAGCAATAACATCACCAATTAAGGCTAATTTGTATAAAACTTTCATTTTCTCATCAGGTGGAATAACCATCACTGCTGGATTAATAGAGAAACGACTTTCTCCAAAATCAACGTTGCTTTCCTCACAGTTTTCTTTCGACTCATAAACCCATTCCAACCTAAGATGACGCTTTAGTCTTTCTAAGAGTTCTTCAATTCGGATGGGCTTAGAGATGAAATCATTGCAGCCTGCTGCTAGACTTTGACGATGGTCTTGATCGAAGGCACTGGCTGAGGCAGCAATTACGATCATGTCTTTGAGGTCAATGGTTTGTCGCAGTTGCCGAGTTGCCTCAAATCCATCCATTACTGGCATCACTAAATCCATCAAGATTACATCGGGTTGAGATTCAGCAACCTTACGCAGACAGTCTTGACCATCTGTGGCTTCTATGACTTCAAACCCTAGAGGTGAGAGGAAATTGACTAGGACAGAACGATTTTCCCATTTGTCGTCAGCAATTAGTACCTTACGTTGCTCACCGACGAAGCCAATGATATTTCCTTCATCTACTTGGCTTATTTCCTGCCAGTCGGTCACTTCTGGCAAAGAAAGTTCCAGCCAAAAAATGCTGCCTTCTCCTAGAGTGCTGTTGACTTCAAGAGTGCTACCCATCATTTCAACTAACCGCTTGCTGATGGATAAACCTAGTCCCGTGCCACCCACAAAATTTCGATGCTCACTTACTTGGTGGAACGGTAAAAAGATTTCTTCTAAGTGGTCTGAGGCAATGCCAATACCTGTATCTTCTACCTGAAATCTAATTTTGTTGGTTGTTGTTGGTTGTTGGTTGTTGGTTGTTGGTAGGGAAGTTGGTGGGTGACCGACTTTGAAGGCTACTCCACCTTTTTCAGTGAATTTAATAGCATTTCCTAGTAAATTGATGAGAATTTGACGCAGTTTTTGTTCATCGCCGCTAACGACTCTTGGTAGAGGAGAAAGTTGTTCGTAGAGAAAAGTAATGCCTTTTTGTTGGGCACGAATGCGAAAGATTTGGACAATGCTGTTGAGAAATTCAGGTAGGCAGAACTCGTTGATGTAGAGTTCCATCTTCCTGGCTTCAATTTTGGAAAGATCTAAAATATCGTTGATCAGGGTCAACAGATGTTCACCACAGTGTTGAATGATTCCTGCACCTTGCTGCTGCCCAGAGGTTAAGTTTTTTTCGCGTTTGAGGATTTGAGCATAACCTAGAATGCCGTTAAGGGGAGTTCTGAGTTCATGACTCATATTGGCTAAAAATTCACTTTTGGCCTGGTTGGCAATTTCTGCGGCTTCTTTGGCTTGCTGGAGGTGAGCTGTTCTTTCGGCAACGCGCATTTCTAGCTCCTGATTTCGTTGCTCTAAGTCGGTATTGAGGCGCTGGACTTCTTCATAAAGTTCGGCTTGCTGAATGGCGATCGCGACTTGTGTGGCCAATTTCTCCAGAAGGTCAATTTCAAACGGTTGCCACTCTCGTGGCCCGGTGCATTGGTGAACAAAAAGTACCCCAAACAACTCCTGGCACAGAAGAATGGGGACAGCAATACTCGCTTTTACCTGAAATAAAGTAATGTACTTGGTTCCCTTCTGGCAAAGCTCGTGAAGCGTCAAATCATTAAATACACGTACTTTTCCCTGAGTGTAAAGCGATCGCATTTCCTCAATATAAGCCTGATCTTCAAGCACCAATCCCAAACCGGAAAACCAGTTAGGAGCAACTGATTCTGCAAATATGGTTCCTCTGCATCTATCCTCTGATTGCGCCTCTAGTTTTTCCAAGCGATAGACCATCACCCGGTCAGCTGCCAAAAACTGCCGCACTTCCGCTACTGTAGTATTGAGAATTTGTTCGAGTTCCAGGGAGCTACGGATTCGCAGTGCCATTTCTCCCAAAACGCGATCGCGTTCAGCTGTAGCACGCAGTTCCTCAATTAGCTCTCGCAACTGAGTCGTCATTTGATTAAATGTTGCAGCTAATGTCCCCAACTCATTACGCTGCCTGACGCTCACCACTGTATCGAGATTTCCAGCGCTAATTTGAGCAGCCGAGCGTGTTAAAACCTGTAAGGGTTGGATAATTCGTCGGGAAAAAAACATGCCCAAAGCTTCTGCTACAACCATCGCCAGCAACAGCGCTACCCCCATCACACAAAGCATGGATCTAACAGGGGCGTAGGCTTCAGCTGTGGGGAGTTCTACCACGACTTGCCAACGCAAGCTGCGAATCGGTGCGATCGAACCAATCACTTCAACTCCCTTCAACCCTTGATAGATGGTGAGAGGTTTCGCCTGAGTTAGTTTAGTAAAGTTTTGAATAAAATGGCGATTTGAGAGGTCTTGCAGCGTTGATAGTCCCGGTGCTTTTCCTTTAGCAGCAATTAAAAAATTGCGATTGTCAATCACATAAGCATAACCCGTTTTACCTACATGAGTTTGGTAGATAAAAAACCAAAGAAACTTTAAATTAATCCGCGCAATTAAAACACCATTAACGATATCCCGTTTGTTACGAATCGGGACAAACAAAGTCACCACGGGTTGGTTGATAGTTCGGTTAATTTCTACTGGGCTAACAACCTCTTCTTGTTGCCTAATCGCTCGGAAAAACCAGGGTGAATTTGCTAAGTTATCAAGATTGACTTTTTGATAGGCTGAAACCGTCGAGAGCGCTTGACCTGTACTATCTACAATGGCGACAGCTTCATAAGCACTGTTGTGACGGATTAGGGCATCTAATAGTCTTTGTTGAATATCTTGTGACAAGTCAGTTAAACCTTGCACTCTTGCCAAGTAGCTCAGTTTACGCTGCAAGTCGTCTAAGTAAGCGTCGATCGCACTTGCTGTTGCACGCGATCGCTCTTGTTGAACAACTTCAAGCTGCTGCTGTTGAACCTGAAAACTCAGGGAGATTAATATCCCCGACGCAAACAATAGGACGATCGCCACCAGCAAAACGATGCCAACTCTCAGCTGAAGAGCGACTGAAAACCATCCGTACCTTATTGGATAGGAAGCGCTGTTGGACAATCTTTTATTCATTTGTTCATTGTTGACTACTAAGTGTAAATGTGTTCTCCTTAACAGTTAGCTTTCAGGCGGCCTTCATAACAACATGCAATGTTTTATGCACATTAGCTTATAGCACTCCTCAATGATTTGTGAAGAGTCGATACGCGAATTTTATAAGAAATCCAATTGATGAATATTTATATTTATTTGATAAGAACTAAAAATTATTAAGGAGAAACATCAATTTTACCGATGATAATATCCTGTTTGACTGATTTAACAAGGGCTTCTTCTTGGGGACTTAATGAACCTTTAAAAGGAGCTAAGTCTTGAACTCCCTCCAAAAGCCCAAACTTATACTGTTTGCCTTCCCAGCGACCTTGTTGGACTAAAGTAGCTCCTTCTAGCAATAACGAAGGCACCTGTTGAACCACGCTGGTGAGAAGAAATGGCGCTAGTTGTTGTGTCTGATCAACCTCATCAGAACTATGCATCCAGCCGATCGCATAAACTCCCCGGCTTTCTTGCGCGGCCTTGAGAACACCACGATTGGCTTCACCCGCATCAGTCACCAAAACATCTGCTCCCGCTGCAATTTGAGCCAGTGCAATCTTTCTGGCTTTCTCAGCATTTGACCAACTGTTAACCCAGTTGATGGAAGCGACTACAGAAGGTTTAGTTTTCTTAGCCCCTCGTTCCAAAAGAGTTGCCTCCTCTCTGGTAATTGGATAAGGTTGACCCCCGATATAAGCAACTTTGTTAGTCTTGGTTTTGAGTGCAGCAACAACCCCCGCTAGATAACCGATTTCTCCACTTCGGAAAGCTAGCGCCCCGAAATTATTATTGTTGCCTGCATAAGAGCCAGTTACCGCAAATTTAACACGACGGAATTCCTTGGCTACTACTTCTGCTGCTGCTAGATAGTCCTCACTGTGAACAATCAGAAAATCAACTCCTTGTTGGGCGTACTGACGAGAAAGTTTTTCCCAATCAGCAGGCGGTACACTGGCACGGTAAGTCACTTGTGCCTCAAGCTGCTTTTCAATTAACTTCAGCCCTTGATAACCAGCTTGATTCCAGGCATTATCATTAATCCGTCCGGGTAACAGAATGGCAACTTTAAAAGCCCCCGGTGCTTGGGCTACAGCAGTCAGCGTTTGGTTACTGTTTGTGGTACTACAGGCAGTTAGCAGCAAGGTTAAAATCAGCGCGATCGCAATTGGCATAGTCACTTTACTCATGAATGTGAAGGCTCATACCGATTCCCGATTCCTGACTCCCGACTCCCTTGCACTCTAGAGTATTCGTTTAAATGCATAAGTCCTACTTTTTAACAGATGACACAAAATTTTTTGATCAGTTGCATAAGTCCCAGAAGTTCTACGATAGAGATCCCAGATCAGTTGGCAATTCCATATGACCGCTACGCCCCCTCTTTCTCAAATTCACTCACCAAACAGCAGTAACAGTCAAAATCCCCCAAAAGAGGCTCAGTTTGGTCAATCAACTCAACCCCAAGCTACTTCAATTCCTCCACTTTTGGGTGCGTCTTTAACAGAGTTAACCCAATGGGTGCAACAGGAAGGGCAACCAGCTTATCGGGGGCGTCAGTTGCACCAGTGGATTTATGAAAAAGGGGCGCGATCGCTTTCAGAAATCTCAGTCTTTCCCAAACAATGGCGTGAAGCCCTTGTTGATATTCCTATAGGTCGCTCCACCTTACACTACCGCTCACAGGCACCAGATGGCACTGTAAAATACCTCCTACAATTAGCAGACGGTAACATTATCGAAACCGTCGGTATTCCTACTTTCCCAAGAGGAGGAAATCACTCAACCCAAAATCTAAAATCCAAAGAACGTCTCACGGTTTGCGTTTCCTCGCAGGTAGGTTGTCCCATGGCGTGCGACTTCTGCGCCACGGGTAAAGGGGGATTCATCCGCAATTTGAAACCTAATGAAATTGTCGATCAAGTCTTAACGGTTCAGGAAGACTTTGGGCAGCGCGTCAGTAATGTAGTTTTCATGGGGATGGGAGAACCTTTACTGAATCTGGATGCCGTTATCAGTGCACTAAAGTGTCTTAATCAAGATGTGGGCATTGGAATGCGATCGCTTACCCTCTCAACTGTCGGCATCCGCGATCGCATCCGCCAACTCGCTCAACACCAACTGCAACTCACCTTTGCTGTCAGTCTCCATGCTTCAAACCAAAAGCTGCGAGAACAACTCATCCCTAGCGCTAAGCGGTATCCTCTAAAAGATCTCTTGGACGAGTGCCGAGAATATGTGCACTTAACCAATCGCCGAGTCACCTTTGAATATATTCTCCTAGCTGAGTTGAACGACTGGCCAGAACATGCCGTGGAGTTAGCCCGACACCTTCGGGGGTTCCAGAGTCACGTTAATCTGATTCCCTACAACCCCATTGATGAAGTAGATTATCAGCGTCCCAGTCCTCAACGGATTCAAGCCTTTGTCGATGTCTTAGAAAAGCAGCATATTGCTGTTAGTGTGCGCCGCTCTCGTGGACTAGAAAAAGATGCCGCCTGCGGACAACTACGAGCCTCTAGGAGCATTCCACCCCATCAACGTTAAGTGAGAGTAATCTTGTTAGGGCAAGTTGGGTCTATGAACGAAGAATCTCCGCACTTCTAGGGCGGAGAGTGTCAAATTCGTCAATCTAGCTAATGACTGATCTTAAAGTTTAAGCAAACCTTAAGAATAAAAATATGAGCCTGAAAAATTGAGATGATTATACGTCTATTTTTGACTGAACAGGCGTTTTTTAGGAAAATGAGCAGGTTTATAGCCTTTAAGGCTGTGAAAGATAAACACCATGGGTATCAACATAAACCATTAGTTTTCTAACCAGGGATCAATGAATTCTAGAAAAGTCATTCATATAAATTGACAAAAAGTTTTCTTAAAATTCTGTTGCCAATCCTTACAAACCCTGACATAATATAAAGATAAACAGAGATAAATTAACAGTTTAGACTCTGTAATAACTAACTGTTTAGTTACATTTTTTGGCAAAAGTTTTACAGGTTGATGTAAAGCTTTTGACTAATTTTTAATTTGTTTAATTCCCTGGAAAATAGGTTTCAAAATGCGTATAACACAAGAAGTTCGCTGCCCTAATTGTGGCAATCATGCAGAAAGACTTTATTTCACAAAAACTTACCTGACTCAAACTCAATGTCCCGTTTGTGATTATTTAATGATTAACTGCTCTCGCACGGGTAAAGTAGTTGAGGCTTACGCTCCTGGTCTCTATGCTCGTCGCTGTTAATGAGGAGAAACCCGTTGACACTCAGCAGTTAACAGTTATATCAAATAGAAAAAAGAAAGCAACAAATTGTAGATCCCCCTCGCATCCCCCTTAAAAAGCAGGGCTAATTTATTGTCGTTAGAGAAATTGAGGAAGCAGGGGGAGCAGGGGGAGCAGGGGAAGTAATTTATACTCAGCACAGCAGGCAAATGAATTTTCTCTTGTGACCATGAATTAGCCCTGCCTTAAAAAGGGGGAGAAAACTCTTAAAAGCCCCGTT
>DALYIW010000170.1:0-18480 GCA_031970155.1 Coleofasciculaceae cyanobacterium CTOTU46601 | reverse complement strand
TCCTTGCCACCTGATGCCGAACCCTCAACCTTTACCACCTACGAAAAACGTGACACCCCCAACACCCCAACCATTGATTCCTTGTGTGAATTCCTGAAATGCTCTCCTACCCAGATCGTGAAAAACGTTCTCTACCAAGCCATCTATGACAATGGTATGACGGTACTCAGCTTTGCGATAGGCTAGACTCACAGGCAACCTTGCAACAAGTAAGAACCATGCGCCAAATTGATATTGAGCAAGTAAAAATTCACTGGGAAAGATTGTTTCAAGCCGCACTAAATGGGGATGAGGTTGTCATCACGCAGAATAATCAACCTATCTTAAAACTGGTGCGCTTGACCCCGTTCAAGAAACGCCGTCAAAGTGGAAGTGCTAAAGGGTTAATCTGTATGGCATCTGATTTTGACCAGCCTTTGGAAGATTTTAGCGAGTACATGGGATGAAGTTGCTGCTCGATACCCATACGTTTCTTTGGTTCATCAATGACAGCCCCCAATTGAGCACAGATGCGAAGAATCTACTTGAATCCGAGGTTGATTTATGGCTGAGTGTTGTCAGTCTGTGGGAGATTGCCATCAAAACTAGCCTCGGTAAGCTTACTTTGCCTGATACATACGATAAGTTTATTCCTCAGCAGTTAACGCTCAATGACATTGAGATTTTACCAATCAGCATGGCACATTTAGCTTTGGTTGCAACACTGCCGTTTCATCACCGCGATCCGTTTGATCGGTTACTGGTTGCACAAGCGATAGTAGAGAAAGTTTCAATCGTCAGTATAGATGTTGTGTTTGATAGCTATACAGTTAATCGAATCTGGTAAAGAAGACTTTGTGTGCGATCAGCGAGAGCTGGTGCCAAAGGCAATCGCACTCCACTCACCCACAAGCGCGATCGCACTCCACACTCCAACAAGCGCGATCGCACCTTCTGTTCACCTCACCCAAATTTACAAAACACAGCTAGAAAGGTGAGGGAGACTTAATGTGCGATCGCCTTTTGAGAAGATTTTTTGCAAAAGCCGCTTCGATCTTTTTTGGCTAACCCGTGACATGGTACTCTCTTAGCCAAAATTATTGAGCTGAGACATTTATTTTAATAGTTTTGGAAAGGGGCTTATTGCAAATGAATCGTACAAGATTAAGAGAGTTAAGCCTCTTAGTATGCGACTGTCTAAAATGCTTTTCATCACCCTGCACCGAAGACCCAGCTCCAAGCAGAAATCCCCAGTCACAACCTACTACTGGGCGCAGGCTACATTCGTCGCAACGCTCAGGCGGGATTTACGCCTATCTCCCCTTAATGTGGCGCGTACTGCAAAAATTCTTCTTACTCTTCTACCCCTGCCAGAATCCCTACTAATACGCTAGTCAAACTATCTAAATCATCAGGAACCTTAAAAAGATTAATATCTTGAACTATAGTTTTATCGCTGCTATCGAGTCTGCCAAACTGCCAAACATTTCCAATCGTCACAGCTCCATAAAATACATTTTCTTCTTCAAGGTGTGACAAGGCAATCAACTCTACAGCCAATTGAGTAAATCCTCTAGTAAGGTCATCATTTTTAGCTTCTATGACAAGCAAGCTATTTTTTGAGCGTAATAGATAATCTAGATTTCCTTTCAGCCAGTTATTAACTTTTAAAGGATACTCAATCCGCAACTGACATTCACAATAACACACTATCTCTAAAAGCAATGGAGATACTAACGTTTCCCTTCTAGCTGTCTCATTACTGAGACTCGTAAATCGCAAAACTTTCTTTATTTTTTGCTTCAGGTTTGGCAATCCGTCTATGTTGACTTGGGCTTTTGGTAAAGATAATTCTTCCCGAAGAAGCGAATAGTCAAACTCAGCTAAAATATCATCGGGATCATAAGCCAACTCAAAGTAGGAACGGAATGTGTACTCTCGGTCTTCTTGTAAAATTTTCTGCTTGGACATAGAGCCTTGGCTTCCCTATTTCCCTAGTATTCATTTAATTCTACTCTTGCATCCCCTCCCCAACTTAAGAGCTGAAGCGTTGCAACCAATATTCTAGACTGGGAAAGCAAGAATCGAGCGATCGCATTCCCCACACCCACAAGCGCAATGATAGCCATGATTGAATAAGTATATTAGTCAAGGAAAGTTTCGACATTGTGTAGGCAGGGAGGTTACCTCTCCCCGCCAGTATCTAGGACTATTCTTAGTAAAGGTATCTGACGCTCCAACTTTTATGGAGAGGCGATCGCACACCCTCCCCAACTTCCCTGCATAACCGTTGCAACCAATGTTCTAGACTGGGAAAGCAAGAAACCAGTTAGAGAAAGGGAACCTACGATGCGACTGTCTAATATGCTTTTCGTCACCCTGCGGGAAGACCCAGCAGAAGCGGAAATCCCCAGTCACAAACTACTACTCCGCGCAGGCTACATACGTCGCATCGGTAGCGGGATATACGCCTATCTCCCCTTCATGTGGCGCGTACTGCAAAAAGTCTCCCAAATCGTGCGCGAAGAAATGAACGCCACAGGTGCTCAAGAGTGCCTGCTACCCCAGTTGCAACCCTCTGAGTTGTGGAAAGAGTCCGGACGCTGGGATACCTACACCAAAGCTGAAGGTATCATGTTCGCCTTCCAAGACCGGCAAGAGCGAGAAGTGGCACTCGGTCCCACCCATGAAGAAGTGATCACGACCATTGCTCGTGATATGGTTCGCTCTTACCGACAACTACCGATTAACCTATATCAGATTCAAACTAAGTTCCGGGATGAAATTCGCCCTCGGTTTGGACTGATGCGCGGACGTGAATTTATCATGAAAGATGCCTACTCCTTCGACCCAGATCCCGAAGGGTTAGAGCAAAGCTATCAGAAGATGAATCAGGCTTATCACAATATGTTCCGCCGTTGTGGTCTGGCATTTCGAGCGGTTGATGCTGACTCAGGTGCAATTGGTGGTTCGCGATCGCAAGAATTTATGATCTTGGCAGATGCCGGAGAAGATGAGGTTCTCTATACCGAAGATGGCAAATATTCAGCCAACACCGAAAAAGCGGTTTCATTACCTCCCGATGCTGAATCCTCGCCGTTTAGCACTTATGAAAAACGCGACACCCCCAACACCCCAACTATTGATACCTTATGTGAATTCCTAAAATGTTCACCCACCCCAATCGTGAAAAACGTCCTCTACCAAGCCATCTATGACAATGGTATGACGGTACTTGTGCTGGTGAGCATTCGAGGCGATCAGGACGTTAACGAAGTGAAGTTAAACAATGAGTTGGTGAGGCTGGCAGAGCAGTACAATGCCAAAACCCTCCTCTCGCTAACCGTACCCGATGCAACGGCACAGCAAAAATGGGCATCTAAACTGCTACCTTTGGGCTACATTGCCCCAGATATCGCAGATGATTACATCAACCCCAATAAAGAAGTCGCACCTCAGTTTTTGCGGTTGGTGGATAAGACAGCCGTTGAGCTAAAAAACTTTGTTACAGGTTCTAATGAGTCAGGCTATCACGTCGTTGGGGCGAACTGGGGCGACCAATTCCAGTTGCCGAAATTAGTGGTAGATGTGCGGAAGGCAAAAATAGGCGATCGCGCCATCCACAACCCCAGCCAAACTCTCCAAAGTGCTCGCGGCATCGAAGCAGGGCATATCTTTCAATTAGGTACAAATTACTCTGTATCAATGGGTGCTACCTTTACCAGTGAGTCAGGCGAAGAACTGCCCCTATATATGGGATGTTACGGAGTTGGGGTATCACGGGTCGCTCAGGCAGCTGTAGAGCAATCTTACGATAAGGATGGGATTATCTGGCCAGTTGCGATCGCACCTTACCACGTCATCATCTGTGTTCCCAATGTAGGAGACGCTGAACAGATGAAGGCAGCTGAAACACTCTACACCCAACTCAATGCAGCAGGTATCGAAACCTTGCTAGATGACCGCAATGAACGTGCTGGTGTAAAGTTCAAAGACGCTGACTTAATTGGGATTCCTTACCGGATTGTCACGGGGCGATCGCTCAAAGACGGCAAAGTAGAAGTCGTCGAACGAGCAACCCGCAAATCTACAGAATTATCCTTGGATGAAGTAGTATCCACCCTAAACCAGTGGATTACTCAAGCAGTCCAGTCTTAAAACTTGCTTTGTGGGATGGGCGTCTCGCCCGTCCTCTTGTTAAGCTCGATTCAACAATCGAGCAAGAGGACAATTATGACTTACAAAAATTTCCTTTTGACAGGCCATATGTAAGGGTGAACGGCCGTTCACCCCTACTATCTGTGGTGTCCATGCGTAAGTCCTGACAATGCAAAAGTCATGCCTAATCCTATCAACTGGCGACCTAAGTTCAAGTACATCTTTGACGGGGTATTTGTAATTGGAACAATTTTGCTAATCCTGCTTTCTCTAGCTGGCTATTTAGGAGAATTCAACAGATATTTAGAACTAACTTCCCATTTCAAGCTGCAATATCTAATCGTTAGCTTTTGTCCGTTCTTTTTTTTTGTGATGAGACGCCAAAAGCTTGGGTTAATTCTCAGCTTAGTCTGCTTGATAATTAACTTAGTTGAAATCGTTCCTTGGTATCTTCCTCAAGCATCTGCGATCGCCAGTGAGACAGACGGACAAAAGCTGCGAGTTTTGCAATCCAATATTGATAAATATAGTTATCAATTATCGAAAGTTATCCCTCTAGTTAGGGAAGAACAACCTGATGTTGCAGTTTTCCTGGAGGCTAGCAAGAACACAGCCAAAAAGTTAGAAGTTTTACAAGATATTTTTCCCTACTCAATAGCGGGTCAAGATGGAGATATTGATGGGACAGTTGTTTACAGCAAGCTGCCGCTGAAAAATACATCGGTTAAGTCGATAGGAGAGGGGAGAGTAAGTGTCTTAGCTGATCTAACAATTCAAGGACAGGTTATTTCACTGATTACAGCCCATCCCTCTACTGCGATAGGAAAAGCTTATGTTGAACAACGGAATCGACAACTGGTGGCAATCGCAAATTATGTAGCCAAGGTGAAAAACCCTTTGCTAGTTGGAGATTTCAATATATCAATGTGGTCACCATATTATCGGCGCTTTGTCAATAAGGCAAGACTTCACAACACACGAGCTGGTTTTGGCATTTTACCCACATGGCCGACTTTCCGTCCGCTACTCTATATTCCCATCGATCATTGCTTTGTGCGTCGAGATATAAAAGTCTTGAATATTCGCACAGGTCATGAGGTGGGTTCTGATCATTTACCTTTAATCACGGATTTGTGGATTCCTAGAAAATCGACTTGAAGATGTATTCCTCGTCACTGAGACGAAAGTTGAGTGGGCAGTGCCCACCCTACTACTAGCAGTAGCGTTTAAATCAGCAATTTGCGTAAGTCCTGTTGAAGATGAATTCCTCGTAGCTGAGACGAAAGTTGAGGAGCGATCGCACTCAATGTAACGGCGATCGCGGATAATCTTTTGCTAACAGCTAAAGTCTAAATTCAATGGAATTACTGACCATCCTCCTATCTGGTTTACTATCGCTTCTTGCCCCAGTCGGCTTAGTCACTGACAAAATTATCGAACGTAACTTTCGCGCCCGCTTGAATAAGGTAGAGCAGTTACAAGTCCGGATTGACAATACTCCTAGCTACCAGCTTTTGCAAGGAAAAGTTGATCGAGTGCGAATTGCAGGGCGGGGGTTATGGCTAACGCCAAATATTCGGATTGGTGCATTAGAAGTAGAAACTGACCCAGTTAGCCTAGACTTACAAAGTCTTAGGCAGAGGGATCGGAAGTCACCTATCGCATCTCTACGACAACCGTTGCAGGCTGGATTGCGTTTAGTCTTAACAGAAAAAGATCTGAATCAGACTTTACAGTCACCAGCAGTAACGGCTAGATTGCGGCTTCTGGGAAGTCGCTTTTTAGGAGGTTCACCTGAAAATTATGAAGTTCTTAATACAAAGGCAGATTTTCTAGACAACAACCGCCTTCGTTTCCAGGTAGAATTGCAGCAAAAGGGGGGGCAGCCACAAGCGATCGCATTAGAATCGGGGTTTGGCTTTACCGCCGGACGTAAGTTGCAGTTAATTGAGCCTGCCGTGTCGATTAATGGGAAAGCCCTCTCGCCTCTGTTAATTGCAGGATTCTCAGCGGGCTTAGGTGACCGTTTAGATCTCCGCACTTTGGAAGAGAGAGGTATCACAGCGAGAGTCTTACAATTCAAAATTGATAGTAATGAGTTAAAAGTAGCCGCATTTGTCCGAGTTGATCCCTCAAAGCAGGCAACTGCAAAGCCTACAGGGGCGAATAGTCCGTGAAGCATTCCGTTCAAAGCTTGTCGTCAACTGAAACTTCTGCACGTCGCTTTTTCGTAGTTCTCCACGAGGACTCTTGATATGCAAGACCAACATCAACAAGAAGTTCGTCGCCTTCCGTTAGGTCTGGTTGCCAGTGTTTGTGCCGTGTTGGTCACGGTAGGAGGTGGTGCAGCTTGGTGGGCATGGAATCAAGTCCAGTCTCCCACGACAGCGCCAGTGCCAACGACGCCCCAACCGCCGAAGCCTGTGCAGCCATCAGCGGAGAAAAAAGTTCAAGTTTATTGGCTCAATAATGTCAATAACCGGATAGAAGTAGTTCCCAGTTCAGTCGTTTTAAAGGCTTCGGACGAACCTAATGAAATTTTAGAAAGTGCATTCAAGCGTTTGTTAAGTGGACCTGCTGACCCAGCTTTTGGGACTACAATCCCTAAAGAAACAAAACTTCGGAAGGTGGCTTTACAAGCTGACGGCATACATGTGGATTTGTCTAAAGAATTTACTACGGGTGGCGGTAGTTCATCAATGACGGGTCGTGTAGCGCAAGTTCTCTACACAGCGACTACTTTAGACCCAACGGCCAAAGTTTGGATAGCAGTAGAGGGAAAACCGCTTGAGGTTCTCGGAGGCGAGGGTTTAATCCTCGATCAGCCAATGACTCGTGAAAATTTTCGGAAAAACTTTGCTCTGTAGAGTTCTTCAGGCAAAAGCAAATCTGTCAAGACTTACGCCGTCTAGTTATCTGTTTGATGGGGCTTAAAGCATGAAGCAGTTTTTCTAGCCAATGCCAATGCCCATGCCCAATCCTAGACTTTTCGTTTCCTGTGCGAAGTCCTAAGCTCATATGCATAAAACATTGCATATTGTTGTGAAGACCGCTTTTGAGTTAATTATTGACAGCAAATCCGTTTACACTCAACAGTCAACAAAAAACGAGTAACTCAAGTATGCTGTGCGTAAATGAACAGCAGCTTATTTGTTTTCATTCTTTGTTAGCTAAGCTGAAGTCGCGAAAATGGCGGGCTTGCTCTTCAATTCGTGTGGCGAGGCGATCGCAAACTAAATTACACAACTCAAAGATCAACTCATCTTCTACCTTGTAGTAAGCTGATGTTCCTTCAGAGCGACGGCTTAAAATTCCGGCTTGTAACATCACTTTCAGGTGCTTGGATACATTGGCTTGACTGGTTGCTGTCGCCTCTACCAACTCTTGTACACATTTCTCACCTTCGCGGAGCAAATTTAAAATTCGCAACCGCATCGGCTCACTCAAGATACTGAAATATTCAGCAACTTGTTGTACTACCTCTTGTGGTACAGTGTCTGCTGTAGGCATCGGCACAACCGGAACTAATTGATCCCCAAATTTTACCAGTTAGCCGCTGTTTTTTGTCTATTGATAACACTAGAGTAATTCTTACCCTGGGTTAATCCGCATCAACGGTTGGCCATACTCTACTGGCTCACCATTACCTACCAAAATTTCCACGATCTGTCCAGATACCTCCGCTTCTATTTCATTCATCAGCTTCATGGCCTCGATGATACAAACGGTTTGACCCGTGCGGATGCGATCGCCGATATCCACAAACGGGGCTTCATCAGGTCCGGGTGCTCTGTAAAACGTCCCCACCATGGGTGACTTAATTTCTTCCCATTTAGGGTCAACTGTTGGGGGAGCAGCCGTTGGTGCAGTTGCTGTGTCTCTGATTGCCAACTCTATTGCAGGAGGCGGGGCAGAAGGCATCACTGCTGGAGGAGTTGTTACTACATATCCTGAAGCAGCGACGGAACCGGTACTACCTGAACGCTGGTCAAAAGTCGGCGTTGGGTGAATGTTTTTACGTACCGTCAGCTCAAAGTCAGAGCTTTTTAAGGTTACTTCCGCAATGTCGGTTTGAGCGATCGCGGCTAGCAGTTCACGGAGTTGGTTGAAATCTAATGGCACGATTAATAAACCACTAAGGGCTAGGGACTAGGGACTAGGGTATAAGGGAGAGCTTTGAGTGTTGTAGGCCGGTGTCCCCGTGCCCACCCTGATTTTTGAATAAAAACAAACCATGCCACTCCACTCAACACCCTCTGCTTCTTTCGAGAGAAAAAACTCTTTACTCACGACCTAGGTAGGTATCATTACGGGTGTCAATTTTAATGCGCTCTCCTATCGAAATAAATAGAGGAACCATCACCTGGGCACCCGTTGAGACTGTAGCAGGTTTCGTACCACCCGTGGCAGTATCACCTTTGACACCCGGATCAGTAGCGGTAACTTCCAGTACCACAGAGTTTGGCAATTCCACTTCTAGAACTTGGTCACCCCAAGTCACAACATTGACTTCCATCCCTTCATGGAGATACTTGACGCGATCGCCAATCTGAGAAGCATTCAGACGACTTTCATCATAGTTTTCCATATCCATGAAGACAAACTGGTCTCCTTCTTTGTAGGTGTGTTGCATCGTGCGCTTTTCCAGGTTAGCCTGAGGCACTGTTTCCCCAGCTCGGAAAGTTTTCTCAACAACACTCCCACTTTGGGCGTTTTTCAGCTTTGTACGAACAAAGGCGGAACCCTTACCAGGTTTAACGTGGAGAAACTCCACCACCCGCCATACAGACCCATCCAACTCAATCGTGACACCGGGGCGAAAGTCGTTACTAGAAATCATGAACCTGTTTCAAAGGGCAGAACAAGACGCTCGATAGACTCAGCTTATACTGTGCGCGATCGCGCCCCGCTTCGCTAACTTTATCGGCAACTTATTTTACCTTTGTAAGGCTAAAGGTTGAAAGGATGGAAAGTTGAAGGTTGGGGAGTTGAAAAAGCAGGGGAGGCAGAGGGAGCAGGGGGAGCAGGGGAGGCAGAGCAAGAAAAACTTTTTCATCCGTTCTGGTGTACACAGCTAATGACGGCTACTAACCTTCAACCTGTAAACCTTCTAAGAAAGTAACCCTTCATGTCAAGATGAGAAATAAAGTTCTTGGGCTGTGGATGAGCCTCAACCCTAATGGCGCGATGTCTTCAGTGATATGTTTATACAACCTTCAAAGATTCTAAAGCTCGATTGGTTCAAACGCTTGACAAAGACGACGCTCTTAGCACTGCTCTTAGTCACGCTGTCTGTGGGTCTTAGCGGGGCTTGGTGGGACATGGGTAATAACAAACCAGCCCGTGACAGTCGATTACCTGTGGGAAATGCAATCACAGATAGCAAAGCCCTGTTGCGGTATGCCCTACCGATTGATAATCAGCCGGTGAGGGATATTCAAGCCAGTCTGGAAGATATCGCCTCACAACTGCGAGGTAAGCGCTGGAGTTCGATTGGTAGAGATATTTCTAAAGCGGCTACAATTTTGAGCGATCGCTCTGAGGAACTTCTCGCCGACATCCCAGACGAGAAAAAAGCGCAAGCAGACGCTCTAATTGCTCAGATCAACGATGACATTACCTCAATCCGAACAGCGGTTGAAGCCAAGGATAAAGAAAACACCTGGATTGTGCGGGGCAAACTCCTCGACCAAGTAGGTGAACTCGAAGAGTTGATGTTAAAAGGGTTTCCCTACGAAGTGCCCTCAGAGTACAACAATTTGCCTCAACTCAAGGGTCGCGCCACGGTCGAGATGACCACTAATCAAGGCAATTTAACTGTAGTCGTTGATGGCTACAGTGCGCCAGTTACTGCCGGAAACTTTGTGGATCTAGTTCAGCGAGGTTTCTATAACGGTTTGAAGTTCATCCGTGCCGAAGATAACTATGTTCTGCAAACTGGTGACCCCCCAGGAGCAGATGATGGCTTTATAGACCCAAATACGGGTAAATACCGTGCAGTTCCCTTAGAAGTGCTAGTTAGAGGTGAATCCGAGCCGATTTATGGTACTACCCTAGAAGATGCAGGGCTTTACCGCGAACAACCAGTGCTTCCTTTTTCTGCTTATGGTGCTGTGGCAATGGCGCGTCCGGGAGATGATCCAAATGGCGGCTCATCTCAGTTCTTCTTCTTTTTGTTTGAACCAGAATTAACCCCACCAGGCCTCAACCTCCTTGATGGGCGTTATACAGTCTTTGGCTACTTAGTCGAGGGCAAAGAAGTACTAGAAAAGCTCAAAGAGGGAGACGTCATTGAATCCGCTAAGGTTGTCAAAGGAGTAGAAAATTTGGTTGAGCCGCAAGTAGCTTATGGCAGTTAGCTAAAAGTTTGGAGTTTTGAATTATGAGTTCTCAAGGTTGAATTCAGGACTTATGCAGGGACACCAGATATAGTAGGGGTGAACGGCCGTTCACCCCTACAAATGACCCTTCAACAGGAAATTTGCCTAAGTCCTAGAATTTTTAATTCAAAACTCATAACTCAACATTCAAAACTCTTTTCAGTGACGCTTCTCCATGCCAATTATTGATGTTTTACTGGCGATCGCACTAATTCTTTTAGTAGTCGTTTTACTGCGGGGACGCCCCAAAAATCAGCAAGAGCAGTTGGAGGAGGCATTCAATCGGCAGCAGTTGGATGATGCCTTCTACCAGCTACTGGCACAGCAAGATAGTTGTATTTCTTTAATACAGCTAACAGCAGCAGCGAGGATAGATGTGCAGCAAGCGCGACAGTACCTGGAACGACAAGTGCAAATGTTTGGGGCTGTCCCCGAAGTGGATGCAGATGGGGATACATTCTATCGCTTCCCCAAACTTCACAAGCGTCCCTCTGCCGATCAGTCTCTATGAGCAGTGAAGTATCTTCCTTAGTGGTTCAAGATATAGGGGAACAGGGTCTTTTGGAACGATTGCAGCGCTTCTGCCCACCGGATATCGTGGGTGATGATGCGGCTGTGATACCAGGGCCAGAGTCGAGTCAATCGCTGGTAGTTACAACAGATGTGTTGGTGGATGGAGTACATTTTAGCGATCGCACCACCACTCCAGAAGACGTCGGCTGGCGAAGTACCGCCGCTAATTTGTCTGATTTAGCAGCAATGGGAGCATCCCCACTAGGAATTACCGTAGGTTTAAGCCTTCGTGGCGATGTAGCAATCAATTGGGTTGAGCAACTCTACCAAGGCATCACTCACTGCTTGAAACAGTACAACACGCCCCTAGTTGGAGGAGACGTTTGTCATTCACCTGTTATCACCGTCTCCATCACCGCCTTCGGTCAAGTCTTCCCCAACCGCATCCTCCGCCGCTCAGCCGCTAAAGTAGGAGATGCAATTGTGGTTACTGGCGTCCACGGTGCCTCACGCGCAGGGCTAGAATTACTTCTCAACCCAGAATGCGGCCAACATCTAAGCCAAGCTGAGCGAATGTCTCTAATTCACGCTCACCAACGCCCCAAACCTAGGCTTGATATCTTATCACTTCTCTGGACAACTATAGATTCCCACTCCCGACTCCCAACTCCCGACTCCCCAGTTCCAGTAGCAGGGATGGATAGTAGCGACGGTTTAGCAGACGCTGTTTTACAGCTGTGCCGTGCCAGTAGCGTTGGTGCTCAAATTGAAGCAACTAAGATTCCCTTGCCACCCGTCTTGAGGCAGTTAGTTTCCTCCGAGAAAGCTTTAAACTGGGCATTGTACGGCGGTGAAGATTTTGAACTCGTGCTGTGCCTCCCTTCCTCGCCCGCTGAAGCCTTAGTGGAACAGCTGGGTGAGGGTGCAGCAGTTATCGGTAATATCACGACTGGAAACGAGGTCTGGTTAAGAGACAGCACAGGCATGTATGCGGATGAATTGCTTTCTTTCAAACGAGGATTTCAGCACTTTTGATGAGCAGTGCAATGAGCCTAGCGGCATTCTCCCATACAAAAATCGTGACTAAACCCGAAAATGATAAAAGAGAGATTATCTATTGTTGTTGACTTATAAAAAAGGCTCTTCAACAAACAACAAACAACAAACAACCAAAGTCTCAAAACACTTGAACCCACTCATGCACCTCATATTCAGTCCAGATGCCATTTTGCCAATAAGGGTCTGCTTCAATTAACTGGCGCACTGTCGCCTCATCTTCTGCTTCATAGATGCCAAATACTTTAGTGACATCCTTAGTCGGGCCAATTGTCATCAATACACCCTGTTCTTTTTGAGCAGTAAGACCATCAAGATGAGCTTTTCTGTAAGGCGCACGCTTCTCTAAAACATCCTCACAGTAGCTTCCCCACATCACATATCTAGGCATAGTTTGTTATTTGTTATTTGTTGTTTGTTGTTTGTTGTTTGTTGTTTGTT
Organism: Coleofasciculaceae cyanobacterium CTOTU46601; assembly: GCA_031970155.1. Lineage (GTDB taxonomy): Bacteria > Cyanobacteriota > Cyanobacteriia > Cyanobacteriales > Coleofasciculaceae > DALYIW01. Next base: position 5,953 of record DALYIW010000170.1, on the reverse strand, counting down.
GTTTGTTGTTTGTTATTTGTTATTTGTTGTTGTTTGTGATTGACTCTCTAACAAACCACCAACAACTCTTTATTATTTGTTGTTGGTTATTGGTTATTTGTGATTGGCTCTCCAACAAGCAACCAACAACAAACAACCAACAACTATTTAACTTCTGAGGCTGACGCCGAACTTTTCAACTAGGGCTTCTCGGACTTTTTGATGGACTGACTCGACATCTTCATCAACGAGAGTGCGATCGCTTGCTCGATAGACTAGCCTAAACGCTAAACTCCGTTGTCCCTCTGGCACAGATGCCCCTTGATATTCGTCAAATAATTCCACTGACTCCAATAACGTACCAGCAGCATTCTGGGTTACCCGCTCAATTTCTGCCACAGAGACTTTCACGGGGGCGAAGAAAGCAATATCCCGGTCAGCCGCTGGATAGGTGGAATAGGAACGAAACTGGGGAATCAAAATTTCATCCCGATCCAGAGCATCCAATATCACATCCAAATCCAGCTCAAATGCGTAGACAGCATCTGGCAAACCACGTTCTTTCCGCAGCAAAGGATGCAGCTGGCCAAAATCTCCTAATCGCTCACCTTGGAACCACAGTGAGGCTGTGCGTCCTGGGTGAAAGCGTTCATCTTGCAGATGGGGCTGATACTCGACGCTGAGACCTAAGCGCTGAAACACACTCTCTACAACCCCCTTGGCCTCGTACCAGGTCATCGGTGACTCGCGTCCTCCCCTCGTCCATTTGCCTTGAGTTGGGTCACCGCCGAAAATCCCGGCTACACAGTCGGTTTCTGCAAAACCCTCTTCTTCTCGCCAGAATACCCGACCAATTTCAAAGCCATTCAAGATACCGTTACCTTGCTCCAAGTTGTACTGACAAGCATCAATTAGCCCTGACAGTAAATCGGTTCGTAAGGCTGAGTATTCGGCGAATAGGGGATTATTAAGACGAATTTGTTTCTCGTCTTCTGGCTTCACCAAAGAGTAGTGTACTAATTCTGTCAGCCCTGCTGCCCGGAAGGCTTCTCGTAGCTGTCGCACTAACAGCTGTTCTAGAGAAAGATAACCCGGTTCGGTCTTGTCAGGTAGATTGTCGCAGAAGTTGTCATAGCCGTAGAGGCGGGCAACTTCCTCAATTAAGTCAATTTCGCGCTCTAGGTCTCGATAGCGATAGGGTGGTACTTTGACCGTCCATTTTACGGATATCTCTGATTTTTGCGATTCTAGTTGACATCCGAGGGCGGTGAGGATGCGTTCAACATCTTCTGAAAGGATTTCGCCAGTGTCTTCTCCCAAATCGACAGGGCCTAAAACCTGATTAATGCGGTCAAGACGTAGCTCAATTGAGCGTGCCCAGGTCGAGGGATCGGGGCGCGTGTCGGCAATTGCCTGTGAAGTTGGTGTACCATCGGCTAACTCAGCGATTAAAGCGATCGCTCTTTTACAAGCAACACTCAACTCGGCCTGATTGACGCCACGTTCGTAGCGGGTCGATGCCTCTGTTCGTAAGCCTTGAGTGCGAGCCGACTGACGAATTTTTACAGGATCAAACAGTGCCGCTTCCAAAACTAAATTCTGGGTGTCGTCATGGACTTCAGTTTCTTCGCCACCCATTACCCCAGCTAGGGAAACGGGTTGGTCGTTGGCGGTAACTAACAAAGTTTGTGGTTGGAGATTTCGGGTTTGACCATCCAGCGTCTTGAGGGATTCCCCAGTTGTAGCAAAGCGGACTCCAACGGTTAGAGCATTTCCACTCGCAACTCTTTGAAGCCGATCTCGATCAAACGCATGAAGTGGCAGACCCCATTCCAGCAAAATATAGTTGGTAACATCTACCACATTATTAATCGGTCGCACCCCAGCCGCTTCCAAACGTCGTTGTAACCACTTTGGCGAAGGTGCAATCTTGACCCCTTCAATCACCGTACCCATAAAAGCAGGACAAGCATCGGGTTCCGATATTTTCAAGCTCAAACCCTCAGACTGAACCCCAATAGACACCTCAGTGACCTCTGGCAGCCTCAAAGAGGCTCCTGTCAGCGCTGCTACTTCTCTTGCCACCCCCACCATACTCAGGGCGTCAGCGCGATTGGCTGTAGCCGTCAGATCGAGAATGACATCTTCAAGGTCAAGGAGTGGACGAACATCACTACCCAGCTGAAGATTCTCCTCTTCAAAGATGTGAATGCCATCTGATTCTTTTTCCAAGCCAATTTCCTTGAGCGAGCAAATCATTCCTTCTGAACGAACGCCCCGCAGTTTTGATGCCCGGATTTTTACATCGATCACAGGCAGGTACGTTCCCGTCGTTGCTACGGGAACATAAGCTCCTGCTCGGACATTAGCCGCGCCACAGACAATGTTTAGTGGGCCGCTAGCTTGACCAATATCAACTTGACAAACCCTGAGTTTGTCTGCATTCGGGTGTGCCTGTACGTCTAGCACTTTGCCCACGACGACGCCATCTGCTAACATCCGGCGATCTTCGATGTCTTCTACCTCAAACCCAGCAAGCGTTAGGGTTTCGGCTAGCTCTTCTGGAGCCATACTTACATCTACTAGCTCCCGCAGCCAATTTAAAGAGATACGCATTGACTCCTAGCTTTTACCTACCTTAGTTTGCCTATTTTAAGCCAGCCTTGGGAACAAAGGGTTGAAGGTTGGAAGGATCTGATCTCTCCTATAGAAATAGGGAGTAGGGAGTAGGAGAAGAAAGGCTATTTTCTCTCACTGTTGCTGACATTCATCAAGGCTTGAGGCACAATTAAGCTAACTTCATCAACTCTTTACAGAAATTCGGGTGAAGTCAACGCCATATTGCCGGATTCGTACCCAAAGAGAGATGAAAAGTAAGATATCCTGGATTTAAACCCGATTCCTTGAAAAGGCTTACCTACGCTAGGGTGCATTCGGCGGTGCGTTTCCCACATTAAAGCCAGTGTGTTAAGCCGGGTGCTTCGATCATTAAAGCTACAGTCCCAGCACGGATGACGCCCCATCGGTTACGCTGAATGAGCTACTGCCTAAACCCTGCCTGTCCTCAGCCCAAAAACCCGATTCACGCCGCCGTTTGTCAGGCGTGTGGCTCAAAGCTATTATTGCGCGATCGCTATCGTGTCAGCAAAGCTCTGGGTCAAGGCGGATTTGGAGCCACGTTTTTAGCCCAAGATGAATCTCTGCCCGGTGACCCCTGTTGTGTAATCAAGCAACTTCGTCCGACGGCAACCGTATCTCACATACTACCCATGGCACGAGAGCTGTTTGAGCGCGAAGCCCAAACGCTTGGAAGGATTGGTAATCATCCCCAATTGCCAAGGCTATTGGATTACTTTGAAGACAACCATCAATTTTACTTAGTACAAGAGTACATCAGTGGAGCGACCCTACAGCAGGAGGTCAAACGCTCTGGTGCCTTAAGTGAAGCTGGAGTGAAGCAATTCTTAAGTGAAATCTTGCCGCTGCTTCAATATGTCCATAGCCAACGGGTAATCCACCGAGACATCAAACCAGCCAACTTAATTCGTCGAGAACAAGACCGAAAACTGGTTCTCATTGACTTTGGTGCCGTTAAAAACCAAGTCAATCCAGTAACTGCCAACACCTCAGAGCATACAGCTTTGACCAATTTTGCCATAGGCACCCCAGGTTATGCGCCTCCAGAGCAGATGGCATTGCGACCTGTTTATGCTAGTGACATTTATGCCGTCGGCGTCACCTGCATTTATTTATTGACCGCTAAATCCCCGAAAGACTTAGATTACAACCCATCAACGGGCGAAATGGTCTGGCAAAAATACGTTCATGTCAGCGACCATTTTGCTGAAGTCTTGAAAAAAATGCTAGAGGCTTCTGTCCGTCATCGCTATCAGTCGGCTGGAGACATTCTCAGAGCACTAGACTTAGAGCCTTATCTCGATAGTTTGTCACAGGGTTTAGCCAGTCAACCCACTCAGTCGCCTAATTCACTTAACATCAACCCCCAAACTTACTACTCTGGTGACTTAGGCTCAGTCGGTGGTTTGCCGAGTTCTCCTTCCTCCCCTTCAACTGCCACATCAAAGCTGGCGGCGGCAATTCGTGCCAGACGCGCCCGCCAGGAACAAACAGGTGCTAATACAGTCGACCGTCACCGCTCTTCGGGTCTTGCTCCTCAACGATCTTCTACAACTTCCATCCAACGGGAGAATCCTACCACAGCCAAGCCGAAGGTGCCCACTAAGATAGATGCCAACACTCTTTTAACCGCTTATGCGAGGGGACGGCGGGATTTTGCCTCTCAGGATTTGAGTGGACTTGATCTTCATAAAAGTGATTTATCGGGGGGGATTTTTCACCAATCAAAGTTGGTCAGAACCAATCTTCAAGGAGCTGATTTATCCGGTGCTGATTTTGGTCGAGCAAGTTTAAGTCGAGCGAACTTACGAGATGCAAATTTAGGTCGAGCTTACTTGAGCTACGCTGATTTGGAAGGAGCTGATTTGCGAGGTGCAGACCTTAGTTATGCCTACCTTAACCACGCAATTTTAAAAGGGGCAAATTTGTGTGGCGCTAATCTTTCAAGTGCCAAAATAACTGAAGAGCAATTGTCTCAAGCTAAAACAAATTGGGCAACAGTTTTGCCTAGCGGCAAGCGTGGTTTTTGGTAATTAATTAACTTATTTGTTTGAATTATTTATTCGTTCCTGACGATATAGGTAGGTTGGGTCAAGGTACGAGACCCAACATCAAACCTGACGATATAGGTAGGTTGGGTCAAGGTACGAGACCCAACATCTGATCTATTGGTATCAACCTACAATTCATCACTAATCTACCGGACATAATATGATGCCCCCGATCAACCAACTTGTAAAACTTGCACCGACTCACCAGTTTTGATAAAGGTTTGACCCGTAGGAACAACCGCAAGACCATTAGTTTGTACTAAGTTAATTAGGTTGCCGGAGCTGTGGCTACCACTAGCCAGATGAAATTCGTAAGCACCATCGGCGTTTAAAACAAGCTGTCCCCAAAAGTAGGTTTCGAGGCGTCCGTTAGAACGCAAATCGTGATGCGATCGCGCCTGAACAAACACAGGCCCCCAATTCTCTTGACGCAAACCCGAAAGCTTAGAGAGTGCTGGTTGCACCAACCGCCAACAACTAACTAAAGCTGAAACCGGATTCCCCGGCAGACCAAAATACAGCACCCGACGACGATGCCCCGACTCTCCCTTAGCCAGAGAGGGAAATGTGGCAAAAGTGAGGGGTTTACCAGGTTTCATGGCAACAGAGCGGATGTGAATTTCAGCACCCAACTGAGCCAGAATTTGCTCTACATAGTCATAATCTCCCACCGACACCCCGCCAGTGGAAAGAACAATGTCCGCCGAAGAAATGGCTTGAGCGATCGCTTCTCTAAGTAACTCTGGATCATCGCGAACAATGCCCCTCACCATAGACACCCCACCAGAAAGCGCGACAAAAGCGGCAAGGGCATACTGATTAGAATCTACAATCTGACCCGGTTTTAGCGGTTGGTCAGGTGTCACCAATTCATTTCCTGTAGACAAAATCGCTACGCGAGGACGCCGATACACCGATAGTTGAGTACATTGAGCTGCAGCTAATACAGCAATTTCTGGCGCACCCAGAGTGATACCTGGCTGTAGTAGCGGTCTTCCCGCCTTGTAGAACGAGCCTTGATGGCGCACAAAAGCTTGTGGTTCTGGTGCCTCTAAGATAAATACCCGATTCTCCTCTCGCCGAGTTCGCTCCTGCATCACTACCGTATCAGCACCCGTTGGCATCACAGCACCCGTTAAAATCCGGGCAGCTTGACCTGATTGAATCGAGCATTGCGGTTCAATGCCTGCGGGAATTTCCTCGACAATTTCTAAAACAGCGGGTTGCTCGGTATTGCAGGATTTCACATCGGCATAACGCACTGCATACCCATCCATCGCCGAATT
>DALYIW010000169.1:14807-18484 GCA_031970155.1 Coleofasciculaceae cyanobacterium CTOTU46601 | reverse complement strand
TTAGTGAATTGCGACAGCAGATGTCACCTGAGCGAAGAGCAAAAAACAAAGCTCGCGCTCAACTCACACTACTCTATCTAGATCTTGCTGAATCTTTGACTGAAGTGCAATGGAAAATTGCAGATGCGATCGCGCAAACTCTGGTTAAAGAGGATACTGATGTGAATGAACTGGGGAAGGCGATCGCATATCTTCGCTCTTACATTAACCAGGAGAATGCCGGAGCAAGATTTTTTGATTATCTCAAAACTTTAGTAAAAAACGGCAGACAAATTGGGCATAGCAAACGAACGACTGACTATTACGAAAACATCGAAACTGCCTGTAGCCAATATTTAAAAGCTTATCAAGACGATGCTGCTGTCATTCTGCAAATTTTGGGTTGGGCGTCTCGTCTGATGCGCTATTACAAAAATGCTGGGCCGATTGGGGAAATTACCGCGCCAGTTGTGGAGTCAGCACGACAAGCGGAAATTGCTGAAGTTATTAGCACTCATAACTTTGCGATCGGTCAAATTCTGGAAGCTACGGTTACTGCCATTAAAGGTAATAAAGTAACGTATGAAATTCTGGGAACCATCAAATTGACTGAAAAAGAACCAAAAAAAGCTCAATCTTTTACTGAAGGGCAAACCATCAAGGTTGAGATTTTAGACCTGAAGGAAGACGGCAGCATCAAAAAGGTTAGATGTACGGGGTGAAACAACGCTGTTTAAGATTAATGTACTCAAATTTCTGATAGAAAATGAGCGCCCTATGCCTTACAGTGAATTCACTCTCAGCAAAGCTGTAGAGGACTTCCAACTTACAATCTTTGAACAAGAACGCTTCCTACCAAAAATTCCCCCAGTCACACCTACTCTGTTACTTCAGGACACTCTTCGAGAAACACTTCCTTGGGCGATCGCCGTGAGTAGCGAGAAAGCCCGTTCTGAGGGCATCATCAATCCCGTGTTACTGGAAGTAAAACGTCAACTCAAAGGAGAGATTAGCGTTTTCTCCGGTGAGGAATTCAATGTAGAACCGGAGGCTGAACTCACTGGCTATGTTGACTTTCTCATTAGTCGTTCCTCAGAACAGCTATATATTAAAGCTCCTGCGGTTGTTCTAGTGGAAGCTAAAAAGGAAGACCTCAAACCCGCGCTAGGGCAGTGCCTTGCAGAAATGGTGGCAGCTCAACGCTTCAACCAACAAAAGCTACAGCCTATCTCGACAATTTATGGAACGGTAACTAGTGGCACGGTTTGGCGATTTCTGAAGCTGGAAGGGCAATGTGCGTCCATTGACCTGACAGATTACCCTCTCCCTCCGGTCGAGCAAATCTTGGGCTTTCTGATTTGGATGGTGCAGGAGGGCTGATATGGGTAAGCGCCCTATCTTCATCAATTCCCTGCAAGGGGACTAACGAAAGATGAAGAGAAACATCAGCAGTCCGCTTTTGCCGAATAGCTTTTATCGGTTCTGTTATATTCAGCCTTGCGGCAAATTCTGTGCGGTTGTTGAGGAAAGAGCGATCGCCCACTTCCTCAGAACACCCACAACTTCACATCAAACCGAAAGTGCGATCGCACTCCCCCATCCCTCATCAGGTTAGCTACAGTTAGGTTAGTTCCTGCCCCAACGCTTTCCAGCTCCTATGGTTGAGACAGCCCCCCAGATCGTTTTACCTCCTCCATTTCCTGACCACACCCAGCTGCCAGAATCTGATGGCACCTTCGTGAAAAACTTCCAAGAGCATCCCCAGAGCCTGATTTTGACCGACTCCATCGGCACAATTTTGCAACAGCGTCATCCAGACGGGCAGTACTGTATTGGGCAAGATTGCGGGATTTACTGGCGAGAAACAGACCCACCGGAAAAAGGAGCAGAGGCTCCCGATTGGTTCTACGTGCCCAATGTGCCACCGCAACTCGATGGCAAAATTCGTCGATCTTACGTACTCTGGCGGGAACACATCGCGCCTTTTATTGCATTGGAATTCGCCTCTGGCAATGGAGACGAAGAACGGGATAGAACTCCACCTCGTAACCCCTCCTCAGAAGAGGTAGTTCAAAAACCTGGTAAATTCTGGGTGTACGAGCAGGTGATGCGAATTCCCTTCTACGGAATCTATGAAATTAACAATGAAAAGCTAGAGGTGTATCACTTTGTTGATGGGTTTTACCAAAAGCTAACCCCCAACGAACGAGGGCATTATGCGATCGCTCCCTTGGGAGTAGCACTGGGACTATGGCAAGGAACCTATCAGAATCAAACCCAAGTGTGGCTACGCTGGTGGGATTTGCAGGGAAATCTGCTGCTGATTGGTCAAGAGCAAGCTGAAAGGGAACGGCAAAAGCGACTGCGATTAGTGGAGCAACTGCGATCGCTAAACCCCGATCAACTCCAATCGTTAGGCATTAACCCAGAAGATTTGGCATGACATCCTCAAAACCAAGAGATTGAAACAGCTACCAACTCTTAAGAATTTGCCGAAGTTCCACCACATCCAGATAATCGCAAGCAAATGCTTTTCGCAACAGATTATTCGGGATATATTCATCATATTTTTGCAGCTTTGGCGCTTCCTCAGCACTAACTAGGTCGTACACAGTCAAGTCTTTTTTACAGAAATCAACAATATCAGAATGAAGCGCTTCAAGTTTATCTTTTCCTAACTTGATGGTGAGAAAGTAGGGAGACAATCCTCCAATACTTCTAATATCCAAAGACTCCCTCACAAAGTAATTTAGGAAGCGCTCCATTGTGCGGTAGGCAACCGTTCCCATCCAAGGAAAAATACAGTAAGTCTTGTTTCCCACAGAGACAATATTATCTCGCTCTAATCCAGCAGTTAGAGCAAGTTGTCGAGCTTCCTTCAACCGCTCTTTCGCATTATTCTGCAAGTAAGGATACTGAACATTCTCGACTAGAACTCGTCTCATCCGTTCCAGAATTTTGGTATGAATAGTGCCACTGCCACCCCGCCAGGAAATACTGGCAATACCAGGAACTGGTTTAACAAAGACAGTTTTTTTCTTTAAATCAATTTCCAAAACTTCCCAAGTTCTGCCTGCTAGAGCAAACCGATTTCCAACAGGCAACGGCATGATAATACTGCCAATTTCCATTGATTCTTCCCGGACAATATATTCAACGCTATCGGGAAAAACGGCGTAAAAGTGGAAATGGCGGACAATCCGTTCGGCGGTTAAACCAATAATGAGTTTACCGTTTTCAGTCTGCTGAATGTGGTCAATATCAATTAGGTAGCGTAGCAGTTGGCGGAAATCTTCTTTCGAGATAGCCGCAAAAGCAGGTAGAGTTAAAACCTGTTGGGCAAGGGCAGCAGGTGAGAGTTCTCCCATTCCTACTAAGATGCTCATCGTCTGGTGATATAACAGACTGAAGGGGTATTGAATCGGTTGTATCGGTTCAACCCAGCGTTCTTCGAGGTAAAGTTGAATAATTGCGATCGCTTGTAGTAATTGCCAAGGTATTTGCTCAGGCAACGACTCCTCACCCAATAACTCATCTTCTGTACAAACAAACCGCATATCCGCAGGACTACCTCGCCTTCCAGTACGTCCCAACCGCTGCAAGAAACTAGCAATAGAAAGAGGGGCATTCAACTGAATCACCCGTTCTAATTGCCCAATATCAATGCCTAATTCCAAGGTAAGAGTTGCCGCAGTAAT
>DALYIW010000169.1:0-14797 GCA_031970155.1 Coleofasciculaceae cyanobacterium CTOTU46601 | reverse complement strand
AGAAGAACCTCGCATTGCCTCCTCTGCTGCTTCTCTCAAGGGTGCAGAAATGCTGCCATGATGGACGTGATAAATATCTGGTAATCCCTCTACCTCAGCAATTTGACGCAGTTGAGCAATAACTGATTCTGTTTCAGTACGATTGTTAGCAAAAATCAGACACTTTCGGGATTTACTGTTGTCAAAAATATACCTGTAGTATTCCAACTCCCCCTCTTGACACTCCCCCCCTTGATAAGGGGGGGCTGGGGGGGGTGCATCTTCATTCACCGCTAGTTGATTAGGAAGGTAAAAATGCTCCACAGCCAGCTGAACTTTCCGTTGTCCACTCTGAATTTCAGGAGTAATCACAGGTTTATCGGTTCCTGACTTCAGCCAGTCCTCAGCAAGTGAGTAATCACCCAGCGTTGCCGACAAACCAATGCGACGCGGTGGCTGTTGCATGAATCGAGATAGACGTGCCAGCTGGCAGAGAATCTGGCAACCTCGTTCAGAACCCATAAAAGCGTGAATTTCATCAATAATCACAAACCGCAAATCCCCGAATAAGCGCACCAGTTCAGGGTATTTGTTAATCAACAGACTTTCCAGGGATTCCGGAGTAATTTGAAGTACGCCTTTAGGGTTTTTCAGTAGCTTTTGTTTGCGACTTTGTGAAACATCACCATGCCAAGCCCAAACCGGAATATCAGCTTCTTTTAGTAAGTCATTTAATCGTTCAAATTGGTCGTTGATTAACGCTTTAATCGGGCCAATGTAAACTACTCCAACTGTTGTCGATGGGTTGTGATGCAGCAGCGTCAAAACTGGTAGAAAGGCAGCTTCTGTTTTGCCAGATGCGGTTCCAGCTGCAATTAACAGGTGAGCATCCGTATCAAAAATCACCCGACAGGCTTCAACTTGAACTTGCCTCAATTCAGTCCAGCCATGAGTGTAGATATATTCCTTGATGAATGGGGCAAGCCTGTCAAAAGGCTGTGTACTCATAAAGTAAATTCTGCAAATTCACTATTTTCATCCACATCAGAATTTTTCTCGGTACGAGTCGGCTTAAAATGGGAGCTTTGGATTAATTCTTTAAACGTGAGTTGTGGATTTTGCTGGAGAATATTCAAAACACTAATAAAGTCACGTACAACCTCACGCGGAGTCAGCAATTCCTGCGCCCCCAAACGATTTACAACCTCACTCATGAATTCTTTCAATTGAGCAGCTGTGAGAGTCTTCTTGTACTTGTAATGAACAGCATGAACATCCGCTAACCGTTGCAAAAGCTGGGAGATATCTTCAGGAATCAACGATTCTAACCGGATGACGGGTGCAGCAGTATCCTGAAGACCATTCATTGCAGTACGTCCCGGTGCTAATCGGGTACGCAAAGCTTCGTAGCTGTAAAGTCCACGTCGCGAATCCTCCAAAAACTGAGGTGTTCCACCCATGAGAATACCAAGATATTCAGCTCTACCTTGCATTGAGTCGTTAAAGAGAGTTAGGAGTTTATCATAGTTGTTTTGACGAGAAACTGTGTTAGAAATTTGGTACAAATTGACAGCTTCATCGAGTAATATCAACAGTCCTTTGTAGCCAATATCGAATACAAATTTTGCAAACAACTTGATGTAGTCATACCAGCTATCATCGTCAATAATTACTCGCACACCCAGGGCTGACTTGGCCTGTGTTTTAGTATCAAATTCTCCGCGCAACCAACGTAGTGCTCCATCCTTCTTTTCTTCATCATCTGAGCGATAACCCCGCCAGTAAGCTGTGATGACGCTAGCAAAGTCAAACCCATGAACTAATCCTTCAATATCCTTGACTACTTCTAGGATTTTGGATTCTACTTGGTCATCAAATCCATCATCATCAGAACGCATTCCAGTATCTTGAGCAACCTGAGTCAAGATACTGCTAATCCAGCGTTCGAGAATGAGTTTTAAAGCCCCTCCTTCAGGATTAGTTTTTGTAGCAATATTCCGCATCAATTCGCGATAGGTAGCAACCCCCTGACGGTTGGTTCCTGCTAATCGGCGTTCGGGAGATAAATCAGCATCGGCAACTACAAACCCTTGTTCCATTGCATGGTTGCGAATTAGCTGAAGCATGAAACTTTTACCTGAACCGTAGCGCCCAATCACGAAGCGGAACGTCGAACCTCCTTCGGCAATATTTTCGAGGTCTTGCAAGAAGGCTTTGATTTCTTTTTCTCGACCTACAGCAATATGTTCAAGTCCAATTCTCGGTACAACGCCCGCACTTAGGGAATTGATTAGAGCAGTAGATTCTCGTTTATTAATTTTCAGATTTGCCATATGCTTTCAATCTTGATGAATTGGTTATTGGTTATTGGTTGTTGGTTGTTGGTTGTTTGTAAAAAATACTCTCTCATCCTTATAACAAACGACAAACAACCCAACGACCAAGCTCAGGGCAAGCAAACGACAAACGACAAACGACAAACGACAAACAACAAACGACAAACAACAAACAACCAATCAGTCAATAAAAATTAGACCTTAGTCAGAGTTGATGCTTGTAGCTGCTTTACCCAATTGTTGAGATTATAAGCATTGATGCGATAACTCAGAGGATGAGCAATGAGTCGTGCTGTACTTTCATAGAGGGTATCAATTTCAATTAAGCCGTTTTCTTTTAAGGTACGACCGGTTGAAACTAAATCGACAATTGCCTCAGACATCCCTGTGATTGGACCGAGTTCGACAGAGCCGTAGAGTGGGACAATTTCTACAGGCAAATCTAGGTTATTGAAGTATTCACGAGCACAGTGAACAAATTTCGATGCCACGCGCCCGTGGGGTGGCAGTTCCAATGAACGCCGATAAGGGCTAGAATCGCGTACGGCTACCGACATCCGACATTTGCCAAATCCTAAGTCAGCTAAGTGCGCTACTTGGGGGGTTTTCTCCCGTAGGACGTCGTAACCGACAATTCCTAACTGGGCTTGACCATATTCTACGTAAACGGGGACATCATGCGATCGCACTAGCAGGGCTTTAGCTGTGCCGCTAGAGTCTTCAATCTGGAGTTGGCGGCTTTTTGAGTCAAGAAAGGCACTGAAGTCTAAGCCAACACTAGAGAGTAGCTTGATGCTATCTAAAAGAAGTGCGCCTTTGGGTAATGCAACAGTCAGCATAAAGCTTGAGAATTCCTTTGAGGTAATAGCCAGAGTCTTCCTGGCGAATAAGATAATATTTTCAACTTAATCACAACTTTAAGTGAATCAGCATTTCGCGATCGCTCTCCTATGTCTCAGCTAACCCTAATTATCGCTAACAAAAATTATTCCTCTTGGTCGTTGCGCCCTTGGCTTGCCATGAAACAAGCCCGATTAGACTTTGCTGAGATCCGAATTACCCTAGACACGCCAACCACATACCAGGAGATTCGGCACTATTCTCCATCTGGAAAATTGCCTGCTTTGCAGCATGGTAGTCTTACTGTATGGGAATCTCTGGCAATTTGCGAATATATTGCCGAACGCTTTGCCACAAACTTATGGCCTGAGGACGCAGCAGCAAGGGCTGTAGCCCGCGCGGTGAGTGCAGAGATGCATACTAGTTTCCGAAGTCTACGCGAAAATATGCCCATGAACTGCCGTGCCCGACTTTGCCTTTTGGGTATAAACCCATGGGTGCAAACAGATATAGATCGGATTACGACTATCTGGCATGAATGCCGCCATAAATTTGGTAGCAGTGGCGACTTGCTGTTTGGTGATTTCACCATTGCTGACGCTATGTTCGCACCAGTCGTATCGCGTTTCATTACCTATGAGGTGAAATTGGATTCAGTTTCACAAGCTTATGTTGACGCGGTTTGGTCGCTTCCAGCGATGCAAGAATGGGTGGCAGCAGCGAGTAACGAAGTGGAAAGCCTCGATTATTTTAAGATTTAACGACTCAGCATTAACTCACCTCACGCAAGCTCTTGACATGTACAAGTGTTGTTTGTTGTTTGTTGTTTGTTGTTTGTTAGGACTTACGCATGGACACCACATAGAGTAGGGGTGAACAACCGTTCACCCTTACATATAGCCCTTCAAAAGGAAACTTGCGTAAGTCTTATTTGTACTTCTTACAAACAACCAACAACAAATAACCAACAACAAAAAAACTAACGCCATGCGAATCCTTTTAGTTGATGACGAAGTTGAATTGACTGAACCGCTGAGTCTAATTTTAAGCCGTGAGGGTTACGGTGTTGATGTTGCTTACGATGGGGCAGCGGGGAGGGAGTTGGCGTCGCAAGGTGATTATGATTTGCTAATTTTAGATTGGATGTTGCCGCAACTGTCGGGATTGGAAATTTGTCAGGAGTTGCGATCGCAAGGACAAACCACACCTGTTCTTTTCCTCACTGCTAAAGATACCCTAGATGACCGGGTACTAGGATTAGACGCAGGTGCTGACGACTATATAGTTAAACCCTTTGAACTGCGAGAATTACTAGCCAGAGTTCGCGCTTTACTACGGCGTTCAACAGCTATAGACGCCAATCCCAGCCAACGTCTGCGTGTTGCAGGACTAGAACTCGACTCGGAAAATCAGCTAGCTTATCGCGATGGACGCATGATTGAGTTATCGGAAAAAGAAACTCAGTTGCTGGAATTCTTCATGCGCCACGCAGGACAGTTGTTGACGCATGGGCAAATTTATCAGCAGCTGTGGGCCCAGGAGGAACAACCGAGTAGTAATGTGGTAGCAGCTTTGATTCGCTTGTTGCGCCGCAAAGTTGAGGCAAAGGGTGAGACGCCTCTAATTCATACGGTTTATGGTAAGGGTTATCGGTTTGGAGATGGTGGCTGATATCCCGTTAGTGGTCAGTAGTCAGTTACACTGATAGGTTCAACCATTTCCAGGACGGGCAAGATGCCCATCCCACAAACAGAAAGTGACGCCGAATCATACTCCTTCTATGACTCTCCCAATCCAGGCTGGTATCGTTGGTACTGGGTTTACGGCGAAGCTACGCGCTGAGAAGTTGCAGGCAGATGAGCGATCGCATTTAGTCGCCGTTAGTGGTCATACCCTCGAAAAAACGCAAGAATTTGCACAAACTCACAATACTCAGGCCATCGATTCCTGGCAAGAGTTAGTAGAGCATCCCGCTCTAGATTTAGTGATTATTTGTACCATTAATCGTGACCATGGTGCGATCGCTCATGCTGCCCTCAATGCTGGAAAGCACGTCGTTGTCGAATATCCCCTCTCCCTCAATCCAAAAGAAGCCGAATCATTAATTGCCCTTGCCCAAACCAAAGGCAAACTTTTGCATGTCGAACATATTGAGCTATTAGGCGGTCTGCATCAAGCACTAAAGCAATCCTTACCAGAAATTGGCAACACTTTCTATACCCGTTACGTCACCATCTCACCAATGCGTCCCGCGCCGAAACGCTGGACTTACCACCTAGACTTATTTGGCTTCCCCCTAAGTGCCGCCCTTTCCCGCATTCACCGCCTCACCGACTTGTTTGGTAAAGTTGCTTCTGTAAGTTGTCAATCTCAGTTTTGGAGTGCCGATAAGTACTTCACAGCTTGTCTGTGTACTGCCCAACTGCGCTTTACGAGTGGTCTGATTGCAGAAGTAACTTATGGTAAAGGAGAAGTATTCTGGCAGGAATTACGCAACTTTGAAGTTCATGGAGAAAACGGAACACTGTTATTTGAGGGTGACAAAGGAACTATCATTCGAGGAGAAGAAAAGACACCCATTGAAGTAGGCGGACGGCGGGGTCTATTTGTGAAAGACACTGGCATGGTGTTAGATTACTTAGTCGAAGGAACACCCCTGTACGTGTCTCCAACAGCTAGTTATTATGCCCTGAAAGTTGCGGATGCAGCGCGTCAGTCAGCAGAGACAGGAAAGGTCATCAACCTAGAAACATAGCTTGACTTAAGTTGAATTGTTGTTTGTTATTTGTTGTTTGTTGTTTGTTGTTAGTCTTTTTTTACCAACAACCAACAACCTTCGGTCTTTTATGTAAGCATAATTGATGATTGGATATTTGCCTTTTTCACAAACAACCAACAACTATGAGCGAATTTCATCGAATTTTGCTCGCACTTTTTGGATATCTTGCCACATCAGCCACTTAGGAGCACCCTGTTCTCGTGAAGGATTTCGCAACAGGTAAGCAGGATGGAGAATTGGCATACACTGACGCCCCTCCCACTCAATCCAAGTGCCTCGAATTTTAGTAATGGCGCGCTTATCACCAATCACCCCTTTTACAGCGGTCGCACCAGTCAGTAGAATAATCTTTGGGTCTACCAAGCGAATTTGTTCTAACAAATAAGGTTTACAAGCAGCAACTTCATCCGCTGTAGGAACGCGATTACCAGGTGGTCGGCATTTATTCAGGTTGCAGATATATACATCCTGCTCACTATCAAGCTTTACAGATTCCAGAATTTTCTCTAGAAGCTGTCCGGCTTTTCCCACAAACGGTAAACCTGTTTCATCTTCGTTTTGACCCGGTGCTTCCCCGATAATCATGATGGGGGCTTTGGGGTTGCCGCGTCCAACAACGGCGTGAGTGCGAGTAGCTCCTAAGTCACATCGATGGCAAACGCTACAGTGTTCAGCTAGTGGTTCTATTGAGTCGTAAGTGCCAGGAGGAATAGGAATTTTAGCATTAGTGGGAATTAACTCAGGTTGGACTTGAGCTGGCGTTGAGGGTGTTAACGCTGACTGGTCAAACAGGCTTAATTGTTCTTCGTTGGACATGAATCTAAGCGCGTCGTATCTGTGATGCACAGGCTGGATATTAGGCGTAGAAGCCCCTTAAATTCTAAAGTGAATTTATAGCAATGGAGAATAATGACTAAGATTAGATATTTTTTGTAAAGAATCAGGCTTTTGAGACAAGGCAGCTTGATAAAAATCAGTCATGATGGTGACAAGGAAGCTGTTAAGTGCCGGAGGAAACCATGTCATCTGGACCGCTGTTTAGCGATCGCGCCGATGCCGGGGAGCAGCTGGCTCAATCGCTTCTGACACAAGTATCTCAGCTGGAAGAAGCGGGTATTACTGCCTTACCCATTGTCTATGCACTCCCTCGCGGTGGTATCCCAATCGCGGCACCAGTAGCGCAGAAACTGGGTTGCCCTCTAGATATTGTGGTGGCAAAAAAAATTGCAACGCCCCAAAACCCAGAATTAGCAATCGGTGCTGTCACTTCAGAGGGACAAGTGCTTTGGGCACGACAAAAGCTATTTTCTAAAAAAAATTCTACCTTGCTCGAAACAGCCCAGCGTCAAGCTCAAGAAAAAGCTCAAGCTCAATTAGAGCAGCTTTCTAGCGGTCGTCCTAATGTTAATCCTGAAGGTGCCTTGGCACTGTTGGTTGATGATGGAATTGCTACGGGGATGACGATGGCAGCAGCAACCCAAGCTTTAAAAGCGCACAACCCTGCCCAGATTTGGATTTGTGCACCAGTCGCGCCAGCAGGATTAATCAAGTGGCTTTCTCGATGGTGCGATCGCTTAGTTATCCTAGAGACACCTGAGCCTTTCTGGAGTGTCAGCCGTTTCTACGCCGATTTTCCTCAGGTTGAAACCAAGGAAGCTTTAGTTTATTTGCAGCAACACAATCACCCCCTCACCAAAGAAGAGGGGGTGAAAGGGTGAGGGGGTGAAGGGGTGAGGAGGCGATGCTCTCTTGGAAGTCGAAGAGAGCTTGCCGAAGGGTTAACCCTCTTGGAAGCCGAAGGGTGAAGTTTCTTGCCTCATTGGAGGGGAAAAAGTTGAGGAATTCTCCCCCTCTCCCCCTCTCCCACTCATCTTCTTGACAGGGCTAGTCAAACTGGCAAGGGTGAATTATCCTAACGAGTAGTCCTAACATTAGGAAGTAGTTGTCGGTTTTTCTCAAAAAAACTTACAACTAATAATGAATTAATAAGTAACAATGAGACTTTGGCAATATTGGTGGCGCACGTTTGTTTTTTCAACACAGTACAATCCACCTGAGTTTGTTGAGATGATGATGATGTCATTAGCAATGGGCTTCGCTGTGACATGGTTCTATCAGCCGAATGAATGGCCTTACCTAGCACTCAGTTCCAGCTTTGCAATTGGAGCAGCGCTATCAATGGGGATACGGGAGTTGCTCATTCCTTCCCCTCGCCAGCATATGGTAGGGGCGTCGGCGATCGTGATGCTTGTCTGTAGCTTGTTTGGCTTGGCTTACCTCACTCATTATCTGTAGAACTCTTTGACTGATGTAGAATTAGGCGATTTCTCGCTGGGTCAAAAGCATAAATTTCTCTACCGTGGGAGGCTGTGATCATTTTCCCTGGTGGTGGGTATCCCAAGCTAGTTAAATGCGCGATCCGAAGGAATCCCGTTAGGGTTATCGCTTCTTCCAAATCCTCGACTTCTAAGCACAAGCTCATCCCACCGTGAGCAGAATTCTCAAACTCGACGAGGTGGTTCTCTTTCGGCTTAAACAGTCCCAAACGTAACCCAGGCAGCTGAAACTCAGCATACACATTGGGAATGCAGGACTTTGGTTGTTGATTGAGCAATTGAGTATAAAACCGAACTAGAGTCTCGATATCAGCAACTGCCAGGGTAACGAATGCATCACTACATCGAAAAGTCATACAAACACGACTGTGGGGGGCACGACATATTATGGACTGCACTCAATGCAAGCAAAAGTATTGGGTAGTGTGAGCATCTTGCTCACCTATAGCCAGTAATCAGCAAGATGCTCACACTGCCAATTGCTCACGTATAGCCAGTAATCAGCAAGATGCTCACACTGCCAATTTACACGCAACGGGATGCACCCATGTCTTGTCCTTACTCTATCAATGCCAGAAGAATGTCTAATTGATTCCCGCAATTCCCTACAATTAATTCAGTAGCCCGTAAAGAACTATAAGCCTGAGTATGGCAAAAACAGTTGCTGATGTCATGAGCCATAACCCGATTATGGTACAGCCCCAAACGCCCATTAAAGAGGCGATAAAGATTCTTGCAGAACAACGCATCAGCGGTTTACCGGTGGTGGATGAATCAGGCAAATTAGTGGGCGTTATTTCAGAAACGGATTTGTTGTGGCAGGAGACGGGAGTAGAACCGCCAGTCTACATCATGTTTCTGGACAGCGTTATTTACTTGGAAAACCCAGCCCGTCATGATCAAGAACTTCACAAGGCACTAGGGCAAACGGTTGGAGAAGTGATGAGTACTGACTTGGTGACGGTGAAGCCCGAGCAACCTTTGCGGAAAGCTGCCAAGCTGATGCAGGAAAAATCAATCCGACGCTTAGCGGTAACTGACGATTCGGGTAAGGTGATTGGCATCCTTACTCCTGGGGACATTGTGCGAGCAATGGCTGCTGAATTTGAGCAGTGAGTGAAGTTATAGATACTCAACCCCCCCCCTTGTTTTTCTTTGGAAGGTTGGAAAGTTGGAAAGTTTAAGAAAACGTTCTAACGTTCAACCCTTTAAACGATACTTTGTGCAATCAATAACTAAATCAATAACAAACAATTACCAATGAGCGTTACTCGTGAATCTGTGCAAGAGTTGCTGAGTTCAGAAGACTTTGGCAAGCGCCTAAGTGGGATTACTCAGCTACGCCAGCTTGAACCAGCAGTGGCGTTTGAGTTAGTCCAGCCGTTTGTGACTGACAGGAATACTCGGGTGCGATATGCGGCAGTAAGCCAGCTGGATACGTTGGGGAGTCAAGATATACAAGCGACTTTGACTATGTTACGCGATCGCCTTCTCAATGACTCAGAACCCGATGTCCAAGCAGCAGCAGCAGACGCTTTAGGAGCACTGAAGCTTACAGAAGCCTTTGAAGAGATGCAGCGGCTTTATCATGGGACTTCTGAATGGATAGTTCAGTTTAGTATTATTGCGGCCTTGGGAGAACTCGGCGATCCTCGCTCTTTTGAGCTTTTAGAAGAAGCGCTCAACTCTGGTACCAGTCTTGTACAAACTGCTGCAATCAGTTCCTTGGGAGAATTAGGCGATGCGCGTGCTGTGCCTTTATTGATTCCCTTTGCCACCAATCCCGACTGGCAAATTCGCTATCGGCTGGTGCAGGCACTGGCTAAATTAGGCGGTACAGAAGTGCGATCGACCCTGGAAGCTTTAGCAAACGACGAACAAGCAGAAGTCGCTAAGGAAGCTCAAGGGGCTTTGCAGTCAGCTTGAAGGTTTGAGTCAGGACTTACGCAAATCTCTTCTCATTACGAGCCACAATCTGTAGGGGCGTATAGTTATGCGCCTGCGACCGATCAGGGTTCCTGATAGGATCTGCTTTTGGAACCACCATCTGTAGGGGCGTATAGCTATGCGCCCCTACCTGTTTGTCGTGTCTGTTCGTAAGTTCTGAGCAAGTAATTAAAGAAATTTCAACAAAACCTTCAACTATGGGTAACGTCAGAGTCAAGGCGCTCTGACCGACTAGCGTAGGCGATACTTTCGATATGCTAGCTTCAATTGAACTGTTCCCTTCGGTAGAAGTTGGATCAAACAGTAAAAGTTATTTTTTAATAAGTACAATAAGCTTTCCTTGAAGTTTTTTCAGCCATTAAAATAGCAATATTATTTAATGAGTTATTATGGATGAAGTAGGCTAATTAGTGCTATGAACAAAAACCTATAAATAGTTTTTTTAATGTTCCTAACACTACATCTAGATAAATTTGTAAAATTAGCTTCAGCATTTACGTAAAATTTACGTAAAAAAACTAATAATTTCACATTTAAGTAAGGCTGAAGTATTGGTGCGTGATGAAAACACTATTGACACTTTTTAGTAAAGAACGGAGTGAACTTGAGACAGAAATCGATAGGGCGACCAACCCGGAGCAGGTAGTTAAGCTGGTTCAAAACAGACTCGATAATCTTGAGAAAAGCTATATCGGTAACCTAAGCGTGACTCAGGTACGATTAGCTTCCTTTTTCCTGGACACACTGCGGCATTCCATAAGTGCTCTCACTGCTGCTAACGAAACAAGGGTTTCACCGCCAGAACCTCAGCAAATCAGTAACCCAGCCTCGCGGTTGCCCTCGAACAGCTTTATCCTGAAAGTACTACAGGGACTTCTAAGCATTAGCATCTTAGGTTCATTGTTTTCGTTAACACAAGATGCTCCAGGAGCTTGGATGGCTATCTTATTGGTGCTGGTGCTGGTAGGACTGGAAGTTGTGCTGCAACTCGACAAAGATAAGCCGGAAAATTCTTCAGATTCTGCTCAATCTGTGGAAGCACCGCAGCTTATTGTCCAAGTCGATAGCCAAGTTCTTTTGGATAACCTTGCTGATGCTCTAAATACTATCGACCTTGCAGTCGCCTCGACTGAACAAGTGAAAAAACCGCTTGATGCCAGTGGTATAGAAGAGCTACCAGAACTGTTGAATCTCGTGCAGAGGCTGATGGGTGCGTCGTTTCTTGAGAAACCTCAGATGGCGCTTGAGCTAACTAAACTTCTACCACAGATATTGATGGAGCAGGGAATTCAAGCCCAGATTTACCAACCAAACGACGTTCAGAGTGGGCGCGAGTATTTTGATTTTGAGCCAAGTATCGATCGCACCGCCCAAGACTACGTTACTATAACCCCTGCTTTGGTGAAAGGCGATCGCCTACTTCGACGAGGGCGGGTGATTGAGCCAGCCTACTCCGAGGCCAGAGAATGACCTTTGAAAGGATGAGGGATGAAGGATGAGGGATGAGGGATGACGAGCGTTGCGGGGCATTAGCCCGGGATGAGGGTAAAGCACTATTATTTAAATCCCTTTCAAATAAAGATTAGACATCAAGCACTGTCACGCACCAACAAGGAATGAAAATTTCTCTTCCCGACTCCCGACTCCCGACTCCCGACTCCCGACTCCCTAGTTCAGATTAGGGGATAGTAAAAGTAAAATTATGGAACTTTTAGAAACAATTGGTTTTGATTTGGGGCACGGTGAAACTGCTGTAGCTAAGGCGAGAGTGGAAAGCATCGAACCCCCAGAGATGCTGGAGATTAATAACAAGAAGGTTCAAATCACAGCGATTGGCTGGCATCCAGACTTGGGTTATCTTGTCGGAGAACAAGCGTTAATTCAAGCTGGCGTTACTCAGCTCAAAATCTCTTTTAAAGAGAAACCCAACAACGACCCACATTACAGAAAGACAATCAGCAATTTTCTAGAAACTTACTACCGTCTTTTGAAAGACAGCAAACAGATTGAAGGTGGGGAGACTAGTCAATTTTACGTTGGTTGTCCTTCAGGATGGTCAGTTAGCGATCGCGAAGAATACCAAAAGCTACTCAAAGAAGCTGGCATTCCACTACTAAGCGTTGTCCCCGAATCGCGGGCAGCTTTCATGCAAGCCAAGGAAGCCGGTAAGCTTGACTATGACAAACTCAAATCCTCAGTGCTAATTGTCGATATTGGCTCTTCAACTACAGACTTTACCCTAGTCAAGAGCTTGCATGAGATACCGATTGATTTTGGGCGTAATGCTTTAGGAGCATCGCTCATTGACAAAGCAATTTTTGCTAGAACTCTCGCCAATCACGAGGACAAAGAGTTACTCGAACGAGTATTTGAGGACTATCCTCATCACCAAGCGCGTTGTGAAATCGCCTGCCGCAAAGCAAAAGAAGACTACTTTTCTAACGAAGCACTGTACACTCATCCGCAAACATTTGCACGCGGTTTCGAGTCGATTAACGAACAGATTTTCTTTATTCCCCAAGTTAATAGACTGGTCATGGAGGAGATATTAAACCAGCCTTTGCCTGAACTAGGAAATAAGAGTTGGATGCAGTCATTTCGTGAAGCCGTGAGTGAGGCCAAGGAAAAACTCGACCAACAAGGCATTGTACCGAAAGTTGTATTGATGACTGGTGGTGCATCTCGAATGCAGTTCACCCGTCAGATTTGTGAGGAACTCTTCGGGGAACCGGAAACACAGGTGCGCCCTGATCCGGAACCAGAACGGTGTATTGCACTGGGATTAGCGCGAGTGGGACGATGGGATCTGCGAGCTGCTGCATTTAAAGAAGAAATCAACAAAGTATTCGACTCAAAGAAGCTCAAAGAACTCATTGAGAGACATATCCCAGAGTTAATTGAACTATTAACGAAGCCATTGTCAGAAGGTCTGATTGAACACGCAATTAAACCCAGTCTGAAAGACTGGCGAAACAACAAAATACGGACTTTAGCTGACCTGGAAAGCGCGATGAAAGAGCAGGCAGAACAGTGGATTGTAAGCGATTCTCTACGGGATAGAGGCATTTCCGGTGCTCGAAAGATCATCAAAAATCAATCCGTTGCTTGGTTTAACAGCAAAATCCAACCCGACTTAGCTCAAGAAACCGACCCCATTTGTCGAAAGTTCCAGATACCCAGAAGCAGCTTGAGATTTGAGGAGGGTATCGACCCTGGCGTGGTCAATCCAGAATTGTCAATTGGAGACGCTATCCTTGCGGATACAGTGGCATTTATCGTCAATGTTGTGATTGGTGGCGGCACTATCGGTAGCATTCTGGCGCTGATACTAACTGGGCACTTAACATGGCCGATTGTCTTGATTTATGGTGTCTCGGTTCTTGCTGCGGGAGTAGAGCTAACTCGGAGCAAAGTTCAAAAGGCAATTAAGGAAAAGGTAGATATCCCTAGTTGGAGTCGTTCGAGTTTTTTGAACGATAGCAAAATTGACGATATCTGCGAGAGGATAAAACCGGAGTTAGAGGAAGTTCTGAGAAAACAACTAAGTGAGAATCGGGAAGCTTTTGACGAACTGATTGAGAAGGTTGGGCAAGAGTTGAAAAAAGCCCTGAATACTAAAGCCCAAGAGGCAGTAATCCTCATTCAGTAGGAGTGATAATGATGGTTAGGTTGTGATGCATTGTATCGCTCAAAGAACACCAACAACGTTGCTTAACAATACTCTAATGGCTTTCCCTTGAGATTTAAACTAGAAGTGTAAAGCCTCACATTATAGACACATCATGCATTCACCATTTCCTGGGATGAATCCTTATCTGGAACAACCAGAAATCTGGTCGCAAGTTCACAAGTGGCTGACTATTCTAATTGCCCAAACTCTGAACCCACAACTCCGTCCCAAATATCGGGTAGCGATTGAGGAAAGAGTCTACGAAGCTAAGGGAGATGATTCTCTTTTAGTAGGAATACCTGATGATGTGGTAGTGCAAAGTTCACAAACAACTGACAAAACGAATTCACTTAATATTGCCGTCGCTACTCCCACAGTTAAACCGATGAAAATTACTCTCCCCATGACTGAAACAGTCAGGGAGTGGTATCTAGAAGTGCGTAAGGTGGAAACTGGCGAAGTGATTACCGTCATTGAAATTCTTTCCCCTAAGAATAAACGTTCTGGAGAAGGTCGAATTAAATATGAAAGCAAACGGGAAAAAATCTTAGACAGCCTAACTCATTTGGTGGAAATTGACTTGCTACGTCAAGGAAAACCCATGCCGATGAATGGTCAAGAAATCCAAAGCCATTATCGAATTGTCGTGAGTCGCTCATCTGAACGTCCCAAAGCTGATCTATATGCATTCAATCTTCAACAAGAAATTCCTTCTTTTCCCTTACCCTTGCAACCTGAAGATACAGAACCCGTAATTAATTTACAAGAATTGTTGCATCGCCTCTACGAACAAGGCAGTTACGATTTAGCGATCGCTTATCACACCGAACCCATACCACCTCTATCAACAGCAGATGCCGCTTGGGTGGATAAAGTCTTATGCGAACAAGGGTTGAGGTAAATCAATGAG
>DALYIW010000168.1:0-18486 GCA_031970155.1 Coleofasciculaceae cyanobacterium CTOTU46601 | reverse complement strand
CCCGACTCCCGACTCCCTTCACCTCTACACTTTCAGGAGGTTCTACCGCCACTTGCTGCTTCTGAATATTTTTGTAAGCAGCCTTTGCCCAGAGCAGATAATCTTCGGCAACTTCCGCTGATTGCTCTTGGGTTGACTGGCTGGAAGCAGTTTCTACAGACTCTTGCTTGTCGTTCGCCTGTTGTTCCTGTTCAACCTGTGGGTTTTCGGGGCGAGTTTCCTCTGATGACTCTTCGCTAGTGCCAAACTGTCGGCGGAACCAATTAAAAACCATCGCATCTACTTGATTATCGGCATCAAATGAATTTTTTCATATACTGAATATCTTGCACTATCAATGTAGGCCTAGTAATGTCTCCTTTAACTGGTGGTTGTTTGTGTGGTGCAGTGCGGTATCAGACAACGGCTACACCAATAGATGCTGGGTATTGTCATTGCCGCCTGTGTCAAAAAGCCAATGGTGCGCCAGTCGTTACTTGGCTGACAGTGCCATTCGAGGAGTTTACTTTTATCAAAGGTAATCCCACTGCCTATAGATCCTCTCCTGTGGGCATCCGGCATTTTTGCCAGACCTGTGGAACTCACCTAACTTTTCAAAAAGCACAGGAACCTATAACGATAGATATTATTGTGTGCAGTTTGGATGACTCAGAGGCAATTCAACCTCAATATCATGTCTGGACTGCCAGTCAGATTACTTGGTTTGAGGTGGCAGACAACCTACCCCGCTACCAGGATGAGGGGCCAGATATTTAGAATACCTAGAGCGTCGATGTCGTAATTAGGCCTATAACAGCTAATGGAGGCGAGCAAGAAAGGATGAGGGATGAGGGATGAAACATTTTCGGAAGCACATGTGTTTATCAGAAAAAAATAAATCTTCATCCAACTTCGGTCGTCCTTTCGTACAAGTACCTTTAATTAATTTATGGGGCTTTCCATCCTGACGCTCCTTACGTCGCTACCGCGAGAGCTATCATCCTTCATCCTTCCCATCCCAGTGACAGAGCGAATAAAAAGTTTTCTACTGTAGGCGGGCTTCAGCCTTGATGCGGTCAGTGACGCGACGCAATACGCCATTGATAAATCGGTGCCCTTCATCATCACTGTAGCGTTTAGCCAGCTCCACAGCTTCGTTAATGGCGACCCGTTCTGGGAGACCTAAAAATGACATTTCTGCTACAGCAATTCGCAAGATATCCCGGTCAATTCGAGGCAAGCGTTTGAGTTGCCAATCCTGAAGCGCTTGGGTCAAAACTTCATCAATCTCAGCCTGCCTGCGGTTGATGGTTTTGATAATTTCCATGGTGTAGGTGCGGACGTCCTGCTGATTAGTTAGTTGGACAACTTCCGGGATTTCAACGGCTGTTCCGAGTCGATTAATCGCTTTCTCAGTTAGCTCAATAGCATCAGCAACCATTGCTCTGGCACTACGCACATCAGTAGCGCGAGTTTCGCTAGAAAGTAGGCGTTCACTTCCGCGTTTAAGTTCGGCAGCAGCAGTTTCCAACGCTTCATGGATTTCTCCAGTGAGGGTACGGACTGACGCCAGTACGAGATTATTCAGCTGCTGTGCATCAAGTCGCTCAGGTGCATTAGGCATCTGAGAAAGGCTCAAAAGAGCCAGTTCACGAGCAATTCGGCGGGGTTGCATAGTTAGGGTTAGGGGTTAGGGATAAGTATAGTGATTAATTAAAGTTGAAAGAAGGATTATAAGTTAAAACACGCTTCTTTTTGACCCCAGCTAGGGCCGTCTACTACGCTGATTCTAACCATTAGTCAAAAATCCCTAAGAGTGAAGTATGAGGTTAACCGACTAAAACTCCATAGGCACTACCCTTAAAACTTGCATCAGTTTTCTTCTGCTGGTAAAACCTGTCGTCTCATTTCAGGCAGGGGTTGCTCTAGTTGCTTCTTTCCATAAACCGTATCTAGCGTCAGTGGGGTAGAGGCAGTACTGGGACTGACAATTCCTCCGGAAATCACTACCTTGAAGGCGTCTTCTATGGACATTGAGAGATCTAGTACTTCGTCTTCTGGAACAATTGCATACCAACCCGTTGTGGGATTGGGCGTTGTGGGGATGAAAACGCTCAACATTGTGCGAGTCATCTGAGATTGAATATCGCTGCTCATCGTGCCTGTGACAAACGCGATCGCCCATACACCCCGACGAGGATACTCTACCAAAATCACGCGGCGAAACTTCCCCCTAGAATCCTTTAAAACTGTCTCCAAAAGCTGTTTGAGGGTTTTATACACCGACCCGGCCAAAGGAATCGCCTGCAAAACCTGCTCCCCAAAATCCAATAACCATCGCCCTGCAATATTGCGGGCCATTAAACCAATCAGCAAAATAAATAGCAGTGGCACCGTCAGCCCCACTACCAAGTTCAGTAGATTGACCAGGATAGGGTGGAAGTTATTATAAGGGTTCAGCTGCTTGGGAATGCTCGTCAGAAAATCGATGACCCAGCTTGCGATCGTAATCGTCAGCCAGATCGTGGTAGCGAGTGGAATCACTACTAAAAGACCAGCAATTAGGTCATTCTTTAAGTCTTGCTTGAAGCGCTGGATCACAAACCACTAACTCTCCTTACATTGGCTTTTCAACTTCTGCTTGCACCACCTCAATCACTGGCATGAGCTGGCATCAAACAATCTTAGGAACCTTAACCAGACAAACAGTGATTATTTTAGGTAAACCCTTGGCTGATTCGAGGTAAGATCCTGACCAACCCTACTTAGCTGCTCCAGTGAAACAGCGATCGCATTACAGGGTTCCCTTCCTAATTTGTAAAGCTTGTAAAGAATTGTTGCAAGTAACAACGCTTCTGTTCTAGTGCGGCTTCCTCCACTTATTTGTTCTCTGTTGAGACTGTAAATGTGTGTCAGTGACCTGACGAACTGGACACCAGGAGTATGAGTATCTTTAAAGCAACTGGTATAACAATTTACAGTTTAACAGAAAGGGACTATAGCGTTCTATAGCGAAAAATAAACTTACTGCATTAAAACAGCTACAGCAAGACTACCGTGTCATCTTGGTGGGTTAAATAATACTGAGGAGAGTTTTAGTTAGGTTGAAGACGCTTTTCCACAACGATAAATGCGTTAGGTATCGCCAGTGCTAACAAGGCAATGGCAACGCACAATGACCGACTGTGAGTGTTCTAGCTTTTTTGTCAACCCCTGAAACGCCGTAGTGTATCTAAACTTTACTACGACCGGCAGATGAACTCAACAAGCTTCGTAATCCGGTCCAGCCAATGAGACCGTAACCAATTGCTAAAAGTAAGCTGTTCAAACCAATCCTTGATTGCGACTTCAAAGCCTCAGTTTTTGTCCGCTTCTCTACTTCTAATTTTTCCGCGAGAATTTTGTTTTTAGCCTCCTCAACTTGTTGATTAATCGCTTTAGTTGGGTCTTTCGTAATTGAGTCTAATAGTTGTCTGTTTGCCTTAGCTTGAGGTAGTTGCTCTGGTGGAATTTGACCGCTCTCAATAGCTTGATCTAGCTTTTCAATCTGCTGTTTTAGCTGTGCAACCCCTCTAGGATCTTTCAGTTGAGCCTCGATTTGCGGCCGTTGAGCGTCAATTCGAGAGACGGCTTGACTGGCTCTACTATTAATTTGCTTGAGAGCGCCATCGCTTTGTAAACGAATATTGTTGAAGTGGAACGGCACCAGCAACAGAAAGATTAATCCCAAGAGCGTGGAGAGCAAAAGCGCCCAAAACCTTAAATCTTGTATAGCAGGCTTTTGGTCAGCCATTGAGGCAGCACCAGGATTGTCAAGCCTATACCCAGCAAATAAAAGCGCAATACCAACCATCGGTGTGAGACCTCGTTCAACCAGAAGGGTTGTAAAACCTACCTGCCACGTGATCTGTAATGGATTATAGGGAATTGCTGTAATGATGCAATCCAATAGATAGTACAAAATCATGATCAGTCCGGCAATCTTGAGAGCCAGAGCTGTGAAAGAGGAATAAACAGGACTACTTTGCATGGGTGATACTTGAGAAAAATCTGATGAACTACTTACAACTTTACTGGGCGCTCTCCCCTAAAGGTTCTGGCAAGTCCCCGGTTAGGGAGTATCTGGGAAAGAAGGGGAGAATTGATAGATCAACTCAACAGACTTGCGCTCATTAACTTCTTGGGAAGAAGAGCCTGAGAAGAAGTCTCCAGACCTAAATATTAAACAGTAACGGTTACTCATAATAGCGCTTAAGGCAGTGGGTGTAATGAAACATAATTAGAAGCTAATCTCAGAATTTCCACATTCGTTCGCTCTGCTTAATATAGAGGTCAACGTTAGCTTGAACATCATCAGAAAAATATCCCTAAATGTATTTGAGTAGGGAATACAGCGTCCAGTAGTAAGTCTGGTATGAGTCACTCCTGGCAAACTTGTTGCTTAGGAAGATGTCTATATTTTTCTATTCAACTTGGAACTATTAACACTTAACCTTTAAACTCTACAGGTAGTGTTTTAGTGGGGTTTAGGGCGTAAGGCCTGGCTCTTGGGACAAGCGTCTTGCCTGAGACAAGCTGGCGCTTTGAAATACTACCAGAGCAGCCCAGCTAAAAAAATTAAAATGGGTTTTTAGGTTTTATGAGCAAAATTGTTGAAGTTGTACCAGACAAGGCAGCACTGATAGAGCGATCGCTCGAAGTTGTCCTCTCCAAAATCCATGCAGCAATCCAAGAACGCGATCAGTGTACGATCGCTCTAGCTGGTGGCAGTACCCCAAAGCCTTTGTATGAAGCCCTCTCGACCCAAGACCTCCCCTGGGAAAAAATACATGTATTTTGGGGTGACGAACGCTACGTACCAGCTGACCATCCAGATAGCAATGAAGGGATGGCACGTCAAGCTTGGTTAGACAAAGTTAACATCCCAGCGGCTAACATTCACCCAATGACCACAAACGGGGAGAGTCCAGCCGCTGACGCCCAGAAGCATGAAGATGAGCTGCGGGAATTTTTTAAAGTAGCTGTAGGAGAGTTTCCTCATGTGGATGTGATTTTGTTGGGGATTGGCGACGATGCCCATACTGCCTCTCTTTTTCCTCATACAGATGCACTGCAAATCACAGATCGCCTCGTTACAGTTGGTAACAAAGATGGTCAGCCCCGCATTACCTTTACCGCACCATTAATAAACCATGCTCGTTGTGTTATGTTTCTGGTCGCTGGCGCTAGTAAACAACCCGCGCTGGCTCAGATATTTGCCTCCGAGTCCGATTCTCTGACTTACCCAGCTCGCTTAATCCAACCCCAGGGGGAACTTTGGTGGCTTTTAGATGAATCAGCGGGTCAAGACCTAAAAAATTAAAACACAGTGCTATTGACAATTTCTGAAAATGTAACTGTTCTCTATGTTTTCATAGGGAGAAGGAATACTGGCGGCAAGGAGGTTTTATGATTGTCTGCCCTAACTGCAATCACCAAAATCCGGATGGAGCAATACAATGTGAAGCGTGCTACACCCCTTTACCAGCAACTACGAGTTGCCCGAATTGTGGTGCAACTGTTCAAACCGATGCTAGCTTCTGCGGTCAGTGTGGCTTTAACTTAAGTGTGGCAGCTCCACTGGGAGGAGAGGGAACGGCTCCTCCAATCTCACCCCCCGATGTGCCAGATCTAGTGAACCCTGACCCGCTTGTTCAACCTGAACCCATGGCGATTGGTTCTCAACTGCCCGACCCGGAACCAAATTTGACAAGTCCACCCATTCCCAGCTCTGTCTCCCCGCTGCCGGCTACTATGGTCAATCAGCCAAGCAATACAGAAGCCGAAAATGAGAGTTCTCCTGACCCAGCAATCGTTGTGCCACCTCTCCCTAGCATCGCTAGTGAACCGGAGGAGCCACAAAAAGCTAGCAGTAGCCCACCCCCGCTATCGATAGCTTCACCTGGCAGCGCCAGAACTCAGTTACAAATCCAATCGGTTTCTCTATTACACGTCCAAACCAATACACGGATTGAGTTTCCTCAGAATCTGTCAGTGGTTCATGTAGGTAAGCCAAATGACCAGATTCCGCCTGATATTGATGTTTCTGGGTTTCCCAACTCAGAAATCGTTTCCCGAATTCATGCCGATATCCGAGTCGAGGGAGACGCCTACTACATTGAAGACGTCGGGAGTTCAAATGGTACTTATGTCAACCACACTCCCCTACCGAGAGGAAATCGACATCGATTGCGACCAGGCGATCGCATTAGTTTAGGCAAAGGTGACCAAATGACCTTTCTGTTCCAAAGTTCTTGAGACTCTTGCAACTGGCGAGGTGAGCGGCTTGCACCAAAAGTTCGCCAAACAAATGTTAGGTGAACAGTCACAGTGAATTGCCGTGTGGGTTCTTAAGTGATAGCCTTGAGTTTGTAAAAAGAGCAAAAATGGCACTCATGACATGGGTTGCCTATTTTTGCTAGTTGGACGTTCAATGACTGACGCGAACGGTAACAGAACGGGCAAAAGAAGAAACTCGCAATGGGGTATCAAAAGCAAAGATTTATCTGACAGCGCCCCCTAACATAATGGATAATTCAATCATAAAGATTGGATAGGTCAATCATGAAGACTGTGATGCTAAAACCTTGCCTCTGGTTGTATCGCCTAAAGCCGATGAAAAATGGAGGTATTTTACGTTCTCCAGTCTTTATCTGCAAAGCCCTGTCCGAGAACTCAAAGCTATCGAGGCAACGGAGTGCGAGTGAATTCACATCCGTTAATCTTGGATTGGCTCAAACTTGCTCTGGAAACGGCGTCAGTTGCTAAAAAACGAGACTCCCACACCAATGAGTGTGGGAAGTTTCAAGAGGCAATAAGGCGAAAGTCTTTGAAAGATGTAATATCGGTGATTACTCTGACCCTGCTGCATCCTCTCCAGTCCGTGCCTGTTCAAAGTTGGACCTTTGAACCCGAATCAGTAATTCGCATTGGGCGATCAACAGATAATGAGGTAATTCTCTACAGTGCCGTCGTTTCCCGTCACCATGTAGAATTACGACGCAATGGTTCTAATTGGGAAATTGTCAGTTTGGGTGCTAATGGCACCTACATAGAGGGGAAGCGGATTACCCAAATGCCTGTTGAAGATGGGATGATTATTCGTCTAGCTAGCTCAGGGCCAAAAATTCAGATTCATATAGAAGAAGAAACCACAAAAGCGAAGCTAAAAGCGGCTTTAGGAAAGCGATCGCCTTCTCGACAAGAGCTAGACCCCACAAAAAAAGAGACATTTATTAATTCCCAAAATACGCAGACAGAAGGCGAGGAGTAGTTGCCCTATGACTTCTAGTAGGTGTAGGTGAAATCTCCGGCTCACACTACAAACTTAATCCAATGCTTGTAGGAGTGGAATGATTAGTTACTAGTACTCCCGACTCCCGACTCCCGACTCCCGACTCCCGACTCCCGACTCCCGACTCTCAAGCTAGATTTACTGATGAGCAGGTTCATCCTGAATATTACCCAGGTTGAACAGGAAGGGGACATTACTCTTGGAGTCACCACCCATAACTAGAACTTTTGGCATCTGGGCACCCCCTTCTCTCCAAGCGGCGATCGCTTCCTTCTGCAAAACCAGCTGACCCCCTTGTGCTTTGAGGGTTTCGGCCAAAAGCCTTTGAGCCTCTGCCTTACCCTTAGCGCGATTAATTTCTGCCTGCGCTTCTTGTTCAGCCTCTCGCGCTACATAGACAGCTCTTTGCGCCCGTTGTTCAGCGATTTGTTTCTCCTCAACCGCCTTCGAGAACTCTGGAGAGAACGTGAGGTCAACGACGCTAGTATCTAGAACCATAATTCCATATTTGTCTAAGCGATCGCTTAAAGCCGTATCAAAGTCTTGCTTGAGTTCACTTCTTTTGGTAATCGCTTCTTCAACGGTTCTTCTAGCCGCCGCAATTTTGAAGGACTCCTGAGTCTGGGGTGCAATAATTTTCGAGACGATATTCTGCAACGTGCCTTGTTTTCTTCTAATTTCCACCACCTCTGTTGGATCGAGGCGGAAATTGATAGCAAAGCTAGCTGATAAATCTTGAAGATCTTTAGTGGAACTCTGCGCCGGAACTTCAAACTTTTGCACTGTCAGATCATATATATCTACAGTTGAGATTAGTGGAGGTTTCAGGTGGATACCTTCGAGTAAAACCCCATCTCTGGCTTTACCCAAGATACTCATTACCCCTGCCTGACCTGGATTGATAATTATAAAAGAACTCAAGCTGAGGAGAATGAGGGCTGCGGCGATAATCACCCCCACTAAAAGTTGCCAATTTTGTGAATTCTGATACTTCAAATCTCAATCTCCTTGCATAAAGTCACTATGGACTACTTCCAGCCTATCAACGATCAGAGCTGCTGCTGAATTCTAGGCGAAAAGAGCTACTTATAGAAAATTCTTGCTGATTACCCATTACTCATTACCCAAGAGCATCCCACTACAGGAGAAGCACGGGATGAGCTTCACTCCTTTTGGTCATTTATACATCGGCAGAAATGCTCATCTTTTGAAGAAGCGTCACTTAATACCACAGAAAGAGGTGTTTGCCAGTTTTTTTTTCTTACTATCAACCTGGATATATCAAGCGATAAAAATAGGAGTTGATGATGAGTAAGCAAGAAAAACCTGATAGAACTGCTACTGTTAATTCTGGCAAACAGGACAACCAAGTTACTCAGGATATAGGACTTTCTAAGGATAAGCCAGAAAAACCTGATCAGAATGAGGCTGTCAATCCTGGCGATAAGGTAGACTCAACGGCTCAAACTATTGAAGAAAAAGCGCAGCAAGTCGCTGTCGATGCCCCTGATATCACAGGTGACCACGTTAAAGTTCCCACCTACTTTGTGGTTGATGAACCCGATGGTGAACAAAAAGCGCTGCATCACGTTAAGGATGCTGAAGAAATCTCTGATGTGATTCGTCAAGCACGTACTGACGAAGAAGGAAATCGTACTTGGCGCTAGAGCCTGTTTTCTCGCCCGACAATTGGCTTAACTTGTAGCTTAACTTGTAGGTTGGGTTGAGGAACGAAACCCAACGTTCTTGTAGCTTTGTTAAGTTGTGCTACGCCTAACCCAACCTACACAAGAAGCCAAAAAACTTAACTTGTAGGTTAGGCCACTGGAACGAAACCCAACACTCTTGGAAACCCAACACTCTTGTAGCTTTGTTAGGTTGTGCTACGCTTAACCCAACCTACACAAGAGGCGAAAAAACACGCGCCAGTCTCTCTACTGAGCAGCTTACGGGGCTACTTGCGGTAATCCCATACTGTAGTTAAGTACGCGGCTTTCAGTGTTATAGCTAATTTGACCGCTCTGCAAAAGCGATCGCATCAAATGTTCTAGATCAGACCCAATGCGGCGAAGATTGTATTCTGTTAAATCCGCTCCGCTATAGGACTCTACTAGCTCATCAAACTTGCGATAGACCTTTTGCAGAGCATCCTCATTCCAATTAAATTCGTTGTCTGGGTCAACGTCTAAGGTTAAGACGTTTTCACTCTCGACCAGTTCGTTATTTTCAACTTCAGCCGTATAGATGCGAATATGACGGGTGGTACACTTTAGCAGCATGAGAACCCTCTACTTGCTCAGAATATTTTGTAAGCTAATTGTAAACTTATCTAAACCCGCTGACATTGTTTTAAGACAAACTAGGAAAAGCATCTTGAATTGATCTATAATCTCACATCTGATCTTTCAATCGTCTGGCAGCAGTAAATCAACAAGCGTTACTTGAAGGTATTTTCTCCAAAACCCTGATACTCTAAATTAAAAAAGTTAAGTATAGCTACTACTCCATGGCTCAATTCAATCAATCCATGGCTCAAAGAAAAATCCAAGATCCAATGGATGACATCGCTAGACAAGCTCGTCAGGGTAGTGTTGCAGCGATTATTCAAACCCTTAATGAACAGCTGGCAGATGTTGGTGTCAGAACCAGAGCGGTTTTTGCCGACGGTGTACTCCAACTTCTGTGTGAAGCACTAACAAAAGAACAACTCGATCAGTCGGTAAGGGTGGCGCAAATCCGGCAGATACTCGAAGATATTGCACCACGTAACATTCGTCGCGTTAGGATTAATAGCCGAATCGTGCGAGAGCAACAGTTGCTCTGGTTAGAAGAAATCATTCGCGATCCAGAAAATCAGTTGCTTTGGTCAGAAGAAATAATTCTCACTAAGCCAAACCTCTTCAAGCAGCTGGCAGAGGGTTTGAAGAATCAGCAAAGCTTACCTAAAAAGAAGCCCGCTTTTCCGAATGTTTCCTCACATAACCCTCGTCGCAAAAGCTCATTTAGGCGCGGCATTCTGAGTGGGGTAGGATTGAGCTTACTCTTAATCTTAGTTGGCTGGTTCCTCTCTGATTGGTTCAGACCGAAACTAAATGCCTCAAAACCTACTCAATCATCAAATTCTCTAACCAATACTTCGCTCAAATCAGCAACTTCCCCAACATTGGTATCATCCTCTGCTTCCGACCCTTTTGTACAAGCGGTGCGGCTGGCAGAACAAGCTTCTACTGCTGGTACAACCGCTCAAACTTCTGCTCAGTGGTTGGGTTTGGCAGCCAAGTGGGAGCAGGCTTCTGATTTAATGAAAGCAGTGAAGCCGAATGACCCTCGCTACAAAACGGCTCAAGACCGGATGAAGCTTTATCACAAAAACAGTGAGGCAGCTCAAAACCAAGCAAGACAAAAACGCTCTTAGTTGCCTAAACTGATGTGCATTTGAGTTACACCACCAAGAAAGAAATCAGGACGTTGAGAGGTGGGAATAATCTTTCGTTTCTGGCTTTTTGATTCCTGCATTTTATACCAAAGTGAGCTATGAAACAGTGCATCAAGCTATAAGTTTTAAAAGAAAATTACCTATTTTGGTGTAAAAGCTGGTGTAGCAGGGAACACTCAATAGTGGCATGAGCGCTTTCTGAGGCTGCCTTAAAATAACTTAGCCACTAGTATGCTGTTAGGACTGACGCAAATTCACTGATGAAACGCTAGATGTAGGGACGCAAGAGTTCTTGCACTCCTATCAGTGATCAAGGTTGTCCATAAGTCCTAGCTGTATAACAAGCGTGATGGAGGCACAAGGCACAAGTGTCTCTCAAAGCTAGTTCCATAACCCAGCTCCAGTAGTCCCAATGGTACATTCTTTAAATTCACATTTATCTGGCACTGTTGAACCAGTTGTCACGCAGGAGCATAAGACTATACTCATGCACTACTTGGCACAGTCCGCTCAAATTGGGCAACAAATTATCCAAGTCATTCTAACCAGTCCTAATCCGTCAACTTGGCTTTCGAGAATAGCTCAGACTTTAGGAGAATTTTTTCAGGTAGATGCCTGCCTGATTGTGGCTGGGGTTAACGCTACTGCAATTACTCAGATGGGCTTATGGCGTGCTGATGATTACCCAGCCTTACCCTCGGAGTATCAAGTACAACATCTGGCACATCGAATGCTGACAGATGACTTAGTAGGTACCAATCCCTTGGCTATTGCGGATATTCAAGCATCTGACACCTATAAGACGATGGGCTGGTGCTCGGAAGTGATGGCCGCTAGGGCGGTTGTGAGAATATATACTCGATTTCAGTCTTCAGTGAATGGGGTGATTGTCTTGGGGCGATCGCAACCTCACGAATGGACGATCGCACAGCAAGAAGTCTTAAAAGTCGTATCTGAATCAGTAGCGATCGCAATTTCTCAAGTCCAGCTGACTCAACAGTTGCAAACAGCAACTCAACACCAGACTCTGCGGAACCAGTTAAGTTTAGCGATTTCTAGCGCTCACAATCTTGATGAAATTTTCCAGATAGCGATCGCCAATACAGCTCAAGCACTTCAGGTAAACCGTGGTCTGCTCCTCCTGTTGAAATATAGCGAACCCATACCTGAAAGCCAAGCCTCAGAGCAATTCTCAACAACCAAAGTTACAGTAGCTTATGAGTGGTTAGAACCAACAGCAACAGAAACAGCCAGTACGCTTTTACATGAATCCTTCTGGCTTTCAGAATCTTCTTTATGCCAACAGGCTTTGAGACAGGTACCTGAGCCATTAGTCATTGCTGATGGGCAAGATGCCCCTACGGCTAATCTACCAACCGAGAGCCACTCAATCTTCGAGCCAGCAATGATGCCAGCCTTAATCATCGTGCCATTGCTTCGGGCAGACAACCCTACGCCTCTAGACCCCAGCATCTTGGGATTGTTGGTGTTGCAACAGAGTCAGCCTCGGCTCTGGCAGGCTGATGAAATAGAGTTAGTTAAGTGGGTGGGTACACAAGTCAGCAGTGCCCTGATCCACAACCATACTCTTCGACAAGCACAAGCTCTTGCCGAAGAGCGCACAGCTCAACTTCAGCGAAGTTTAGAAACTCAGGCAAAGTTGTACGAAACAACGCGCCAGCAAATGAACCAGCTACAACAATTAAATCAGCTCAAGGAAGAATTCATGAGCAGCATGAGCCATGAGCTGCGGACGCCTCTCACCAAAATGAATGTGGCGATTCAGCTATTGCGTCGTCACCCCAATCTTCCCTTAGAGCGCCGTGACACTTACATGAAAATCCTTGAGGATGAGTGTAATCGAGAAAGCGAACTGATTAAAGACCTCCTGAATCTACAACGGCTAGAATCTGATCCTTCTCAAATTGAATGGGAAAGAATCGACCTGATGCTGCTCATTAAAGATTTGGCTGAGTCTTTTGAAGAGAAATGGGCTGATAAGAGGTTAACCTTATTGATAGATTATTCCGTGCGTTCACAAAGCGATCGCACAGAGCAATCACTGATGATCGACAGCGATTACGATAGCCTGGAGCGTATCTTACTGGAACTCTTGACCAATGCTGGTAAGTATTCTGACCCAGATACTACAATTTCTCTGCGGCTCACTTGCCAAGTCCAGCAATCAGTCAATCAAGTTGTTCTTACCTTGACTAACACAGGTCCCGGCATCTCGCCAACAGACCTACCCTATATTTTTGATAGATTCCATCGCGGTCAAGGTGTTACTCAAAAAGCTGTTCAAGGTACTGGTCTAGGACTTGCTTTAGTAAAGTGCTTAGTGCAGCATCTCAATGGCACAATTCATGTTAAAAGCGATCCATCTGAAAATTCTCAAACGTCTGTTACTTCTTTTACTCTCGCCTTGCCTCAATTTCAACAACAGCATCAAAGCATAGATCAGTAGCTAAAACAGTCTACTTGTTGGAATAGTGGCAGGGTCAAGGCCTAAAATCTCCAACAGTTATGCTTACAACTGCTGCGCCCAAGCCACTACGTTGGCAACGACCTAAATATTCCCCAGTAGCCCGCCAAATCGATATTTTTAGTTCGGCAGCAAAGTTGCTGTTCTATTTGTGGTGGGATAAGACAGTTGCCAACAATGCCCCTAAACATAGATATCGTAGGGCACAGTGGTTAGTCGGAACTCTACTAGATCTAGGCCCAACTTTTATCAAGGTTGGGCAAGCACTATCCACCCGTGCTGATTTACTGCCTTTGGAGTACGTGCAAGCATTGGGGCAATTGCAGGATCGGGTACCAGCGTTTAATACAGAACAAGCGATCGCTCTGATTGAATCAGAACTCGGCAACTCAATTCATACCTTATATCGCGATTTCGATCATTTCCCTTTGGCATCTGCCAGCTTAGGGCAAGTTCATAAAGCACGCTTGCACACTGGGGAAGATGTTGTCGTCAAAGTGCAGCGCCCAGGATTAGAAACGCTATTTAACCTAGATTTTGAAGTTCTTCATCGACTGGTGCGTTTTTCTCAACGGTATGTACCTGGAATTAGAAAGTACGATTTAGAGGCAATTTACCACGAGTTTTTTGACCTTCTCTATAAAGAAATTGACTATATTCACGAAGGAAAAAATGCTGAACAGTTTCAGCAAAACTTTTTGGGCTATCCTCGTGTCACTGTCCCCAAAGTCTATTGGCGGTACACCACAAGAAAGGTACTGACCCTGGAATATGTACCTGGTATCAAAATTGATGATCGTCAAACCCTAGAAGCTTGCAATATAAATGCCAAAGAAATCATCCAACTTGGTATTTGTTGTTACCTCAAGCAGTTGCTACAAGATGGTTTTTTTCAATCTGACCCCCATCCAGGAAATATGGCCGTTAGTCAAGACGGCAACCTAATTTTCTATGATTTCGGAACGATGGCAGAGGTGAAACCCATTGCTAAAGACCAGATGATTAAGACATTTTTTGCTGTCTTGAGAAAGGATACTGATGAGGTAGTAAATACTCTAACTTATATGGGTTTAATTGAACCCGTGGCTGATATGAGACCAGTCAGACGGGTAGTTGCCTTTATGTTAGATAAGTTCACCGAAAAGCCAATAGATTTACAGGCTTTTGACCAACTGCGGGGTGAGATCTACTTAATGTTCGAGCAGCAGCCCTTTCGTTTACCAGCACAGATGACTTTCATTTTAAAGTCATTAACAACGCTTGATGGCATCGCTCGCACCCTAGATCCGGAGTACAACTTATTAGCGGCCAGTAAACCCTTTATTAAAAGTTTGGTGTCTCAAGAGAAGGGAAATATAGTGGGAGAACTAGCTAAACAAGCTAGAAATTTCATTAGACATAAATTCCAACAGCCTAACACCACTGAAATTTATCTTCGACAATTAGAATCACGTCTTGAACAGGGTGAATTACAACTGCGTGTGCGTTCGATAGAGAGCGATCGCACGCTCAATCGAATTAATCTAGGAATTAAAAGTCTTATTTATGCTTGTTTAACTGGATTTACCCTAATAGCTGGCACAGTGCTGCTTTTAGGGCCTCATGTTAATTGGGCGATCGCAGCTTTTACTCTGTCAGCTCTCTGGTTCTTATTTTTGCTGCGCTCTTTAGTTGATTTAGCCGTCAAGGAAAAACTCGACAAACTTGCTGAGTAATAATTGATAAAGTTGAAACTCCTTGACTTTCAACCTTATATCTTTCTACTTTTATCTTTCTACTTTTAATACCCCCAAGGGAATTCGAATCCCTGTCGCCTCCGTGAAAGGGAGGTGTCCTAGGCCTCTAGACGATGGGGGCTTGTTTTGTGAACCTTTATAAAGATAACGAATATTAAGGCGTCTGTCAACTATCTGCTGAAAATAAATTTAGTAAAATTACTCAGATGAATAAGCTCCTGTGACTCATCTAATCCCCCGACGCCATTCTGCTAAGCGTTGTTGAGCTTGTGCATCTAGGGAATTGAATAAAAAACGACCCGTAGATTGTTTTGGGGGTCGTTGTTTGCGGCGAGAGCGGCGAACTGTGAATTCAACATCGTTAGCTAACTGCTGACACGACATCCATTCAGCTCCATAGCCGACTACCGTTAGCTGCTGTGCTCGATCTGAAGTGACGACGATCAGGCGTTGAGTTGGGTGGGAAAGCTTGAATCGAAACGAAGCACAGAATTTTTCGATGTAAGTGTCGGCTGTCTGCCCAAAGTCTGTATAGCACACTGATAACTGAGTAGTATAGGCTTCGCAGGAGATGGGTCTATTTTGATAATAAGCATCAAAGACAACCTGAGTTTGGTAGCCCTTAAAAGCACTGTAGTTGATTAAAGCCTCTATTAACTCTTGACGAGCTGCTTCCATTCCATTGCGATCGCAGGTCTTTTTTAAGTAAGACCAAGAGCCGATGACGTTATAGCCATCAACCAGCAGAACAGGCTGTGGTGAGGAAGGGGGCATTTTTTAAGACCAAGCGTTTTCGATTGGGCATTATTTAGTCATTACCATTAACAATAGTTTACATAACTTTGCGCCAAAGCTCTCTCCTCCTGAAAGAAGAAGATGAGGGCGCTCCCGGAAGCAGGAGAAGCAGGGAAAGATTAGACACTCATGTCTTCAGGACTTACGCCTGGACACCCCATGTAGGGGTGAACGGTCGTTCACCCCTACAGAAGGCGGTTCGTAATGAGAAATTTGTGTAAGTCGTTGACCTTGCCTTAAACCAAGGAAGTCAGGACTGACGCATGTAAACGAAAAATCTAGGTTTCGGTAATCGGGAGTCGGGAGTCGAGAATCGGGGAAAGCCTTAGTACATCTCGACTCTCTACTCCCCACTTCCTACTCCCGTGCGTAAGTCCTGGAAGTATCAAATTGCAACATTTGGCTCTTGCATGAGTCGTTGCTTAAGGCGTTCCGGTTCACCTTGGTCAACAACCTGACCATGTTCCAATAAGAATGCCCCATCACAATAATTCAACTCATCCAAGCGATGAGTAACCCACAGTGCAGTCAATCCGCGACTTTTAACTAGATGCCGCACCTGCGCCACTAAATCCAGCTGAGTATCTGGATCGAGCAGGGCAGTAGGCTCATCTAGAAGTAAGACCTCGCACTGGCGAGCGATCGCACCAGCAATAGCAATTCGCTGCTTCTGGCCGCCGCTCAGGGCATAGATCGGGCGTCGTTGTAGATGTTGCAGATTCACTGCGGTAAGTGCTTCTCTCACTCGCGATCGCACTTGAGCAATGGAAAGTTTTTCTTCCACTAACCCAAAGGCGACATCTGCCCCTACCGTGGGCATGACTAGCTGATGATCGGGATTCTGAAAAACAAATCCTACTGGCTGCTTGATGTCAATCTCACCGGATTGAGGCTGCAATAGCCCAGCCAGCAACCTTAGTAGCGTTGATTTACCACTACCATTCGTCCCTAAGAGCATCCAAAACTCACCCTTTGGAACATCCAGAGAGCAAGATTGTAAAACTGATGCTCCATTGGGCCAGTTGAAGCAAAGCTCCCGTACCCTAATTGCTGATTGGGCGATCGCGTCAGTTGCTGCTGTATTCATTCAGCCAGTGCAAAGAAACCAGGTGTACGCCCTGCTCCTGCTGCACCAGATTTCTGAGAAATCATGACTGCACCAAGCTGATTAGAGAGAACAGCAACTTTTTTCTCCGGTTGATGATCGCAGCTCAGTTCCA
The DNA here is from genome assembly GCA_031970155.1 of Coleofasciculaceae cyanobacterium CTOTU46601. Lineage (GTDB taxonomy): Bacteria > Cyanobacteriota > Cyanobacteriia > Cyanobacteriales > Coleofasciculaceae > DALYIW01. The sequence continues at coordinate 1,502 of DALYIW010000168.1, read as the reverse complement.
ATACCTGAGGAGTCTCAGAGCGCATTGCTTTAAGAATTTCCTGGTAAGTGGCTTGTGCCTCTTCTTCTGTCTTCCGTTGCACAGAGAGCGGAACTGGCGTATTTTTCAAAGTTAAGTCAATAGTGAACATTCGGTGTCAAGCAGTAAGCCTTCCATATACTCTCTTTATTATCCTAGACAGGCGTCAGCACAGGCATAGGCATAGAAGAGAGTACTTTTACTTACCTGAACATAGTAAGGCAACTATTGAAAAGATTTTTAACAGTACGTCACACAAAGTAGTGGAAAACTTGGAAAATTTCACTTACTATATGGGAACATAGTAAAGAAAAGTAAACTTCCTTTACAAAACCCCCAACTATCTGCTTATGCAAATAAAGCAGCCAGATGGGAAGGAAAGTTAACTTTCTTTTGTACTTATAAATCCTTGGAGATCTGTTTATGACAATAGCTTTAGGACGCGCCCCAAGTACGAGAGGATGGTTTGACGTCCTCGACGACTGGCTAAAGCGCGATCGCTTTGTCTTCGTAGGCTGGAGTGGCATCTTGCTGTTCCCCTGTGCCTACCTAGCCCTAGGTGGCTGGCTGACAGGCACCACCTTCGTCACATCCTGGTACACCCACGGACTAGCATCCTCCTACCTAGAAGGCTGCAACTTCCTAACCGTAGCGGTGAGCACCCCCGCAGACAGCATGGGACACTCCCTGCTCCTGCTGTGGGGACCGGAAGCCCAAGGGGACTTCACCCGTTGGTGCCAAATCGGAGGATTGTGGGCATTTGTAGCCCTGCACGGAGCCTTTGGTCTGATTGGCTTCATGCTGCGGCAATTTGAGATCGCACGCTTAGTCGGCATCCGTCCCTACAATGCGATCGCGTTCTCAGCTCCCATCGCCGTATTCGTGTCGGTATTCTTGATGTACCCCTTGGGACAGTCAAGCTGGTTCTTTGCCCCAAGCTTCGGCGTGGCTGGTATCTTCCGGTTCATCCTGTTCGTCCAAGGGTTCCACAACTTCACCCTCAACCCGTTCCACATGATGGGAGTAGCAGGCGTGCTAGGTGGAGCGCTGCTGTGTGCGATTCACGGAGCGACAGTAGAAAACACCTTGTTTGAAGACGGCGACAAAGCCAACACCTTCAGAGCCTTCAACCCCACCCAAGCGGAAGAAACCTACTCGATGGTGACGGCTAACCGCTTCTGGTCACAAATCTTCGGGATTGCCTTCTCCAACAAGCGTTGGTTGCACTTCTTCATGCTGTTCGTACCCGTAACGGGATTGTGGATGGCATCAGTGGGCATCATTGGCATCGCCCTGAACCTGCGGGCGTATGACTTTGTCTCCCAGGAGATTCGTGCGGCGGAAGACCCAGAGTTTGAGACGTTCTACACCAAGAACATCTTGCTTAACGAGGGTCTACGGGCGTGGATGGCTCCTCAAGACCAGCCTCACGAGCGCTTTGAGTTCCCTGAGGAAGTTCTGCCTCGCGGTAACGCTCTGTAAAA
>DALYIW010000167.1:12304-18513 GCA_031970155.1 Coleofasciculaceae cyanobacterium CTOTU46601 | reverse complement strand
ATCCTTCATCCTTCATCCTTCATCCTTCATCCTTCATCCTTCATCCTTCATCCTTCATCCTTCATCCTTCATCCTTAAGAATGATTTACTTTCGGGTTTTCCTAATTACCACTAATACTGTTACCTTGCTTGTTCGTAAATATTTAACAACAAAGGTGTAGTTGTCGGTGCTATCAAAATAACATCATCTTTAGAGAAAATCTTAGAGAAACATCATAGAGCATGGCGGCAAACACTGAAATGATAGACTCATATAGGGCTTTGGCACTTCAGGTTACGTGTCATGCTGTTAATCAGGCGCGTGACCGTACCGAAGCGCGATCGCTTATCCAACAAACCATCAGCCGATTAGAACAACAAATCTCTGCTAGTATCGCCTTTATTGGCTTTGATTGTAAGCTGATAGTGCTGCCTGAATATTTCCTGACTGGTTTTCCCCTAGGAGAGTCCCTAGCTGTTTGGGGTGAAAAAGCTTGTCTAGAAATGGCAGGTGCTGAGTATGAAGCACTCGGTCGAATTACACAGAAGCATGGCATATTTCTGGCTGGTAATGCTTATGAACTCGATCCAAACTTTCCAGGATTATACTTCCAGACGTGCTTTGTTCTCGATCCATCGGGTTCGATTGTCTTGCGGTATCGACGACTCTATTCTATGTTTGCTCCCACGCCGCATGATGTCTGGGATAAGTATCTCGATTGCTATGGTTTAGAGGGTGTGTTTCCTGTTGCTAAAACAGCTATTGGTAATTTAGCTGCCCTGGCATCTGAGGAAATCTTGTATCCTGAGGTGGCGCGGTGTTTGGCATTGCGAGGGGCGGAAATTTTTCTGCATTCGACCTCTGAGGTGTATGGTAAAGAGCGATCGCCTAAAGAAGCCGCAAAAATCTCTCGTGCTGTGGAAAATATGGCATATATTGTATCATCCAATACAGCAGGCATCGCCAATAGCCCCATCCCAGAATCTTCAACTGACGGTGGCTCTAAAATAGTTGACTATCGAGGATTGGTTTTAGCTGAGACAGGTTCAGGAGAAAGTATGGCGGCGTTTGCTGAGATTGACTTAGCAGCTTTGCGACGATATCGCCGTCGTCCGGGATTAAATAACCTACTCTCTCGTCAACGGTTAGAACTCTATGCAGACAGCTACCGTCAGTCTCAGTTTTACCCTGCTAACACTATGCTTGATGGAGAGGTTGACCGCAAACACTTTATCCAAACTCAACAAGAAACTATTGAGCGTTTGGTGAAGTTGGGGGTAATTTAATATCCCTGATAGGGATTTTAGGCCGTTTCAACACCGAGGATGTCCTTAAAGACATTGAGGAGGATGTTTCAATCCCTGATAGGGATTTTAGGTCGTTTCAACCAAACCAGAAGCGTTTCCCTGCTGCTCAGATTGTCGTTTCAATCCCTGATAGGGATTTTAGGTCGTTTCAACCACTGAAGTCGTTGGCTGGTGGAAAGACGATCCAGTTTCAATCCCTGATAGGGATTTTAGGTCGTTTCAACTCACTGCGGCTAAAACCAAGCTCATCAGCCGCAGCACTTAGGTTTCAATCCCTGATAGGGATTTTAGGTCGTTTCAACATTCTCCCGCCAGTTGTTCCTACGGAAATTCCCACGTTTCAATCCCTGATAGGGATTTTAGGTCGTTTCAACCTTCAGGCTTTAAGGGACGCAGTGGCAAAGCGAGAGGTGTTTCAATCCCTGATAGGGATTTTAGGTCGTTTCAACAATTTATTAAATCGCTCTAAAGTGCTTATTCAGAGCGTTTCAATCCCTGATAGGGATTTTAGGTCGTTTCAACTTCTGGGCGTAAAACTGATAAGTGTCGCGAGGTTTAGAGCGGTTTCAATCCCTGATAGGGATTTTAGGTCGTTTCAACGTTTTCCCTTAACTTGCCGTGCAAGCCTCTCAATGTTTCAATCCCTGATAGGGATTTTAGGTCGTTTCAACTCAATTTCTGTGCTAAAAACGTCTGGCACGATAGCCCGGTTTCAATCCCTGATAGGGATTTTAGGTCGTTTCAACAGTGTAGACAGCAGCGGGGAAATCTGAAGTACTCGTTTCAATCCCTGATAGGGATTTTAGGTCGTTTCAACTTTCACTCACGCGCTCAATCTCCACTCCATTAGGTTTCAATCCCTGATAGGGATTTTAGGTCGTTTCAACCTACCCTCACAGCACCTAATTTTTCTAGAGAAACTGTTTCAATCCCTGATAGGGATTTTAGGTCGTTTCAACCGTAGTTCCCGAAATCCACAAACCAAATCTTGGGAGTTTCAATCCCTGATAGGGATTTTAGGTCGTTTCAACTCGTTCGTTCAAGGGTCAGCCTGGGCAGGTGTTTCAATCCCTGATAGGGATTTTAGGTCGTTTCAACCCGACTGTTTTTAGAGCTTGTTGAGCAGCTTGTGCTGCGTTTCAATCCCTGATAGGGATTTTAGGTCGTTTCAACTTTATGGGCGGGGCTTATTTCTGGGCAAAGAATTTAGTTTCAATCCCTGATAGGGATTTTAGGTCGTTTCAACCCAAACGGCTCCTACCTATGCCGAGACTAGCTTCACAGTTTCAATCCCTGATAGGGATTTTAGGTCGTTTCAACGCAGGGAAGTAGCCGTTCCTGAAATCCGGTACAGATGTTTCAATCCCTGATAGGGATTTTAGGTCGTTTCAACGCAGGCGTTTCTCCCTCGAACCGGGATTTGTTGGGTTTCAATCCCTGATAGGGATTTTAGGTCGTTTCAACTCTTTTGGCTACTCTTGTAGTATAGCGGCGCTTTAGTTTCAATCCCTGATAGGGATTTTAGGTCGTTTCAACGTCTAAGGCTAGAGTTTGTTCGCCTGAGAATTCAATGTTTCAATCCCTGATAGGGATTTTAGGTCGTTTCAACCGCAGGCATCTGAAACCCTTGCAATATTTAGTTTTCAAGGTACGTTGGTGGCGGTCCCATCTAAATATACCATTTCAGCCTCTAGTTCTTGCAAGAGGCACCTCAAAAAATCGGCTGAAAGCTTTTATTAGCAAGCCTTTCCAGGTTGGTGACACTCTCATTTTAGGTGCATCGCCCTTAAGCCCATAGCTGGCAAGGAATACAGCCCCAAATTTTGACCCGTCCTGAAAAACACCTACTGTGTGTCGCAAACGTTTCAGATATCAATGTAGGATAAGGAAAATCTTTGGGTTGATTGAGAAGCTGCTAGGGTTTTTTTTCTCCAGGCTGGTTTGATATGACTGCCCAGTTAAACGTTCGCAATCCTAGAACCGGGAAAGTTGATTATTGGATTACACCGCCAACACCCGATCGACTTGTCGCTGAATGTACCCGCTTGCGCCAAGCTCAAATCGATTGGTCGCAGGGAGGTCTAGAACATAGAATAGAGGCTTTGCAGGCGTGGAAGCAAGCTATTTTGTCTCAAAAAGATGAGCTGACTAAGGCTTTAGTTGCTGATACGGGGAGATTGTCAGTATCTGTACTAGAGATTGACTCCTTAATCTCCGGTATTGACCGTTGGTGTCGGTTAGCACCGCAACTGTTAGCAAAAGAGGATGAAAAAGCTACGGCAATTCCCTTTATTCAGTTGCAACAAGAATATGTCCCTTACTCCTTGGTTGGAGTAATTAGCCCGTGGAATATTCCGCTGTTACTATCTACTATTGATACTATCCCCGCCTTGTTGGCAGGCTGTGCCGTTGTAGTGAAGCCAAGTGAAATTGCTCCTCGCTTCATTCAACCTCTGGTAGATACTATTGCCTCGGTTCCAAAATTACGGGATGTTTTAGCTTATGTAGAAGGTGCTGGTGATACAGGTGCGGCATTAATCGAATGCGTGGATTTAGTCTGTTTTACAGGCAGTGTGGCTACGGGTCGAAAAGTAGCAGAAGCAGCGGCTAGGCGGTTCATTCCAGCTTTTTTGGAATTGGGGGGAAAAGACCCTGCGATCGCATTAGCATCAGCCGATTTAGAATTGACAACCTCAGCTATATTGTGGGGTTCAGTCGTCAGCACTGGGCAATCTTGTCTCTCAATTGAGAGAATTTATGTTGCAGAATCTATCTTTGATAATTTTGTCGAGAAACTGGTAGAAAAAGCACAACGTCTTCAGCTAGCTTATCCATCAGTTGAAGATGGAGAAATTGGCCCTATTATTGCAGAAAGACAGGCGGCTATCATTGCCGAACACCTCAGCGATGCCCTGGAAAAAGAGGCAGTTGTTCGCTGTGGAGGCAAGATTGAAGAATTAGATGGAGGTTTCTGGTGTCGTCCCACGGTACTGACTCACGTCAACCATTCGATGAAGGTAATGACAGAAGAAACGTTCGGCCCGATTATGCCGGTTATGCCGTTTTCTACTGTTGAAGAAGCGATCGCATTGGCGAATGATACCATCTATGGCCTGAGTGCTGCTGTTTTTGCAGGCTCACCAGCCGAAGCACTAGAAGTAGGACGTTGTATCGATGCAGGTGCTATCAACATCAACGATGCAGGATTAACCGCAATCATGCACGAAGGCGAGAAAAATGCTTTCAAGTTTTCCGGCATGGGTGGTTCACGGATGGGGCCGGCTGCAATTAAACGGTTTATGCGAAAACAAGCTTTTTTGATTAAAACTGCGTCTGTTCCTGACCCTTGGTGGTTTAATACCTAATAACTCAGTGATTCATTGGCAGAAAATGGAGGATTAGATATGTCTAGCATCCGAGATGAAATGCCCGTACTTGCCCGACATGAAGGCGACTGGGTGGGGACGTATACCTTAATTGATACTCAAGGAACTATCCTTGATAAGCATGACTCTCATTTAACCTGCCAGTTTCCAGAAGAGGGTCCCTATCCCTATTATCAAATTAACCGCTATAAGTGGGCTGATGGTAAACAGGAAGAGCATCAATTTCCAGCAACTTATCGAGATAAAAAGCTGTGGTTTGACACTGAACGTATAGACGGAAAAGCTTGGGAAGTTGATGATTCAACCGTTATCCTGTGGTTCGGTTACAAAACTATCCCAAATGCATACTTATACGAAATGATTCAGATTAGTCCTTGCAATAACTATCGATCGCGTACTTGGCACTGGTTTAAAGACCATCAACTTTTTCAGCGTACACTCATCCAAGAAAAACGGCAGAGTTAATAATATCTTGACTAAAAAAGGATGAAGGATGAAGGATGAAGGCGGAAATAGCCCTATAAATCAATAATGATGCTTGAAATTATTGAAAATTTCTTTTTTTCTACCTGATTAAATACAGGGCTTGTACCCAAAGTTTTTCATCCTGGACTAATGTCCCGCTGCACTATCACCCCTCATCCCTCATCCCTCATCCCTCATCCTTCCAAATAAATGACTTCTAAGGAGAAAATGAGCCAACAAATCAAGCGAGCTTTCCTGGATACCGAAGATGGGCAGATTCATTATCGAATTGGTGGTGAAGGAGAGCCTTTGCTGCTACTGCATATGAACCCTCGCAGTAGTGACGAGTATCGAGAATTAATGCCAATCTTGGCACAAAAGTATCGCGTGATGGCGATGGATTTAATGGGGTTTGGTGATTCCGACAAACCACCTAGACTGTACTCTGTTGCTGATTACGCTAAAACCATTATTGCCCTGTTTAACGAGTTAGGAATTGAAAAAGCCAACATCCTAGGAAACCATACAGGTGCTTTTGTTTCAGGAGAAGTAGCAGTCGCTTACCCCGATCGCGTTAAGAAACTGATTTTGTGCAATGTTGCTGGCTTTGGTGAAGCCGGAAAAACCGATTTAATGAGGAGATTTCAGGAAGGGTTCGTCATTAAAGAAGATGGTTCTCACCTAATGGAGCGATGGTTAGCGCGTGATAGATATATTGGGTCTGCTCAGTTAAATCATCGTTGGGTTTTAGACGATTTGAAATGCTTTGGTTATCCTTTGTATGCTGTTTGGGCAGTAGGAAATTACTGCACAGATGCAGCAGAACGCTTCAAGTCAATTAAATGCCCAACTTTAATTGTGTGGGGAATTGATGATGTAGAAGAATTTGAGCGATTGGGTTTAGCGCTAGCAAAAGACCGATATTTTCTATCTCAGGCAGTGCCTCACGGGAAGGTTGTTGAGTTTCCAGATGGCACCATTTGTATGATGAACCAAATACCTGAAGAAGTATCGAAGGCAGTCATTCGTTTTCTAGATGAAATAAATGATTAATAGGAGAAATTGTTTAAG
>DALYIW010000167.1:0-12160 GCA_031970155.1 Coleofasciculaceae cyanobacterium CTOTU46601 | reverse complement strand
AACTAATCAACCGGACATGATATCAGTATAGATATGGGTAGGTTGGGTCAAGGTACGAGACCCAACATCTGAACTCTTGGTGTTAACCTACAATTCATAACTAATCAACCGGACACGATATCAGATCTAAAGCTTTGTAGCATGAATACGCCGATCGCCTAAACACTAAAGATGACTTCAAGTACCTATAAAAAGCTGATTGCCAAACAGTTTGCTCAAGATTTCAAATCAGCGATCGCACTCGAAAAACTTCCTATCCCTGCCCCTGCACCTAACGAAATCCTAATCTGCAACAAATTTGCTGGCATCAATGCAGGGTTTGATACGTTGATTTGCCGAGGTGAAACTCCCTATCTCAACCTGACACCACCGTTCGATCTGGGAGTGGAAGCAGTGGGAGAAGTTGTAGCGGTTGGAGGTGATGTCGAAGACTTCAAAGTCGGTGATGCTGTGGCAACGACGGTTCGTGGTGGAGGCTATCGCGAATATCAGGCGATCGCAAATAACCTAGCCGTCAAAGTCCGTGAAGCCACACCAGAGGTACTAACCCTAATGCCTACTGGCGTATCAGCGTTAGTTGCACTCGAACAAGTAGGGGAGATGAAAAGCCAGGAAACCGTCTTAGTAACGGCGGCAGCAGGTGGAACAGGACATATCGCAGTGCAACTAGCGAAGTTAGCGGGTAATCATGTAATTGGCACCTGTGGTTCAGACGCAAAGGCACAGTTACTCAAGGAGTTGGGATGCGATCGCATTATTAACTACCGCCAAGAAGACCTAAATCAAGTCCTCAAGCAACAATACCCCAAGGGCATTAACCTAGTCTTCGATTGTGTAGGTAAAGAAGTTTTCGATACCTGCGTTGATAACTTGGCAATTCGGGGGCGTTTAGTTGCGATCGGCTTTATTTCCGAATATGCTAAAAACCCGGAACTCGTGAGTCAACCTCGCATTTATCACCAGCTATTTTGGAAAGCCGCTTCAGTTCGAGGCTTTCTCATGCCGCACTATGCAGAACATATGGTTGAAGCACGCGATCGCTTATTAGACCTTTTCTATGCTGGCAAAATCAAGGTGGCTGTTGACCCAACTGAATTCAGAAGCATTGAATCCATTCCTGCTGCTGTCGAATACCTACTCAGTGGTAAAAATTGCGGCAAAGTAGTTGTTAGGTTTTAAACCAACACCTGTTTTACCGATAATTGAGTCGTAGAGGATATATTTAGACACTGATGGCTCAAACCAGCGTTGTAATACCTGATGATATATATAAACTGTTGCAACTAATTTCTAATGAAACAGGGAGATCTGTTAGCGGTCTATGTAGCGATTTCATTAAAGATGGGGTTTACAGGGAAATAGAGAATTTGAACAAAGTTGAAGATTGGAAAGAGAGACTAGCGAAAAAGAAACAACAGCGTACAGAAGAGGGATGAGGGGCGATCGCGAAAGCAGGAGTTTTTAGATGACTGAACCCAGCAGTAAAGCAATAGACCGACTTGTAGAAGCTGTTGCCGCCAGCCGTGAAGCTGGAGAGCGACGGATTGAGGCTTTAGAGAGAGTGGTAGAAAGAACAAGCCAAAATGTTGACCGTGCTCTAGAAGGAATGCGACAATCCGCCGACCGTATCGAGCAATCGGCTGAACGTATGGAGCAATCGGCTTTCCGTGTCGAACACCAAGTAGGACTAATGTCAGAGCATCTTACAGCAATAGACATTAAAATAGAGCGCTTGACTGACAAAATTGATCGTCTGGCTGACCGGATTGATGAATTGAGAAGAGCAATTGACGGACATCTAGAGGTTGCCAAGCAGCAATCGACCAATATCACTGAGCTAACCAAACTTGTTGCAATTCAGGCTAATACTGTTGCAACGCTGATTAGTCGGACAGCTTAAACCATGAACCAGAAAGATAACTCTGTTCACCAAGCTCTAGCCCACCTTGACCGGGTGAATCAGTTCATCACCACGCTTCGCCAGTTGGGAGACAACGAAGTCGCGATCGCTGCCGTGTGCCGAGACGAACTAGCTCACTTGACCAATAGTTTGACGCCTACTTTATTGGTGAGGACGGTGAATCGGTATCGCGGTGTGGTCGAAGCGCGACTAGGGAAAGGGCATCCTGCACTAAGCCATTTCGATAAGGGAAATGAACAATGACTACACAAGTTCTACAACCTAAAAAGAAAGACGCTCAAATTTTCCCTAACGTCAGTTGGGAGCAGTTGGAAGCGATTGAACAGTCATTTGAAGGCATTGTGGGGGTGAAATTTGCCTATCTGGATGGAACGCTTGAAATCATGACCATTAGCCCAGAGCATGAGGACACCTTATCAACCATCGTGAGGTTGCTTGAGGTGTATATGGATGAATTAGACATCCGATTTTATAAACGGGGTGGACCCTCTCTGGGCAGTAAGGAGTTGGGAGCCAGAAGCGAACTTGACCAATCTTACAACTTGGAGACAAAGAAACCATTTCCTGATTTAGTAATTGAAGTGGTTTTTACCAGTGGTGGGATAGATAAACTGGTTGGTTATCAACGAATGGGTGTTACCGAGGTCTGGTTCTGGGAAGATGACGTACTTGACATCTACCATCTATCTGGCGATAGCTACTCTAAGGTCAGCAACAGTGAGCTATTTTCTGGTCTACCGCTCGATATCTTTAAGAACTACATTACCTACCACGACCAATACGACGCAGTAAAAGAATTCAGAGCCGTGTTGAGGCAGGGGGGATGATGCGATCGTTCCAATCGGAGAGAAGCCAGGGAGCGCAAAAAAATGAACTTTGATTTCAACGATCCAAATTTGCTAATCGATGATTTTATTGCATCGGAATCATCAGATAAGCATCGCACACGACTAAAAGCACCCAAGCCTCTCCAAAACTACTTGTTTGTTCAAACTGGGGGAACTGAGTTTGAAATAGTGATAGTAGACGCTGGCTATGGCAACAACACATCCTTTCTATTAGAGCTAGAAATCGCCGTCGCCAATTTATTAGGTAGTGTGAGCATCTTGCCCACGTATAGCCGTCGCCAATTTATTAGGTAGTGGCGGTTGCTATACAGCCAGTAGTGAGCAAGATGCTCACACTACAGATTTACACGCAATTGGATGCACCCTGAGAGTGTGAATCTCGAATTACGCTTCTAAAGCTTTATCCCATTCCAACTGATGACTCAAACCATATTTAATAAAGTCTTCTTTTTGAGCTTTATCACTTTTCCCAAAAACGCCCAAACTGTAAGGATTTTCTTGCATCCGTTGTCTGACTAATTCCTGTTCAAACTCACTCACTTCTTCTCTAGGCTTATCAGTTTTAAAGAAATCTACAACCAAAACAGTCCTGTCGTAATCAGTGTAATTATGCGGACAGTGGGGATAGCTGTGATCTAAAATCAAAAATTCGCCTTCATGCCAATAAAGCTTGTCATGGCATATTTTCATCGCCACATCTCCCTCAGGCACAATCAACCCTAGATAACCGCGATTCATATGCGGGTTATAGTTCACATGCAGTTTGATATCTAGCCCTGGATGAAATGTACCAAAATACACATTTCTGATAACGTTGTCATTGATAGAGTTTGCCTCTTCTATCGCCTTAGTTAACTTGGGAAAATATTTTTCTCTTAATTCCCGTGCTTTTTCAGGTACATTTTGTAACTCATACTCAGGATATTGAATTTGATGCAATAGAATGTATTTTTCAAGAAACATTCCTTGAAATAGTACCCCAAAAGCGCTATATTTTGCATTGCCTTTAGTCTTAATCGTTTTACTTTTAGGCCCCATGATGTCAAAGGCAAACTGCAACTCTTCCTTAGAGGCGTTCTGCATAAAGTAGGTGAATTCATCTCTAATGAATTGCCAGTTCTGTTGAAGGTTGTTCAGAAAAGGAAACTGCTTGGGGTCTAAATGATACTCGTTAAAACTTTCCATGGTCTTTTCTCCTGAATAGGCTTGAATTCAACCCGCTATAGATTGCATTCTATTAAGTTTTATTTTAGGTTAGGCAACCTGATAGAGAATTGGTTTAACTGAACTCTTGCACCAGTTGCAGGACGGGCTTTTCTGCCTATCCCACTTCCCCAACATTTTTCTTGTGGTTATAGGCAAGATGCCCATCTCACTACCCACAGTTATATGAAAATACGAACCTACGAAATTGGCGATACTGAAGCAATCATGCAGCTGTTTTATAACACAGTGCATGAAGTCAATATTTGTGACTACACACAAGAACAAGTGGATGCTTGGGCACCCACCCATATGGACGCTGACTTGTGGACTGATAGCTTGAAGCGTAAGTATACTTATGTTGCAGAAGAAGACACCCAGATTATTGGGTTTGGAGAATTAGAAGACAATGGTCATATTGACCGCTTCTATTGCCACAAAGATTTTCAAGGGAAAGGAGTTGGCACACAAATCTTAAAGCAGATTGAGTCAAAGGCACGGTCTTTAGGGATTCAAAAATTATTTACGGAAGCTAGCATTACCGCCAAACCTTTCTTTGAAAAACGAGGATTTATAACGGTTAGACAGCAAGAAGTAGAACGTAGAGGTCAAAAACTGATCAACTTCGTGATGGAAAAGACCATATCATTGTCAGCAATTGTACTGGCAGGAGGGCAGAGTTCTCGCATGGGTCAGGACAAAGCCCTGATTTCTCTCCAAGGTGTTCCATTGCTGCGGCAGATTTGTGAAATTGCTCTTAGCTGCGCTGGTGAAGTCTACGTAGTGACACCTTGGCCTGAACGATACCAGGATGTTTTACCAGATACCTGCCATGTAATTCACGAAGTACCTTTACCAGGAGAAACTGAACCTCACGGACCTTTAGTAGGATTTGCTCAGGGGTTAGATCGAGTGGAGACAGAGTGGGTATTGTTACTCGCCTGTGATTTGCCTCACTTACAAGTCAAGGTTTTGCAAAATTGGGCAATGGAGTTGGAAAAGACTGCGCCAGATGCGATCGCTCTTTTGCCTCGACATCCCAAAGGCTGGGAACCCTTGTGTGGTTTTTACCGCCGCCAGTGTCTGCCAATACTCACTCAATATATTGATGAAGGAGGGCGATCGTTTCAGCATTGGTTGGCGCAAAATTCAGTCCAGGAACTGCCCGTGAGTGACACTCAATTACTATTTAATTGCAATACTCCCGCTGACCTAGAACAAGTTAGCGATGGTCACTAATTGCGATCTTCTCAGTAAAAGGGCTGATGCGATCGCCACATATACATGTAGGGTGGGCACTGCCCACCCTACTACTAGCAGTAGCGTTTAAATCAGCAATTTGCGTAAGTCCTGCCCAATTCCCAATTTTTTGCCAAGAGTGCGACGACACCGCCCAGGGTCTTTTTATACAGTTGATCCAACTACCTCACTGGTAAGTGTGGCTGGAAAAGATCGAGCTGTCTTGGGTTTGATGTAAACACGTTGCTGTGGTCTCAATTGGAGCTTGTCATACTGTTCTCTAGAGAGAATAGCTTTGACCTCATGACCATCCTCCAATTTCAGTTGAGCCTCAATTTCCCACCCCAGATGAACGATACGGTTGACTTTAGCAGAAGCTGTACTTTCTTGAGTGATGTCGGTGTGAATCACAATATCATGAGGGCGTAAGAAAACTTGAGGATGAGAAGCACTAATTCGGTTGTCCTGAAAAAGCCGAGAACTGCTAGGCAATACATTTACAGGTCCAATAAAACTCATCACAAAAGCCGTAGCAGGATGATCGTAAATCTCGGCGGGTGTACCTACTTGTTCCACTCTGCCTTTGTTCATGACAACGATTTCATCAGAGACTTCCATCGCTTCTTCCTGATCGTGAGTAACCAAAACGGCAGTGACGCCCACTTCGTCATGCAGACGGCGTAACCAAGTCCGCAAATCTTTGCGAACTTTTGCATCTAGTGCCCCAAACGGTTCATCCAGCAGCAATACTTCGGGTTCAATAGCCAGCGCCCGCGCCAAAGCGATCCGTTGTCGTTGACCTCCGGAGAGTTGAGAGGGGTAGCGATTGCCCAATCCACTCAATTGCACTAGTTCCAGCAGTTCGTCAACACGAGCTTTCGTTTTGCTCTTTTGTGCTTTACGAATATTGAGGCCGAAGGCAATATTCTCGCGAATCGTCAGATGCTTGAACAGAGCATAGTGTTGAAAAACAAACCCAATATTTCGCTTTTGAACACTCTGATAGGTAGCATCTTTGTTCGCTATCCAAATTCTGCCTGTATCGGGAGGCTCTAGACCAGCAATCACGCGCAAGAGAGTTGATTTACCTGACCCAGAAGGACCGAGCAAGGATACTAAAGAGCCACGTTTGATTTCTAAGTTAACCTGGTCAAGCGCCTTGAAACTGCCAAAATTCTTGGATACGTTCTCAATTACAATTTCCATTTAGCACTACACCTCTAGAGGAGACAATTTACAGTACACGGCATAATCAGGACTTACGCACTCTTAGTAGAGAGTTCCAGTGTAGAGAGTCGGGACTTGATAAGGCTTTCCCCGATTCCCGACTCAATGGTTCCCTCGCACCCCAGATTCTTTGTTCAAATGCGTGAGTTTTAACAAAAAAGCGCTTGAGGCAATTGTTGAACTCAAAGCTTGCCCGTCCCCAACAAACTCTTTTATTCTACGGCTTACCCACTGCCTTACAGAAGTTTATAGCACAGTTAGCTAAAAGCATGGGATGATTTACAAATTGATCGAGGGTGTCACCCCTCATAACGCTGTTCCACAACAGTGGGTCAGGGCATGTTGACAATCCATTGACCCTGCCTTTTTCTCAGTGCCCAAACTAAAAAGCGGCTGCCATTCCCACCTTGAAAGCAAGGACTTGAAAGCAAGGAGAACTTCAGCCGATTGGTTATTGAAAGCTGGTGACAAGATTTGAACTTGCGGCCGGCGGTTTACAAAACCGCTGCTCTACCACTGAGCTACACCAGCACTAAAGTCAGCATAGCAAATTCTAGCACATGTGTTGAGGAGCTAGCCTCAGTTGATGATCGGCTTAGCCGCCGTCGCAATGATAGATACCATGAAAGTTTTTATTTGCGGTAGTATCTATAGACATAATAAATAAAAAGGCAGTATCTTGATAAATTAACCGTAGTTTAAGTAGAGAAGGCGTTTTTATGCATTTATGGCAAAAAATTACTCAGCTGAAGGCACCTATCCTCAGAAGTCAACAGCTAACTAGCTGGCTCCAAGTCGGTTCCTTGAAAAGATTTGTGTCTCTATTTTTGGTAGGGGTAAGCTTGAGTGTAGCGATCGCCGCCTGCTCTGGGGGTAATACCAACAACACTGCCAGCAGTGCAGGTGGTGCTAGCCCAGCCGCCAATAAAGGTGATGTTGAGTTAACCCTCGTTTCCTTTGCTGTAACTAAAGCCGCCCACGAGAAAATCATTCCCCAGTTTGTAGAACAGTGGAAAAAAGAACATAACCAAAACGTCTCTTTCAAGCAGAGTTACGCTGGCTCTGGTACCCAAGCTCGTGCCGTGATTGATGGCTTGGAAGCCGATGTTCTCCACCTGGCGCTTGCCCTTGACACCAAGAAAGTTGAGAAAGCAGGCTTGATTCAAGCGGGCTGGGAAAAAGAAGCACCGAATGATGCGATTGTTAGCAAATCTGTAGCTGCGATCGTCACCCGTGAAGGTAATCCTAAAGGTATCAAAACCTGGGAAGATTTAGCTAAACCCGGTGTAAAAGTAATCACTGCTAACCCTAAAACCTCTGGTGGCGCACGCTGGAATTTCTTAGCGGTTTGGGGTTCTGTGACAAAAACAGGCGGAGATGAGAAAAAAGCACTGGACTTAACCACCAAAGTCATTAAGAACGCACCCGTACTGCCCAAAGATGCCCGTGAAGCCACTGATGCATTCTTCAAGCAAGGTCAGGGAGATGCTCTGATCAACTACGAAAACGAGATGATTTTGGCCAAGCAAAATGGGAAAGACGTTCCATATATTGTGCCCGATGTCAATATCTCCATTGACAATCCAATTGCTGTCGTAGACAAAAACGTCGATAAACACGGTACTCGTGAAGTCGCCGAAGCGTTTGTCAAATATTTGTATACCCCAGAAGCACAACGAGAGTTTGCCAAGGCTGGATTCCGGCCCATTGACCCCACTGTTGCCAAAGAAGTAGAAAAAGATTTTCCTCAAGTCAAAACTCTATTCACAGTTCAAGATTTGGGGGGCTGGGACACAGTACAGAAGCAATTCTTTGATGATGGTGCTGCCTTCGACAAAATTCAAGCTAAGGGTTAGAAATCATCCTTTATCAATAGTCATTTGTTCTTTCCTGAGGGAAGAACAAATGACAAAAAATCTTAGACTATCACCGCTAACTAGGACAGGACTTACGCAGAACCTCTACATGTGGGGTGGGCACTGCCCACCCTACTACTAGCAGAACCTCTACATGTAGGGTGGGCACTGCCCACCCTACTACTAGCAGTCGCGTTTAAATCAGTAATTTACGTATCACAACTTTGAAACTATGGCTATATCTGCTTCCTCCCAATCGACTCGTACTAGGAATAATCTAAAAGGTCAATTAACTCAGCTTCCCTGGCCTTGGATAATCACGCTAGGGTATCTCACCTTAATGCTGCTTCTACCTGTGTCGGCACTTGTTTTAAAAGCCAGCACGGAACCACCGGCTAATTTTTGGAGAATTGCCACCAGTTCAATTGCTCTTGCCACTTATGATGTCACCTTCGTGACAGCGTTGATTGCAGCCGTTATAGATGCATTCTTTGGATTTTTAATAGCTTGGGTTCTAGTCCGATACGAGTTCCCTGGCAAGCGGTTTATTGATGCTGCAATTGATTTACCATTTGCCCTACCTACCTCAGTGGCGGGTTTAACTCTAGCAACCGTCTACAGCGAAAACGGCTGGATTGGTTCGTTGCTTGCACCTTTTGGGATTAAGGTAGCATTCACACGACTGGGTGTAGGGGTAGCAATGCTGTTTATTTCTTTACCTTTTGTTGTGCGAACCTTACAGCCGGTATTGCAGGAAATTGAAAAAGAGATAGAAGAAGCCGCGTGGTGTTTGGGAGCTTCTCAATGGCAAACATTTTGGCGTGTTGTTCTGCCTCCCTTATTTCCAGCAATTTTGACAGGTGTCGCACTAGCGTTTTCCCGTGCTGTTGGAGAATACGGTTCAGTGGTAATTGTGGCTTCTAATGTTCCATTTAAGGACTTAATTGCATCGGTGCTGATTATCCAAAGATTAGAGCAGTATGACTATTCTGGAGCAACCGTAATTGGCACTGTTCTTTTAGCAATTTCGCTATTAATACTGTTAGTAATTAACCTATTACAAAGCTGGGGACGACGCTATGGACTCTAATTTAGCAGGGCATTCTTTGAATACAAGTTCACCACAGTCTCCGCCCTCATTGCCAACTAAGGAGCGAGTATGGGTTAAGCCTGTTTTGATTGGTGTAGCGATCGCATACCTTAGCTTAATCATGTTCATTCCCTCCCTCAACGTCTTCGTGCAAGCGTTCAAGCAAGGAGTTGGCCCTTTCCTCAAGAACTTAACCGAACCCAGTTTTGCCCATGCTGCTTGGCTTACCCTCTTAATCGCCCTGATTGTCGTGCCAGTCAACACAGTATTTGGACTCTGTGCCGCTTGGGTAATCGCACGAAATCAATTTCGGGGTCGAACCTTTCTCATTAGCCTTTTAGATGTCCCCTTTGCTGTATCCCCAGTTGTCGCGGGTTTGATGATTGTGCTGCTCTATGGACGAAATGGCTGGTTTGGGCCGTGGCTAGATGCCCACAACATCAAAATAGTTTTTGCCATGCCTGCAATGCTTCTGGCAAGTTCTTTTATTACCCTGCCTTTTGTCGCTCGCGAAGTCATTCCGGTTTTAGAAGACGCTGGTACTGAGCAAGAAGAAGCCGCTCAAACCTTGGGAGCAACTGATTGGCAAATCTTTTGGCGCGTTACTCTTCCCAATATCCGTTGGGGTCTGTTGTATGGTGTTCTCCTAACTAATGCTAGGACAATGGGTGAGTTTGGCGCTGTATCGGTTGTCTCTGGCAACTTAGCTGGCAAAACTCAAACCCTGCCGCTATTTGTGGAACAAGCTTATAAAGAGTACCTGACTCAAGCTGCCTTCTCAGCAGCTCTCCTGCTTGGTGGTCTGGCATTAGTTACTCTAGTACTTAAAGAAATCCTAGAGCGCAAAACTCGTATCAAGGATGCTGTTGAATAGGAGACTCTACTGCTAACGTGCTGCTGCATTAATACCGCTCATCTTAGTGCAGCGCAGCGAAAGTTTCCCACCAGTTGAATAAGATAGCTTTCTAACTCTACTCTCCTTTGTCCTCCTTGTCCTTCTTGTCTCCTCCTCAGAACTGATGAGTTATTTCTGCCAACCTGCACTACTGGGTATAGCAGGGTCTTTTGACGCTTAAAGGTAAACTTATGTTTAGAACCCTACTTACTTCGTATTTCTATGACAACTTATAGCGGTAATGATTTTCAACAGAAGTCACTCCAAGCGCTTCAATTAACCAGTGACACCGACTCTCCAAGTATTGAGCAACCCACTCAAACTCGTATTCGTCTTCGCATTCCTAAGGAGTATACCGATCAACCCGTCATTTCACGGCTAGTTTCCGATTACGGCATCACTGTGAATATTGCGGCTGCTCTCTTAGGCCCGAATGCACGAGATGATGGTTGGTTTGACTTAGAACTGCATGGCACAAGTCACCAAATCCAGAGCGCTTTAACCTACCTTAATGATAGAAATTTTGAGATTTGGAGCGAATCAGATCCAGAAAGAAGCGACTGGTAAGTAGTTGTTAGTTGTTGGTTGTTGGTTGTTGGTTGTTGGTTGTTGGTTGTTGGTTGTTAGCTCGTTCGACAGAAGCTTTGTGCTGTACCTCTATTCAGCGTCAGCCTTGGGTACTTCACAAATCTCTATCCCTACTAACAACTAACAACTAATAACTAATTCAAGCCATACTGCTTTCAATCGCCCAACGGGCTAGCTCTGTGCGGTTATGAAGACCTGTTTTACCGAGCATATTAGACACATGACTTTCAATAGTCCGCTGGCTTACATTCATTTGCTCGGCTATTTCCCGATTAGCCATCCCCCGCGCCACAAACTGGACAACCTTCAACTCTGTTGGAGTCAACTCAACATCAAAAGGAACCTGGATTTTCGGTTGGGTGTCTGCTGCTGCACCTGGGTGATGAATGAAACGAGAGGCCTGCTTAAGGGATGATTCCACCTGCGCTACTAGTTCTTCTGGCTCAAATGGCTTCACCATGTAAACATCAGCACCTATGTTGAGTCCCTTAACCCGGTCTTGGCTTTGACCTTTTGCCGAGAGAAATAGTACTGGTATCCAGCTGGTTCGAGGGTCTTGCCTTACCTGCTCCACTAGAGCATAACCATCCATCTCTGGCATCATGACATCACAGATGATCATGTCAGGAGTGTCTTGGTTTAAAATCTCCAGCGCTTCCCGACCATTTTCTGCCGTCATGACTTCATATCCCCGGAACTCCAGGTAATCTTTGACTAACAAGATCAGGTTGGGGTCGTCATCAATCAACAGCAGTCGCTTGTCATCTCTGACACCGTTTTCTTTCATAACTATGACACTCGTAATGCTTGGGTGGCTGAGATTCGTTAATAACTTTCTCTGTATTATCCACAGTAGTGTCTGGACGATCCCAGCCAATACTCCTAACTTCTGTGCCTACGCTACGTCCCACTCATCAAGGAGGTGAGCTTTGCTTGTTGTTCTGTAAAGAAAAACTCTCTTCTCACCTTGGCTTCGGAACACAAGCGACGCCTAGAGTCCTTGTGAACAATGCAGTATGGGTACGTAAGTCTATAGAGGACATCCTATGTTAATTTACTAGACTTGAGAAAAAATTAAATCAAATTAGAGTAAGTACTTGAACTGCTTTCAACACTGCTATTACGCTGCCTTGAAGCCTTCTATTAAAAGGTTAATAAAGTTTGATCATCGTTACATTAATGAATTGTATCTTGCTCTATGCCAAATTCAACCTCAAAAGCAAGGCTCTATAGGGGTTAGCTGTCATTACTAAAGGAACAGGGGGAGCAGGGGAGGCAGGGGAGGCAGGGGAG
>DALYIW010000166.1:0-18685 GCA_031970155.1 Coleofasciculaceae cyanobacterium CTOTU46601 | reverse complement strand
ACAATCAACCACAAGCCAATTAAACTCGCAGCCGTAAACAGAGCATTACTTAAAAACGACAGCTGACTTGTCTTTGCATTCGTCGAGATAATCGCCGCCCCAATAATCAACGAGCCAACCACAACGCTAAATGAGAGCCGATTAGCGGAATCATCAACACTGCGTCGTAGGGGGTCGAGGTCTCGTATGGTTATATTCCACTTTAAAGTTTCTGAAGTTACTCGGTCTAGCAGTAACTCTACTTGACGTGGAGATTGCAAAGAGAGACTTTTGAGATCCAGCGCTGTTCTCAAGACAGTTTGCAAGGGACTATCTCCTAGCAACTGACGCCGAAATAAGTCTGTCATCAGCGGTTTAATTTCGTCTAAGAGATTAATTTCTGGGTAGAAACTACGGGCGACACCCTCTAAGTTGGCTAGGGTTTTTGCATATAAGCCCATATTGCTGGGTAAGCGGATTCTATTGTTCCGAGCGACTTGCAGGATTTCATAAAATACTTGGCTGAAGTTAATTTGCGACAGGCTGAGATTGTAATACTTTCGCAACATGCGATCGTAGTCATTGGCTAGTCGCGACACCGTTACAGGCTCACCCGATTCAGCCAACTCCATAGTTAATTGAGCGCATCGCTGGGCGTCTAAGTCTACGATCGCTAACAACATTTCCGTTAAAATCTGCTGTGTACGCGGATCTAAGCGCCCCACCATCCCACAGTCTAAGAGTGCAATGCGACCATCATTAAGGTAAAACAAATTACCTGGATGGGGGTCTGCATGGAAAAAGCCATTGATGTAGAGTTGCTGAAAGAAAGATCGAAATAAAAGCGTGGTGATTTCTTTGCGCTGGGTGTCAGCATCCTTCCCATCTCGAATTGCGGGTAACTTCGCCAACAGCAGTGGCACCCCGTCTAGCCACTCCATCACCATGAGCTTTTGACTTGTTAAATCCCAGTAAATCTGTGGCACCATCAACTGCTTTGGGTCAAACCACCGACTAGTTGATAAGTTGCGGCGCAGTTGCTCGGTGTAGCCAGCTTCTTGAGTGAAATCTAGCTCGGCTTGCAAAGCTGTGACAAACTCCTCAGCTAAGCCTACAATATCGTAACTCTGTCCAAAGGTAGTGCGAGACACCAACTCTGCTAAAGTCCTAATCAGGGAAATATCCTGAGCGACAACCACCTCAATCCCAGGACGCTGAACCTTAAGAGCCACTTCCTGGCCATTTTTTAAAGTTGCTCGGTGAGTTTGGGCTATCGAACCAGCGGCAACTGCTTGAGGATTAATCGCAGCAAACGCTTCCTCTAATGGCTGCCGCAGTTGTTGCCGAATCACGACTTCTACTTCACTCCACGGCACTGCTGGCACATTGGCTTGCAGATCAGTTAGGGCTTCAACATATTCTCCTGGCAGCAGATCAGGACGAGTGCTGAGCAATTGCCCCAATTTGACGTAGACAGGGCCTAAAGCCACTAGGATATTACGGAGAACAGCAGGGGGTGGCAGATTCGGTTCGTCTGTCTTGCCACCAGTTAAGAGTCCTCGCATGTAGTCCCAGCCGTTGCGGAAGACGACTTCGATAATTTCTCGCTGCCGGGAACTGGTTTGAGTTAAGGCAAACATTTTCTAAAGGTAATTAAGTAAGAGCAATCAGCAAAAGAATTTTTGCTTTTTGACGTTTGCGAGGAGCCAGCAAGCTGAGTCAGCTCCGTCTGTTGAATGTTTTAACGCTAAACACGGCACAGTGCCAAGGAACTTGGGGAGGAGATTAGACGTTTTAGAACGGCTCTCTCGTAGATAGGGTCAGGAGTTACGCTCTTTTACACGACAAACGGGTAGGGGCGTATAGCTATACGCCCCTACAGATGGTGGTTCGTAATTAGAGATTTGCGTAAGTCCTAATGGTGATCAAACCAACTGATTAATTAAGTTAAACACTTACAGGGCAAAGAATTACCCATTAGCCATTACTCAAAACCCAAAAATGCGGTTTTTCACCACAAGGGAAGGGAGAACCAATCGCGCTGAATCTTGCATTACAGTTTTCGGCAATGGCAAGCACTTAATTGCGCCATCAATTTGTCTAATTTTTGCCATCAATTTGGCATAAAAAGTGAATGCAACGTTTAGCTTCTTTCTTTATCTTCATTAATGAAAGCCTAGATTCTGCATCCTGAAGTGTCAACTATGAAGCACTTACATCAGTTATTTTATCCATCTACATGGTCTTTTGCTGCTAAACTTTCGGCAGTAATGCTTGTGGTTGTGCTCTTACCGATAAGCTTAATCGCCTACTACCAGCCAATCTGTCAGAACAGCCTGAGCGTTTTGGTAATAGGAGCGATCGCAACAATTTGCGCTCTCATCCTAACCCAAAGGATGACCAGACCCATTCGTGCCCTGACCAAAACTGCTAAAAAACTAGAACAGGATAATTTCTCACTTCAAGCTTTGGTTAAAGTATCTCGCAGCCGAGACGATATCGGTCACTTAGCCCGCATCTTTTTACATATAGCTGAAGAAGTAAAAGCAGTCCGGGAGCAGAAGCGGCAACAGCAGGTGAAAGACGTTCTGCTCAAAGAATTAAGTAATAGCGATATCAACTGGTTAATAGCTACGGGTCATCAGGTGAAAATAGCTCCTGGCACTGTTCTTATCGAGGAAGGACAAGTTGTTGAGACCTTATATATCGTACTAGATGGAACTTTAAGCGTCACTGTCTCTCAAGGCAAAACGTCAGAGTGGGAGATTGCTCAGTTAGGCAGTGGTGAGATAGTCGGAGAAAGTCTTTTCATCGGTACTCCTGCGATCGCTACTACGATCAAAGCTCTCGAACCATCTCTCGTGTTGTCAATTCCTCAGCAGCAATTGACTGCCAAATTACAGCAGGATATCGGTTTTGCGTCCCGCTTTACCCGTGCGATCGCCATTCTACTTTCAGATCGATTGCATAGTACAATCAGTCAACTGAGTAACCCTCAGCTACTTCAAGACCAGCCACTGAGAGACATGCTGTTTGTTTTGGGGGAACTCAATGATAGTGACATTGATTGGCTCATCAAGAGCGGTACTCGGCAAAAAATTACCGCTAACACAGTACTCATCCATGAACAAAGGTCTGTCGATGCGCTGTATATTCTACTCAGTGGAACCATGACAGTTTCCATTTCTGAAAATAAGCGCAATGTTTTAGTCCGTGCCTTTACGGCTAGAGAAAATCGCGAAAGTTTAGGTCAAGAGATAACGAAACTATCTAGGGGTGAGATTATGGGAGAAACACCCTTCATTGATGATCGCCTACCCTCTGCAACAGTCAAAGCTCTTGAAGACTCGTTAGTGTTGTCAATTCACCGCTCGCGGTTAGTAGCGAAATTACAACTAGATGTTGGTTTTGCATCCCGCTTCTATCGAGTGATTGCTACTCTCCATTCCAATAAACTTCAAGAGATATTCCGTCGGCTTGGTTATAGCCAGCCTGTTGATCGCAAAAATCAGCCATTAGATAAAGCAATTGAATATGAGGATGAATTAGATTTTAGTGTTTTAGATCGTATGGCACTGGCTGGAACTCGATTTGATTGGATGCTGAGCCGTTTGACAGGAGTTTAATTTACTCGATATAGAGTTGAGGATGTTGAATTTTTATGTTTAAAAAGTAACTCTATGCACCCAAGCGA
Organism: Coleofasciculaceae cyanobacterium CTOTU46601; assembly: GCA_031970155.1. Taxonomy (GTDB): domain Bacteria; phylum Cyanobacteriota; class Cyanobacteriia; order Cyanobacteriales; family Coleofasciculaceae; genus DALYIW01. The sequence goes on along the minus strand of DALYIW010000166.1, from coordinate 15,012 downwards.
ATTTGATAAAAGCTCAGAGCTAAGGCAAATAGTAATTGGAGGCAATGCACTTGATAAATCAACAAGAATTTCGGAAGAGTTTACTTGCTTCCTATGGTGCCAGTGTCTCACAGATAGAAGAACTGCTTGCCTACAATCAAAATGTTTTCAAGCCTAGTTATTTAACGCATTCCGTCAAGTTTCCGCTTCCACCTGAAGTTCATGTGACTGCTTGGGAAAAGTACACCATTACAGCCAAAAAAGTAGGAGCCTTTGAGTCACTCAAGCGCGTATTGGTTCAGTTACAATTTCCCATACAAGAGGGCATTAGCCAGACTGAGGCATACCGCTTGGCTACTCGTAAGGGTGTTCCGGTAGATGGTGTGACTGAGGCGACAGGTTTAGTCTTAAAGCAACCAGAGAAACTTCAGTTGAGGCTGCATCAAAGTCTAGCAGGAGCCATTCCAGTTTTGTTCACCGAAAATCGAGAAGATTTTGTTTCTCTGGTACAGGCACTCTTCATGCGGAATGAACCCAAGCCTATTCCTGCTTCGATGGGCGCTTGCATAGTATCCGGGTTCAACAACTGGGACAGAATTCGCCAATATCGGCAGCAATGGGAAGCTCAACAGGGCGATGATTGCTCTGAAACCAAATGGGCAGCCGAGTTTCAGCGAATTATTCCTCATCGTGAGCTTTATCAAGACCAATTTATCATTTTGAGCAGCGGTTTCTATAGCAACGTTCCAGCCAGTGACATGAAACTTTCTCAAGCCCAGTGGCAGCAACTATCCCTAACCATTCGGCTGGAACATGAATGTACCCACTACTTCACGCGCCGCTTGTTTTCCTCAATGCGTAACAATCTGCTTGACGAATTGATTGCTGACTACAGGGGCATTGTAGCCGCTATCGGGTACTATCGAGCTGACTGGTTCTTGCGCTTTTTAGGACTAGAGTCATTTCCACTAATCCGCGAGGAGGCCAGGCTGCAAAACTACCGAGGTCAGCCATCACTTTCCGATGGATCTTTTAAGATTCTACAGTCAATCATCAAGGCGGCTGCTGAAAATTTGGAGTACTTTGATGCTAGTCATGCAAACGAATTAAAAACTGCCAATAATCAACTATTAATGTTACTAGCGTTAACTGATTTGACCTTAGAGGAATTGGCTGCTACACAGGGAAGATATTACCTCCAAAACAGTATAGAGCAGTGGCAAAAAATCCTGTGTTCATAAACAGGACTTACACATGGATACCACATATAGTAGGGGTGAACGGCCGTTCTCCCTTACCTATAGCCTTTCAACAGGAAATTTGCGTAAGTTCTAATAGCGGATTTTGTATCCAGCTCAATCCAGCAATCCATTGCAGTTTTCGGCAATGATACCTGCTTTTAAGTGCAACAGGCGAGACCAACTTGAGAAATGAAGTTGGTACAAAGTGTTCTAGTTGAACCCAATCCAGTTATTTACTGTATTAATTAAGCCATCAAAGCTTGGGCTTCGGGCAAATTGTTTCAAGTCTTATTTACTTAAATCTCATACTTATCTTCATAACATTAATGCGAGGGGTAATGATAGACCAAAAGGGTACTCTATTCCGGCAAAAATCGCTAGAACGTTTATCGTCTCCTGAACGACTAGACCAATTAATGCAGGTTATCAGCCCCAAAAGTTGGCTACCTTTGCTCTCCTTAGGTTCGTTAGTAGTAGTTGCTGGAATCTGGAGTGTCAAAGGACGCATTCCTATCACTATTGAGGGGCGAGGAGTACTGGTTTATCCCAGCAAAGTAGTAGCTCTCCAGTCAGGCATATCGGGGCAATTATCATCTTTAAATGTCCAAGTTGGAGATGTGGTGAAAAAAGGGCAGAGACTGGGAACAATTAACCAAGATGAACTGAAAAAGCAACTTCAGCAGCAGCGAAATAAACTAGCAGAACTTCAGTCACAGAACAAAGCAGCCGATTCGCTTGAACAACTGCAAACAAACCAGGAAAAACGAGCAGTTCAGCAACAACGCCAATATCTTCAGCAACGCATTGTAGAACTTCAAAGTTTGACGCCTGTACTCAAGGCAAAAAGCAGCAGTTCTATTGAGCAACAACGTCAAGCTGTCAGGCAACGCTTTCAGGAAGCTCAAGCTTTGATTCCTGTTCTTAAAAAAAGACTAGAAATTCGTAAATATCTATTTGAGAAAGAAAAAGCAATTACAGGTGATGTGGCTTTAGAAGCCGAACACCAATACCTGGATAATCTGGGAAAAATTGCAGACCTCAAAGCCGAGTTAAAGGGACTCGATGTTAAGGAGACAGAACAAGAGCAAGCTTATGTGGGCAACGTTAATGCTATTACAGACTTGCGATCGCAACTCAAACAACTTGATAGCCGCGAAGCCAATCTCGCTAAAACAAACCTGGAAACGGCAACTGTTCGGAAAAAAGAGATTCAAGAGGTCAACCGAGAAATCGCCAAACTCGAACGGCAACTCAAGGGTAACAGCCAAATCATCAGCCCACACAGCGGACGCATTTTAGAACTAGCGATTCAACCCGGACAGGTCATCGACGCAGGAACCCGCTTAGGCACCATTGAGGCAGCGAATCCATCTAGCCAATTAATCGGCATTACCTACTTTAAAATTGCCGATGGCAAGAAAATTCAACCGGGCATGACCCTGCAAATCACGCCCGAAACTGTCAAACGGCAACGCTTCGGCGGCATTGTTGGTACAGTCAAAAACGTCTCATCCTTCCCCATCACCAAAGAAGCCGCCGCTAATATCGTAGGCAACTCAGATGTCGTGCAAGGTCTGGCCGGTGAAAAACAAGAGGGTCTAATGGAAGTTCACGCTGACCTTAAGTTCAATTCCACGACCTTTACTGGCTACCAGTGGTCTTCGTCCAAAGGACCACAACTCAAAATTTCCCCCGGAACAACCACCACCGTTCGAGTCAAGGTGGAAGAACGTGCTCCGATTACCTTTGTATTACCGATTCTGAGGTCTACCAGTGGTATCTACTAATCCAACCCTAGAGGCACCAACTAATTCTTGGCAACCTCTGCAAAATCTGCTCAAACGCCGAGGTAGGCGGGTCAAGACTCCCACGCTTTTGCAAATGGAGGCTGTCGAATGTGGTGCCGCTGCCTTAGGCATTATTTTGGCTTATTATCGCCGGATTGTACCGCTAGCAGAACTGCGTCAAGCCTGTGGAGTTTCCCGCGATGGCAGCAAGGCAGCTAATATTCTAAAAGCTGCGAGAGTCTACGGACTCGAAGCCAAAGGCTATAAAAAGGAAGTCGAACAACTCCGAGACTTGCGCCCTCCTTATATCGTCTTCTGGAACTTCAACCACTTCTTAGTTGTAGAAGGAATTCGCAAGCGGCGAGTTTATTTGAATGACCCCGCTTCTGGACCGCGCACGGTGTCCTTTCAAGAATTTGACGAGGGGTATACCGGTGTAGTGCTAGTCATTGAACCAGGCAAGGAGTTCGTCAAAGGCGGTCGCAAACCCAGCCTAATTTTAGCCTTGGGGGAACGCCTGCGATATGCTACTGGAGCTTTAGCTTACTGCCTGCTGGCAGGATTTCTGTTAGCGCTCATCGGGATGGTTGTCCCCGTGTTCAGCCAAGTGTTTGTAGACGAAATCCTGGTTCAGAACCGACAGCAATGGTTGCGTCCGTTGCTCATTGGGATGGCGTTTGCAACGATACTCCAGGGACTACTGACTAGCTTAAGGTTGCGCTACCTGCGCCGCCTGAAAATCAAACTTTCTGTAGGAATGTCCAGCCGCTTTCTCTGGCACATCCTGCGCTTGCCTGTTGGCTTTTATGCCCAACGGTATGCCGGAGAAATCAGTAATCGCACTACTCTCAACGACCAAGTTGCTGATATCCTGTCGGGACAGTTGGCGAGTACGGTGATTGATGCGGTGATGATGATTTTTTATGCGTTGGTGATGCTCCAGTATGACCCAGTTTTGACTGCGATCGTAGCCAGCTTTGCTGCTATAAATATCTTCACTTTGCAGTGGGTTTCTCGTCAACGCGTAGACACGAATCAACGATTGATTCAAGAGTATGGTAAAGCAGCTGCTGCGTCCATTGGCGCACTTCAAAGTATCGAAACTTTGAAGGCATCCGGGTTAGAGTCAGATTTCTTTTCCCGATGGGCAGGCTATTACACCAAGGCCATCAATTCACAGCAGGAACTGGGGGTGACGAACCAAGTATTCTCAGTATTACCCACGCTTCTATCGGCCTTTTCATCCCTAGTCTTATTAGTTGTAGGCGGTTTGCGAGTGATGGATGGGCACCTGAGTATTGGTATGCTCGTAGCCTTTCAAGGTTTAGTGCAGAGTTTTCTACAACCTGTCAACAATCTCGTCACCTTTGGCAGTGTTCTTCAGGAACTAGAGGGCAACATGATTCGCTTGGATGATGTCTTGTCGAATTCAATTGATCCACAAGTTGAGCGGGGGCGCTTCGCTGATACCAAGAAATCTCAAAAAATACTCTCTCCGTCTTCTACATCTGTACCTAAGTTACAGGGATACCTTGAATTGCAAAATGTTACGTTTGGCTATAGTCAGGTCGATTCCCCTCTAATAGAAAACTTTAACCTCAAGGTCTTGCCCGGACAGCGAGTGGCTTTGGTTGGTGGAAGTGGTTCTGGAAAGTCTACCGTTGCCAAACTAGTCAGTGGACTTTACCAGCCATTGTCAGGAGAAATTTGCTTTGACGGTCAACCCAGAGAGCAGATTCCACGCCAGATTCTGACGAACTCCGTTGCAATGGTAGAGCAGGATATTTATCTGTTTGGCGGAACTGTTAGGGAAAATTTGACTCTTTGGGATGCCACAGTACCAGAAAAAAACCTGGTGCGAGCTTGTCAGGATGCTGCTATCCACGATGTTATCCTCTCTATGCCTGGGGGATATGATGCCCAACTCATAGAAGGTGCTGCCAATTTAAGTGGAGGTCAGCGGCAGCGGTTGGAAATGGCTAGAGCTTTGGTGAACAACCCTTCTATTCTCATTATGGATGAGGCGACTAGCGCTCTGGATGCAGAAACAGAACAAATTATTGATGAGAACCTGCGGCGACGGGGATGTACTTGCTTGATTGTGGCACACCGCTTAAGCACAATTCGGGATTGTGATGAAATTATTGTCCTCGATCGCGGCAAGGTTGTGCAACGGGGTACTCACCGAGAATTGTGGCAGGTGGAGGGAGTGTACTCACGGTTGATTCGTACTGAAGAGTCTTAGTTGTTTGTTGTTTGTTGTTTGTTGTTTGTTATTTGTTGTTTGTTGTTTGTTGTTTGTTGTTTGCTTGATAGACAATCGCTGACAAAAAAAATAATTTAACTCATCGCTTGCTTAAAAGATGGGGAATTACACGACGAGAAACGAGTTATTTGTTATTTGCTGGAGATTATTTTTAACCAACAACCAACAACCCAACGACCAAGCTCAGGCTTCTGCCGTGAGCTCAGCCGAACGGGCAAGCCTAACAACCAACAACTAACAACTAACAACCAAAAACTAACAACCAACAACCAACAACCAACAACAAATAACATCTCACCCGCTTTCTGTTAATTCTTCATTTTGAACGCAATAATTTTGAACTATGATTTCAACAACAGTCAGAGATTTACAGGGGAAATTTTACAGCATTAACGGCAATAAACCCATTGTGTTAGATGACCCAGGAGATGTTTGGGTGGTTCAGTCTGGTTCTATGGCGTTATTTGCTGTCACGGTTAACAAAGGTGTTGTTGAAGGGACTCGTCGTTATCTGTTTAGTACTAGTTCTGGAGAGGCACTTTTCGGAACGGCTTCTAGTTCTAGTAACCAATACCGCCAGATTTTGGCAGTGCCGATTGGGGAGACAGAACTGCTAAAGGTAGACCAAGAATGCTTTATGGAGTTAGTTGCTAATGCCGATGCTAAGGTGGTTGGCTGGATTGAGGGCTGGATTGAAAAAGTCGGTAGCGTACTCTTCGATATCGCAACGCCAGCGATTCAGGTAAAGGCAGAGAAACAAGCGCGAATTTCCCTGATTGATGGTCAAACTCTCCAGCTTGAACCTGATACAGTCTCTTGGGTGCGGATTCAGCAAGGAAAGGTTCTCTGGATGGGGTTTCCAGCACTTAGTTTTACAACCGCATCTGGAATTGTACCCCTGAGTCATAAAATGTGGTTGCAAGCCGAGGGTTCAGTTCAGCTAGTGACTGAGATAACTACTGCAATTCGGCACTCAGACTCCCTACTTGAGGGGCTGTCGCAGCTTCACGCTCAGCTCCTTCGTGGCATTCATATTCTACAGGAGCGAGAGCGCACTGAAGAAATTGAGCGGCTTCAGGCGCAAGAACAGCTCAATCATCAGGTAACTGCGGAAGCTTTGGAGGAATTGGCTTCCACTTTTGCAACTCAAAAAACTGAGTATTTGCTGGATGATTCACCGCTGCTAGTTGCGGCTGGTGCAGTGGGAAAAGCTTTGGGCGTGCCAATTCGTCCTCCTGGAAAATGGGAAGACCTCAAGCGGGTAAAAGAGCCGTTAGAAGCCATTATGCGGGCTTCCCGGATTAGGATGCGGCAGGTTTTATTGCGTGACGACTGGTGGAAGAAAGACTGCGGTCCTTTAATTGCATACACTCGGCAGGATAACCAACTGGTTGTGCTGCTGCCATCTAAAGCCACTCGCTACGAAATTTTTGACCCAGTGAAGCGGACTAGCTCTCCTGTGAATGCTCGCAATGCCGAGATACTAGCTCCATCTGCCTACATGTTTTATCGGTCTTTGCCCGATAAGGCGCTCAAATCTTTGGAATTAGCCCAGTTTGCCCTAAAAGGTCGTGGCAGGGAACTGCTGGTTATTCTCTTAACTGGTATTGCTGCTGCACTGCTGGGGATGCTTACACCTCAGGCTACGGCTATTTTAATGGATAACGCAATTCCAGATAGCGATCGCACTTTATTGTTACAAGTTGGAGTAGGATTACTGGCTGCTGCTGTTGGAACAGCACTGTTCCAGCTTACTCAAGGAATTGCTATCCTCCGGGTAGAAACAGTTTCAGACTCCTCGACTCAAGCAGCGCTATGGGATCGACTGTTGAACCTGCCAGTATCCTTTTTCCGCCAGTATACAATTGGTGACCTTCAGTCTCGCGTGTCATCGATTGGTCAGATTCGTCGCCAACTCGGTGGTACGACTATCACTAAGCTAGTCACCGCTTTGTTTACATTCCTAAATTTGGGACTGTTGTTTTCCTACAGCGTCAAGTTAGCCTTAGTCGCTATTGTGGTAGCCTTAATTGCGATCGCAATTACCACCCTTTCTGGCCTACTCCTCATCCGCAAAACTCGTCCGCTGTTGGAACTGCAAGGAAATATCTTTGGGCAAACAGTACAGTTAATTAACGGAATTTCTAAACTCCGCGTTGCTGGCGCTGAGGAGCGAGCGTTTGCTACCTGGAGTAAGAACTACAGTCGGCAGGTAAAGTTGAATCTCAGCACACAGCACATTGAAGACTTGGTTACTGTTTTCAACACCCTAATGCCGACGATCACTTCTGGGGTAATCTTTTGGTTTACGATTGGGCTGCTAGAAGAGGCTCAAAAGTCAGGAAATCCAGCACTATCTATTGGAACGTTCTTAGCGTTCAACTCTGGGTTTGGCACCTTTATCAAGGGAGCCACAGATTTGAGCAACACACTAACCAATACGTTACAAATCGTTCCTCAATGGAAACGCGCCCAACCCATTCTAGAAACTGTACCGGAAGTAGACTCAAGCAAAGCCGACCCGGGTCAACTCGAAGGTAGAATTACTGTAGACCGGGTTACCTTCCGCTACCGGAATGATGGGCCTTTGACCCTAGATAATGTGAGTATCCATGCTGAACCTGGGGAATATATCGCACTGGTAGGAGGCTCTGGAAGCGGTAAATCTACCTTATTCCGGTTGTTACTTGGATTTGAGACGCCTGAGTCGGGGACTATCTATTATGACGGTCAAGATTTGTCAGGCTTGGATATTGAGGCAGTGCGCCGACAGTTAGGCGTTGTTCTGCAAAATGGTCGGATTATGTCCGCCAGCATTTTTGAAAACATCGCTAGCGGTGCCCGGATTACGCTGGATGAAGCTTGGGAAGCTGCTCGATCCTCAGGGTTTGCAGATGATATTGCGGCGATGCCAATGGGAATGCACACGGTAATTAGTGAAGGGGGTGGCAATCTCTCTGGAGGACAACGGCAGAGGCTTTTGATTGCTCGCGCTCTGGTCCTCAAACCTAAAATTTTACTGTTCGATGAAGCAACGAGTGCTTTAGATAATAAAACCCAAGCTATTGTGAGTGAAAGTTTGGACAAGCTGCAAGTAACTCGGATTGCGATCGCTCACCGACTCACTACAATTCGCAACGCTCATCGCATCTATGTACTCCAGGCTGGCCAAGTCGTGCAGCAGGGCAGTTTTGAGGAGTTGGCGTCTCTTGAAGGGCTGTTTGCTCAATTGATGCAAAGACAGATGGCGTAGAAAGTCAGTACAGGAGGTAAACACAATCTTAGGTTTACTGACACCGTTTTTCTTGAGAGGTTCAATTGTTTTCTGCGATGGAAGTTATTCACGAGTTAAACCATTTTGAAAAATCGGTTCAAATTTTAACTAGATCTATCGGTGAGTATCTGGTTTTCTGAAGGATGCTTGTGATGAGGTTGTTCAATAAGAGGACATAAGTAGTTGAAGGAATTATCTATATGTTCCAGCCGCATTTGGCGGGGCGCATCTAAGGCGATGACGGCATCTCCTATCTTTTCACAACGCTTGCAAGAACAAGCCGTTGCACCTTGCTCTCTTATTTCTTTTAAGTTATCGACAATCTGGAGAAATCCCTTGGTATTATTATTCTTGGGAAGTTGGGATGCTTGTTGAATGTATGCTTCAATTTCCGGGCGATAGCGTTCTAACAGAAATTGGTCAATTTGACATTGGCTCTGACAAGTCTCGACATCACCAAAATCATCGGTAAATTGCTTCAACCCCTCTGCCATGTTTTTTAAGTCAACCTTGAGGGGGACAACAGCACGAGCGCAGGCAGTTGCATCTTGTCCGGTGTTGGCGTATTTTTTTCTCAGGATAAGTTCAAAGCGCTTAATGTAGATTCCTAAGATTTGTAGGGCTTTTTCTTTATCTTGAGAGCTGGTAAAATCTAGTTTATGGGTACTAAATAGTTGTGGAATAAGCTGGAGAATAGCTTTTAGTTCACTGGTCTTAAATCGATTACTCCAAAATGCTAGAGCATCGCCAATTGTTTTAATGGTTTCCAGGCGAAGAATAAAATAGAAAGAAATAATATTCATTAAATAGCTTCGCTTCATCTCCATTTGCACGTAGTTGGAGATGTAGAGAGGTCTGTTTTCAAGTTGTGAGTTCAAATACTGCTTGTAGGCAAGGCTTGCTAATAGCAGTGAACGGGCAACTGAGGTGTCTAAAAAATGTTGAAGATTCCCCTGAGTTTCCATTTTGGGTTACTCCTCGTCTTCTTCTCTATGAATACGGGAATTTAACTCAACGCCGAATGGTAGGGTATCAAAACCCAAGTCTTCTAAGGCTAAGATTGCTTGTTCGACATACTCGCCTGCGGCTGCGTCCGCTACGCTATCATCATTGTTAAGTTGAGAATTTAAAAGAGTTGTGAGGATATCACGCGCACCTTTATACTGATTGGCGGCATAGTCAATCCAGCGGTTTTGAAAGGCTATAGCGTCGTGTAGTGCCATTGCAACTTCTGTTAGTGGTTCATAGGGAAATCCATCGCGCAAGGCTTGCATGTTTCGCAGGAGGTTATCTGCATAGATAGCCGCTATGGGTTCACCACAATAGGGTTGAATTTTGTCGAGGTCTAGTAAAATTTGGTTGGCTAATTGTACTGAAAATTTTTGTTGTAGTTCTGGCATGGCAATTGTGTTATCTATGTCCCTATAAGTTTAAATTTGATGTTAGAGCAGAGGTGAGTTCAAAGGAAAAAGTAAACAAGAGTAACTTTCATTTCAGGAAGTTCTCGACACTCTTGAAATTAAGTACCGCCGCCGATTATTTGACCCGTTTGTAACACTGTGGGCATATATTCCCAGGTTCTAGATGCGGATAAAAGTTGCCATAATGCTGTCAGTCGTGTGATTGCATTGTACACAAACCCGTTCCAGAGCGTCCTGGATGCAGTGAACTGAGAGTCAGGAAGCGCCGACAATCAAGCGTGATAAACATTTCCCATCAACACCCGCAGGCTGAAAGCCTAGGGCTATACGAACAAAGCCTGCCTACGCAGGCTAAAAATTCAGTCCGCGCAGGTGGTCACTGAGCTTGTCGAAGTGCGGACGAGAGTTTGTGTAGCCCAAGGCTTCCAGCCTTTGAGCTTAAGTTGACACTAATGATCACCAACTTGCCCTCACAGCTGTGGCGACTGCTATAGTTGGCGATCGTGCTTAACTAAGTGCCATTCCCCTTGATTCCAAAAGCAGCACAGAGGGCAGTATTTCAGGGTACGCCAATCGCAGCAGTTCATAGCCAATCCCAGCCGTTCCTTGGAAGAAGCTTGGGCTAAACACATAATTAGGCAAGTTAGGAAACAGTTGATACCCGCCTGTTTGTTCTGCTCTGGCTACTACACAAGTCGCTCTTTGTAACGCCATTTCTCGCAAATCAGGACGGGATAGTTTTTGGGCAGCAACGAGCAGCAACTCAATGTGACCAAAAATGCCGCAGCACAGAAGGTCTAAACCTTGTAACCCATACTTCTGAGTCGTCTGTAACGCCACTTCCACATCTTGATGGATTTCTTCTGTCTCTAAAATCGACAAACCACCCAACCGCGCTAAACCAATGCCAGGAGCGCCATGACACCAACTGACTAGAAACCTGGGTTGACTGTTTTGTCGATCGCAAAAACGCAAGTCAGGCCAGTTGGCGGCAGAGGACGAGAAAACACTGCTTTCGTAGGCAATGCCCTCAAGGGCGGCTTCTAGGTAAGCGCTGTTTTGTGTTACCGCATAGAGCCTCAGCAGAGCATAGGCAATGCCAGCAGCTCCATGAGAAAAACCTGTTAACGGCTTCTCCCCAAGGGTTTTCCAGGCTCTAGGGGAACCCTCAAAACTCGTACTAAACTCTAGCAGGTGCTGACCGCAGGCGATCGCTTTTTCTAAAATGGCTGGCTCAGTCGTCTCGTGATAAAGTGCCAACAGCGCCAAAATTGTCCCCGCCGATCCAGACATCACGTCTAACTTTTGGTCAGTGGTAATTAGTTCAGGTGCGATCGCATCAGCTACTTGCAGTGCCTCTTCTAACAGCGCATCTTCCTTGAGGAAGTGGCTGATTCTCACCAGAGAATAGACGATCGAACCAAGCCCTGTAGCGCCACCAATACCAATTTTCTTAGCTAATCTTTGAGCTGCCTGAGCATCGATTGTCTGTAAAACTTTCCGTAAGGGCTTTAAAGCACCCAAAGCTAGGGCGTGAAACTGGCTATTGCCACTGATACGAGCCAAAGCCGACAAAAACAGGGCGATGCCACAGTTGCCATCATAGAGACTCTGATTGAGGGGCTGAAGTTGCAATCGCTCGGCGTTGGGGATATGGCTTAAGCTCATCCAGTAGACACTACCGTCGGCTTCTCGGATGGCGTGAGACTGAATTTCTTGTGCGATCGCACAGGCAGAAGCCAGCAGCTGAGAACTACTTAAAAGGCTTTGTGTTGAGCGATCAATCGCTTGTAGGGAAACAGCACTGCCGCGCCCGTATTCGGTTTGGGTTTGCTCAGTTGTGTGCGATCGCAAAGCGCTGCTGCTTGCAGCAGTTCGCGCCACTCTGGCATGAAAAGCGCCCCGGATAATCGCTACTTGTCGCGCTAGATCAGTTTCGTCGAGTTTTTGCAGCTGAGAGATGACTTGGCTGTAAGAAGGTTCTGTCAGGTAATGTTCAAGCGGTTGCTCGACACCAACAGTAAGGGCGACACTGTTGGAATTAGCAGCAAAGTAGGGAATATCTAACTGCTCCATTGCCCTCAGTTCTGAGTGCAAAATAGACCAAGCATGAGGCTTATCTTCAGTTATGAGAAAAGCACGGGCTAGGATATCCAATTGAAGGCTTCGGTCAACCCCATTGCGAAGAAATTCAGGAGCCAGGGTTTTTTGTAAAACAACACTATAAACTTGAGTATTGCGAAAAATAAACCGTACTTGTTGAGATTGCAGCGCTACCAGGGGATTAGATGAGAGCATCCCATTTTTGTCTGTTCGGTATTGTAGGGGCGAACGGCCGTTCGCCCCTACCGTGAATATATTTGCAACAATAGAATGTTCTCGATTAGATAGATTTTGGCTGGAATTGAATTCGTTTGCCAACAATGTTTTCCTGTGGCTACTCATGAAGCGATACATTTGCCCAAACCCCTCCACCAACTCCTCAAGATAGTCGTTTGGGGACAAGGGTACTCCATTCAACATCGGCACATTTTTATCGAGGGGCTTTGTAATGGTTTCGTAGACCCGATGCATGTTATCCGTGTTGATATACTTCCATTGCGGTACGCGCCAGGGTAAGGGCTGTGGCTCGACGCTTCCTAGTCCACTGATATCGTAGGCAATGCGATTATCGTGGTTAAACTCCCAGCGAGGAAGGAGTCCCGTTCGCAGGACTGAATCCCAGAACTGTTGATAAAAAGAATCTAAAGCTGTTACCTCTAAGGAATCGTCCATATGTCTAGCCTTGTGCTGCATCAGCGCTTCTGTGTCAATCAGCACAAGATGTTCTCCGCTTGCGATTAAATTCTCGTAGTGACAGTCGGTTGCGCCTAGGATGTACAACAAGCACAACAGCTTTCCCGTCCGATGATAGAAGCGCTGCGCCGCCGCTTCATCCTGGCAAGGTAACTGTTCAACATATTCCACCCAACCGTAGGTTTGACGATTGAGGACTTTGAGGACTTTGAAAAGTAAATGGGAATCAGTATTTTGACTTTTGACTTCTGACTTTTGACTTCCTGTTGTCCCCTGTTCCCAGTCTCCAGAAAAGTGCTGGTTGCACCAGTCTAAAAACTGGTTATAGGCAACTTCTAAACCTAAGTCTTTAGGTTTATAAACGAGTTTCAGTCCTGACTCAAAGGTGAGGGCAATTACACAACGCCCTCGGTTATGGGGGTCAGATAAATTCGACTTGATTTGAATAACTTTTCCCAACGGAGAATTGGTGATGGGGAAAACCTTTTCTCTTGTCCTGTTGTCCTCAGTTCCCAGTTCCTCTGATTGAAATACTTGCTGAATTTCAGATAAATCTGCTTTTAAGCGTTGCAGAAACTCTGTCGTCGCTTCTACCCAAAAATCTATTCGAGTTGCAATTAATCTGCCTAGCACCGGATAGTTCTGGAAAAAAGTTAGGAGTCCATCCTGCAACAGTTTCTGCACGAACGCCTTGTAATGAGTTTTTTGGGGTGTTAATTTTATCGGTGTTGCCAGATGATTGAGAACGCTGTATCCAAAGGGACGAAAACGCGAAAATTCTAATTCTAGGGTTTTCTCGCACAGATTCACCAGTGTAAATAACAAGCTGCGCTCTAGCTTTAAGTAGGCTTCCTCCGAAAGCAGTTCTAAGGGTAAACAACTAGGGAATAAGACTGGTGAACCTAGACAATTTAGCAATTTCTGCCGCGCTACATAGATGGTTGGTAGTAGCAAGTCTTCAAACGGCACTGGCTTTTCAGGCTCAATAGGGATTGGTAATTGTGATTGCCCACTTTCTAGTTCCCACTCCTTAGTCCTGAGCTCCCATTCTGAACTAATTTGAATAATCTCCTGTAAGGTTGCTGCCCAACTGGGTAGGGTTGGATTCTCAGCAAAAGTTGGCGAACTCAAAACCAGCTGTACTGTGTCCACATCTAACCCATCCCACAACAGTCGCTTCTGGAAGTTTTCCCAATTTCCTTGAGCAACCACCTGACACCAGCGGTTTAGGCGTTCATCGCTCAACTTTTGTTCTTTGACTTGGGTAGTATCAACCTCAAATAACCTATTACTGAGACGTTCAGAAAGAGAGCTAGCTTGAACTATCAGATTAGCTAGATCGGATGCGATCGCCGTCATTACTTGTCTCCCTGTTTGTTGCTATAGTTCTGCTAACAAAAGCGCCTTTTTTTAGGGCTGATAGCAGATTGATTGCTTTGACTGAACCCTGTTCACGCTAGAGAAACTGGCAGATAATCAGCAGTGCATTTATGAACAAAAAGGAGTACCAGTAGCTCGTTTCTGCTCCTCCTCCTTGCTTCCTCCTCCCGCTACAGCCTCTAACTGCTGATCCGAAATTGAAGAATTCGGTGTAGAAAAATGTCACTAACATGTCCAACTGCCCTCTCCGCTATATCTGACAACAGAAACAGATTGAGGTGGTGGCTGCTCATTATTTCCTCCCCAACTGAACTTTTCACGTCCTCCCGCTACAGCCTCTAACTGCTGATCTGATAACTCCTGGGCTTCACCAGCAGAACTTTGTGCGGTTAGAGCTTGTTTAACTTCATCGACGGTGAAACTATAGCCCTTTTGTTGGGCTACCTCTACTGCCAGATTCACCAAGCTTTCGCGATCGCGAACTGCTTGAAACTGCTGTAGTAGAGCTGGCTCCTGCATGACTTCTTGATAAAACTGATTAACGCTTTCAACAGGCATGTAATTTTCTCCTTTTCGTTGTTTTTTGTTGTGATTGTTTTTCGAGGACTGCACCCTTTTCAAGCTAGGCACCCTGAGCGGAAGCTCACAACTCACGAAATGAAAATCTTTCTTCCCCGACTCCCGACTCCCTACTCACTACTCCCTATTTTCAAGACAGAGAATGTGCATTATTAACATTTCCACGAAGCTTCGCCGCTATAAATCGTAATGTCAACAGATGTTTTCTGCTCACCCTTTCCTCCCGCTACAGTTTCTAACTGCTCATCCGATAGTTCTCCTGCCTCACTAACAGCGCTTTGTGCAGCAA
>DALYIW010000165.1:0-18843 GCA_031970155.1 Coleofasciculaceae cyanobacterium CTOTU46601 | reverse complement strand
CAACAATGGTTGTGAGTAACGCAGCTTGTCTAAATCCAGACTGGATAATTTTTGATACGCCTGATTAATCACACTTTGACCCCGCAAAAATCCAGTGTTAGCACCGGGACAGATGTAACTTAACGTTTCGGGTGTAAAGCGCTCAATTAAGGACTTTACACTCTGAATCTGTCTAGGCCAATGAAAAGTTTTTGAGGTTCTAAGAGGCATCGGTTCTCCTTGCTGATTGGGCAGTAGATGACGCCCAGAAAAGAGAACACCACCACCATAGGTGTAGTAAAGACAAGAGGAACCAGGAGAGTGTCCGGGTGTCCAGATGACTGAGCAGTTTGAACTAAGCGTCAATTCTTGTTGAAATGGTGTTATGTCTAATCCTGGCAGCAGGTAGGCTTCTTGTTCTTGAATCAAGATTTTGCACTTCATCGCCTCCTGAATTTCTCTTGCCCTACCAATGCCGCCTCGATGGGTAATTAAGAGTAAAGCAACTCCTCCTTGCTCCCATAAGAATTGCTCATTGGTCTCATTCCAAGCAGGACAATCGATCAGGAGGTTGACTGCATTTTCTACAATAAGATAGGCGGTGCCACCCAACGTATCTCTATTGGGCCCAAAGGAAAAAATGGTTTCAAGGGCAGGGCGTGGTGGTTTAGGTGCAGCAGTTCGCTGGTTAGACGGCGAAGTTTCAGAATCTATGAAATTGCCCTTTTTTGGGGAATCGGGTTGCACAATGCTTGTATCCCTGTAGTTTTTAACGGACGGTACTGACCTGCGTCAAGATCGCTCCTTTACTTCAATTGTGATCTATACATTATGGAACTCTGGTTGCTCATTCTACTGGGTCTTGTTACTTACTTCGTTGTCAAGCGAAGTGTTGCTAGTATCACCAGAACCCCAGTTTGGTTGTTGTGGCTGGTGATGATGATACCAGCACTGGTCTGGAGGGGCTGGATTTTGGTCAATGGTAACAAGACACCACCACCACTTGCCCTTGTGTTCATCCCCCTGATTGTCTGCCCACTGTTGTACTGGATGCTGATTCAGTGGGGACGGCGAGGTTTTAACCCGCCGACGACTAAGGTGAGTGAGGAGACGGTAGCTGAAGCTTCGGATATTAGCCAGACAATTCCACCTACTGTTGACCAGTCAAAGATACGACCCATTACTAAACAAGAAGAAACTGATCTGAGAAATTGTTTTCCTTGGGGAGTTTACTATCTCCAAAATGTGGAGTATCGACCGCAAGCTGTTTTGTGTCGCGGGAAACTACGTACTAACCCAGAGTCGGCCTATAAGACAGTACGGAAAAATATTGAGGCAGAATTTGGCGATCGCTTTTTCGTAATTTTTCAAGAAAGCCTTAACGGTACACCCTTCTTTGCTCTAGTACCTAATCCCCAAGCCCAACGGAATACTGAACGTGTTGCCGAAGCCGTAACTCGACCGAGTTTAGCCTTGGGTCTGTTATTGATTACATTATTTACCACTACCGTCGTTGGAGCGCAAATTGCCGGAGTCTCTGTTAAACATCTGGAAGCCAACCCAGCCGTTTTACAGCAAGGACTGCCTTATGCTATTGCCCTAATGACAATTCTAGGCATTCATGAAATGGGTCATTACGTGGTGGCAAAGCTCTATAAAATGCGGGCAACGCTACCCTACTTTATCCCTGTGCCTTTTTTACCGGGGACACTTGGGGCATTTATTCAAATGCGACCGCCCGTACCGCACCGTAAAGCCTTGTTTGATGTTGGGATTGCAGGTCCCCTAGCAGGCTTCATTGTGACACTACCGCTGTTGATCTGGGGACTAGCTCACTCTAGTGTGGTTCCTCTTGTTAATACTTCAGGACTGTTAAATTATGACTCCCTTAATCCCAGATTTTCCCTTTTACTGACTGTATTAAGTAAATGGGCATTAGGAAATAAATTAACGCCGGAAATGGCAATTGATCTTCATCCTGTGGCGTTTGCTGGTTACATCGGTTTGGTAGTAACAGCTTTGAATTTAATGCCAGTAGGGCAACTGGATGGGGGTCATATTGTCCACGCAATGTTTGGTCAGAGAACAGGTGCTATGATTGGTCAGATCACTCGGCTATTGGTGCTTGTACTGGCATTGATGGAGCGAGATTTGATGATCTGGGCAATTATCTTGTTATTCATGCCAGTGGCAGATGAACCAGCCCTTAATGATGTGTCAGAACTAGACAACTGGCGTGATTTTTTGGGGCTGCTGGCTCTGGCGCTCTTAGTAAGTATTTTATTACCACCACCCGCTACGATTACTGGCCTGTTAAATGTTTAAGAGGTTACGGGCTGGTGGATGATAGGGTGTGAGGATTGCTATTGGCGAGTCAAGCGAAAACTTCATAGACGGCCTATAGCCGCGATCGCTCGAATGGTTATTTCCCAATCAAATAACTCACTCGTTAAACTGGATACAAATCTATTCTGGGACTATCAGCTTTTTTGGCTACTGATGGGTTCTTGGCAACTAGTCAGGCACAGTGGCAGATTGACGCGGGCACCACATGGCACGTCATCACAGATAACCACAACCCTGCTACTGCTCCCACTCAGCTGTCCCTTCCCGATCAAGCATCAATGGCTACAGCACAAACAATCTGATCAAACTTTTGTCCAAGAGCACTCCAACATCACGAGAACTCACTTGACATTTTCCAATCCCATAAAGCCAAGGATGCCTGAAAATGCCTAAAGCTAAAACCTCTCAATTCCATCAACCCCTACCCAATTTTCCACCAATGAGTCCAATGAGTAAGGAGTCTGTAGATCTTTCAGAACCGCATGAAGGACATTTGTTGATTGTTGAAGACGATAAAGGACGTCGAGAAATTCCTTTAGGGGGAGAGGTATATTCTATCGGCAGGGGTCTAGATGCTGATATTCGCCTGTACTCAATGTTTGTTTCTCGCCGCCACGCCACGTTGGTACGACGACAGCGTGAGGATGGTAGTCAGTATTACCGGATTTTTGATGGTAACCTCAAAGGTCAGGTTAGTGCTAATGGATTGGTAATTAATGGTCGAAAACTGCCAGCTCATGACTTGGAAAATGAGGATGAGGTCTTGTTCGATCCTAGAGTAAAAGCTAAATATTATCGGCGCAGGCGAGGAGAGAAAAAGTCCGGGCCACTCGATCCATTTGACATTACCCTAATTAATCCTGGCATGGTTCAGGACTCAGAAGATTAAAAGAATCCTAATCTCCTTAAGGGATGGGACATATAGAGGGCTAATGATGGAAAAACAAGTGATTCATGTAATTGGCGGTGGACTAGCTGGCACAGAAGCCGCGTGGCAGATTGCTAAGGCTGGTGTGCCAGTGGTACTGCATGAAATGCGACCGATCCAAAAAAGCCCTGCTCATCATACAGGCGAATTAGCAGAACTGGTGTGCAGTAATTCCTTTGGTGCTCAATCGAGCGATCGCGCTTCTGGCCTATTGCACGAAGAACTCCGTCGCCTTGGCTCTATAATCATCAGCAAAGCCGATGAACATGCTGTCCCTGCGGGTGGGGCACTAGCGGTAGACAGGGGTGTGTTTAGCCGCGAATTGACCGAAACTCTGGCAAGTCATCCTTTGATTGAGTTACAGCGAGATGAAGTCCAGCAAATTCCTCCTGAGGGTGTTGTAGTTCTCACGACGGGCCCCCTGACAACGCCTGCATTAGCTGAAGACTTGCAACGCTTCACAGGCATGGAATACTTCAGCTTTTTTGATGCAGCTAGCCCAATTGTGGTAGGGGAATCGATTAACCGTGATATTGCCTTTATGGCGTCTCGCTACGACAAAGGCGAAGCAGCTTATCTGAACTGTCCGATGAATCGGGAGCAGTATCTCCACTTCTGGCAGGAACTTTGTGCAGCCGAAAAAGCACAGTTAAAAGACTTCGAGCAAGAAACGGCGAAATTCTTTGAAGGTTGCTTGCCGATAGAGGAAATGGCGCGGCGCGGAGAAGATACGATGCGCTACGGTCCTTTGAAGCCAGTGGGGCTTTTTGATGCCCGTGAGGGAGATTTCCGTGCTCCTGAAAATCAGAGCAAACGTCCCTATGCGGTGGTACAACTTCGCCAAGAAGACAAGGCGGGTCAGCTGTGGAATATGGTAGGGTTCCAAACGAATTTGCGCTGGGGTGAGCAGAAACGGGTCTTTCAGCTGATTCCGGGTTTGGAGAATGCCGAGTTTGTGCGGATGGGCGTGATGCACCGCAACACATTCATAAATGCTCCAGAATTGCTGTATACCACGTTACAGTTTAAGGGTCGTCACAGCTTGCTGGCGGCGGGACAACTGGTAGGGACAGAAGGCTATACGGCAGCTACGGCAGGGGGTTGGCTGGCAGGGACGAATGCGGCGCGGCTGGTTTTGGGATTGGAACCTGTGACGCTTCCGGTAACCACGATGATGGGGGCGCTGTTTGAGTTTATTAGTTCGGCATCACCGAAGCATTTTCAACCGATGCCGCCGAATTTTGGGATTTTGCCGCCGTTGCCTGTGCGAATTAAGAGTAAGCAGGAACGGTATGGGGTTTATCGCGATCGCGCTTTGGCTGATCTTGATAATTGGAGTAGAGGATTGAGGGTTTCTGCGGCTTGAGTATTACACCGTAAGGGCACGATAATACCCTTGCCCCTTTTCAACGCAGGCATCGAAGAGTTAGAGCGTGAGGTTCCCCAAGCTCAGCGTACTTGGAAAAATACTCTAAGTGATTAATAACATTGAATCTGCTGTCATAGTGAGATATCAAGCATGAGTGCAGTTCAAATCGAAATTCCAGAGGAAGTATTAATCAGCCTCAAAGAAACACCTGAAACAATTTCAAGAGAACTCCGTATCTTAGCAGCTGTAAAGCTATTTGAACTGGGCAAATTATCATCAGGACGTGCTGCTCAGTTAGCGAGCATGTCACGAGTGGAATTCTTGATGTTACTGGGGCGTTATCAGGTATCCCCATTCTCGTTAACAACTGAACAATTAGAGCGCGATGTCAACAACGCCTGAAAATTTAGTCATTGTCAACACGTCGCCATTGCTCTATCTTCACTGGCTAAACTGTTTATAATTATTGCTACGCCAAACCTTCTTTAAGAATCCCTAAAATCTTCGACGTATCACGAATTGGATACTCCTCTAAATCAATAAATAGAGACTTACCACTAAGTTTAAGAAACTTCCAAGCACTACCTGTAGTTACCGTTCCCAGTAGCTCAGAAACTATCTGTCCTTTACGCTCATTGAAAATTTGTGCAGCTACTAATGTTGCTACACACTGTCCCAATCCACTATTAATATCTTCCTTTTTAGCCTCGATTATTGTGACAACCGGTGACTTGACAAATAGCTGCTCTGGATCGCGACTAAACAAAAAGTCTACATAGCCCCCTAGTCCCTGAGTTAGATCGACGTTAAACTCCACTCCAGAAAAGAGTCCATAACCCGTAAGCTTCTTAAGTTCGACCAGGACTGGTGCAATAATCAGCTCTGATCTAGCCTTTTCTGAATTGATCGCCAGAGCTAACGGGATGTTGTAGTTTAGTGTTTCACGGAGATAATCGCTCTGGGGAGTTGGCGGTACACTAGCAAACAGTCCCGCCCCTTCCGTGATACTCAGGCTAAACACCTCTTGAACTTCTGATAGCGTAAATTGACTGTAAGACATCTCCTCCTCTTTTGGTATCACGCGATCGCTAACCTGAAGTGCGATCGCACTTCAGCTTTCCTCAACATCCTGTCTCTATCTTATGTTTGTCACCAATAGCTGTTGTATCAATGTAAGATTCTGAATCTGTAGGTGAGGAGTTGAATTGTATGGAAAGAATGAATCGATGGAATAAGTCTGTTAATGTTTTGGCTGTAGTCGCGATCGCCACCACTGGAATGATTACTCCTGCGATCGCAAGCAAGAACATCACAACCACTCAAGGCAGCTTGAAACTGGCACAAAGATCGCTTGCAGGCCAGTGCCGTTCAGCGAAAGTGCAAATCCCCGTTTATAAGTCACCTGATACTACCAGTGAAGCTTTGAGACTTCTAGCTCCCGATGAGCAAGTCACACTGGCAGACAATGCCGTGCAGCCTAGTGGCTTCATCGGCATCAGTACTCCTATCGTAGGGTTTGTGCAAGCAGTCAACCTACAGTCCTGTAACAGCAGCGCCACCGTTCCAACTCCAAGTACCGGTGCTATAGCTGTTCCAACTCCTGATACCAGCCCTAGCCCTACCACCTCTCCCAGTCCAGCTGCCAGCCCTACCACTTCTACCAGTCAAGACCTTTGCCGTCGAGTGGCTAGACCAACGCAAGGTTTGCTAATTCGCCGAGGACCTAGTGTTAGATCTCCTCTAGTTGGTAAGGTAGCTTATCTAGCACAGGTCACTCTTACTACCAATCCTCCAACGACCAAAAGAGCTGACAATCGCGACTGGGTAGAAATTTCTTCCCCTGTCAAAGGTTGGGTTTCTAATAGTTTACTGACAGAGACACAGAGTAATTTAGCTTTCTGTGAGTAAAGTTATTTATTGTTGGTTGTTCGTATTTTCCAACAAACAACCAACAACAAACAACCAACAACTCGAAATCCTACATCCTTGACTGATAAGATGAGTTATTTAGAAATTTTTCCATCAGGCATCTTTGTGATACTCAGCTGAACACCATTCAAGTTCGCATTGATAATATTAGCTCCCAACAAATTAGCGTTAGCTAAACTGGCACCGTTCAAGTTAGCACCCATCATTCTGGCACCATTGAGTTTAGCCCCACTCAAATTAGCCCCTACTAAGTTGCTATCATTCAAGTTAGCCCCTACTAAGTTGGCACCCGTAAGATTAGCACCCGCCAGATTAGCACCTGTTAGGTCAGCAAAATACAAATTAGCCTTAGCTAAATTAGCACCCCTCAAATTACATCCAGGACAATCTTTAGTTGTTAGTAATCGTTTGACATCTTCGGCATTAGCCGTTGTATTCGCACTGTTTTTAGCTGGCTTTCCACAGAGAGTTCCTAAATCTAAAACTCTACCGTCTTCCGTTCGGAAGTAGCAAACAGGCATACCTGTATCTACATCCTGGGCAATTGAGTATTTAGAACCGTCGATTGGTTGGTTGCTTGAAACCACTTCAGTACTCAACACCACAAAAGCAGCAAATAAAATAGCAGTCAAATAGAAAATGCGTGGCATAGCCGTTAGGAAACACTACTGCATGATTAATTTTTTGTAAACCAAAGTAAGACCGATGGAACTAGATTTGCAGGATTTGGTCCACTGCCTGTAGCTTTGTCTAAATAATTTCGACCAACTATGTAAAATCCCGTTTTATTCCGTGTATCTCCTAGATAGGGAATAGCCGCACAATAGAGTTCACTGCCACAATCACGGGCTATTTTAAGAGCGTACAAATTACTCGCCTTTCTTCGCGGCAAATACTGATTGGCTGAACCTTGAGTGTACAAGCCAATATAAGAAAACATTCCATCTTGTGTCCCTGGAGTTTTTTGTGATTCTCCAGAAAAGTAGGCGGCTAAAGTTTTATTCCCGACCAGAGTGTGGTCTACCCCAAGCAACATCAGAACATCTTTATTATTTTCTTTTAGATCAATCCCACAATTACCATTTCTTTTAGTAGGAGCAAAATCACAAGGAAAACTACTATAGATAGCATCTGGTGAGTCGAAAACACAACCGGAATGATTTATCCTACAAGCCTCTGCATCGACATGGAGCAGCTTTTCTGGTATACGGGCTTTGAGGGTGTATCCTTTTTGGATATAGTTACGGGTTACTGCTGTTTCTAGTGACTTAAGATTCTGGTCTAGTCCTGTGGTGTATTCAACATAGTTAGCTTTTAGTGTCTCTTCCCATTTTGGTAAATCATCAAACGTTACATCACCACCGATTCCAGGACCTTTGATAAAAATGACCTTTGTATCCGGTATAGTTTGCTGTACAAAAGTATTGAGTTTCTGTTTTTCAGTTTCGCTTTGGCTGGTCAGACGAAGTGAAAATGCTAGTGCATCTGGATAGGTTAGGGTTGAGGCAGTTGTTATGCTTGCAGGAACCAGATAGGTATTGATGATTGCATCAGGAACCCCACTGAGACGTAATGCCCGTTTAACGATGCTTAGAGTCCTAGTATTAGCCGTGATAATCAAAGCATATTGACCATTACTTCCCTTCTTAAAATTAATTTGATTAAGAGGAAGGTTCACGCTAGCTTGTATCGCTGCATAATTAGATTGATAGTTAGGATCGTATGTAAAACCCTGGTAAAGAGTAAAGCTATAGTAGGTCAAATCTTGAACAGGAGACATGCTACCTGAAATGACTACGGCATCATCTCCATCTAACAGGAAACAAGGCGGAATCGGTCTACCTTCTTGCCTCGCTTGATCGCAATAAGTTGCACGTATACCTTCTGTATTAGTAGTAACCCACCCGTATCGAGTGTAAGAACTTCCAAAACAAAAACTTGTCTCACAAGGAGGTGGTCCAGGTGGTGCTCCAGATATTCCCACACTTGAGCAACTGCACGATTTGCCCATGATAAACCGTCCAGGATAGGTCTGGTAGCCAGCAGGCAAATTGCTAAGAAATGAAGTTTGTGCAATTGTGGTATCAGCGTAAATTCCAATGTAAAGAAAGACAAGTAAAGCGACTGTACCAGTTAGAAATGCAATCAGCTTGCCTAATTGAGTTCTCATCTGAAAAAAACCAAAAGTTTATTTAAAGCTGCTTTAAAAAATAAAGTATCTGCTTTAAACGGCTAATCCTCGACTCTGGAGCCTAGTTGTAAACTAAGTTGTTTTCTTTGCGTAGCACCCTGTTTATTAAGGTAAAGGATAAATCCAGAAATACCCTAAACCCTTACTTTATCTCTACCTTGTGAGGACGTAACACTCTTGACTGAAACCTGGTGTTAACGAACTCTAGGATAACTAAAAAATGAGCAAGTAAATTTATTTGAATCCTCTCATTAGTATATCTTCAAATGTCAGAAAAGTTAGAACTGGTGTTTAAGAAACAACATAACTATGTATACCTTAACAAATATCTTCATGTAAAATTTAAGAAGCAACCAAAAAAGTTTTGTATGTTTGATGCTATCTACAGTAGTAGAGGATGACATCGGTGTTCTCTACATTGTTTATATTGATTACAAGATTTTAAATTGATTCCCTATGCTCGAACCTCAACCTATATTTATTCTTGGTGCGCCCCGTTCTTTTACATCCCTAGTTTGTGCAATGCTAGGTCAGCATCCTGAAACCTATGGAGTTCCAGAAATTAACTTATTGATTACTGAAACTCTAGAACAGTTGTTACAGCGTTTGAAGGGAGTACGCCAGTTTCAGATGCATGGGTTACTGCGTACTGTTTCCCAACTTTATGCGGGGGAACAAACTATCTTATCTGTTGACATGGCCTATCGCTGGATTTTTAACCGAGTTCACTGTAGTACGGGAGAGGTTTATGTTGAACTGTGCCGCAAAGTTGCACCACTACGTATTGTAGATAAAAGTCCGGCATATGCCACTAAGCCTGAAATTTTAAATCGAATCCGCGATACCTTTCCGAATGCTCATTATATTCATCTTCTGCGCCATCCTAGAACTCAGGGAGAGTCGTTGATGAGGGTGGCTAATGGTGCAATGGGTTTACTCATGGGTGCAATTGATTATTCGACAAGACCTGTTACCGTTGACCCTCAGTATGCTTGGTATAGTATGCAACGTAACATTTTAGAGTTTTTAAGTACGGTGCCGACCGAGCAACAAGTGCGAATGCGGGGTGAGGATATTTTAAATGATCCGCGATCGCATTTTGAACAGCTATGTCAATGGTTAAATCTATCCTGGGATGACTCGATTTATCAAGCCATGTTACGACCCGAAGATTCTCCCTATGCTTCCATCGGTCCTTATGGCAGTCACTTAGGAAACGACCCCAACTTCTTGAAGTCACCCGCTTTTCGCTATAGGCCGATAGCTTCTAGCCATCTTGAGGGTCCCTTGCCTTGGCGCAGAGATAACCGGGAATTTCTCCCTTCTGTGGTTGCTATGGCTCAAGAGTTTGGTTATCAGTGAGATATATTAATGCGATCGCAATCTAGTTAAAGGCGTTTGACGAATGGTAAATTGAGACAACCCATCGGGATGAAAACGACTGATATTGTCTGGCACATCAATAGAAAGTTGAAAATAAGCAGGAGAGGATTGATTATTAGGAGGAATCACGCCACCAAACCAGGTGATTGTGTTCCATCCATGAGTTAGCCTCGTGAACTTATTAGAAGTAGGTTCGGGGGCTGCGGTTCTGACGGGAGTGTCAAAAGAAAGTTGGTCTTGCAGTCCAGATTTGACAAAGCTTTCTCCTACTCCATAGCCAAGTTCAAACTTATAACCCACCCAGTTAGACCCAGTAAAGTTAACTACTCCTGGATTGCCATTTAATGTCTCAACGACGTACTCACTCTTTCCCCCAGAATTCCTAACCCTAAATACAAAGTCAACGGCATCCACTTGATCAATACACAAAAAGTAGTTAATTTTATTGGGATTACCTGCTACTGAACCAACATAGTCCCCATTGTTAGGACTCCCCGTGGAAATCGAGGCGTCAAATACGCAAATGGGACCGGCCACATCAGCAACCTGATTCGTAACAGTCCCCGCCTGCACCAGATTGGTTGTTCCGCACCAAATCAAAAGAGTTCCCAGAGTAGCTGTGGATAACTTTTTCATGACATCTATCCAGATTTAATTCATCTCCTGCTTAAAAGATGAGGGGTTGTTGGTTGTTGGTTGTTGGTTGTTGGTTGTTGGTTGTTGTTGGTTGTTTGTATTGTTTAAACATTCAACTAACAACGAATAACTATTCGGTGGAGGGAATGAGCCTTAAATAAGAGGCAACCGCTTTACTCCATGTAGCCTAGCATTTGAAGTTGAGCGATGATTTTTTCCTTTTCATCATCACTAATATCCTCAGACTCAGCTTCTGTATCTTTTACAGATGAAGTTAGATTACTCAAATCAACAGGTTTTGAGACTAGATAATTTTCATTGAAGAAGCTTTCAGCAACTCTCCCTTCTTGGTCTTTTGGAATTGGTAAACCTAGACTGTACAGTAAGGTAGTGGCGACATCAACAATATTTTGCCGTTCTCCAACAAATCCAGATTTAATTCCATGTCCTCCCGCTAAGAAAATACCATCCGGATGATGGGTGCCTGCTGGGACTTCACGAGGTTCGACCACGGGTAGAACATTCTTAATCGAAACAAACCCGTAGTCACGAAGTACTAAAGTTAGGTCTGGCGCTTCCTTCATCGCTGTTCCTGAATAGACATCTTCGCGCTTATAAATGGCCTGGATAATTCGTTCTCCTGTGTTGGGGTCTTTGAAATTTTCCAGGTCATGAATTAGTTTTTCACGGAAGGCTTCGTAGTCTTCAGGTTTAACACCAGGTTCTCCAGGATTTTCAGCAACACGAATAGTAATGCCGTTGCTAGAGGGTGTACGGCAGTAAGCGAGGGTTTTTTCCCAATCTAGGTTGGCAAACCAGCTTGCTTCACGTCGCTTTGCTGCATCGCTACCATCGGTTTCCTTCCACACGAGATAGCCTTTCTCATGCAAGAACGAATTAATCCGGACGATTTCCGTAGTCGCGGTAAAGCCGTGGTCTGACGCCATAAAAACTTGAGCTTCAGGCCCAGCAAGTTCCACCAGCTTCTCGATATAGCCATCTAACTTGTGGAAATACTCCAGGCATAGTTCACGCACCCGTTTCTCCCAAGCAGTAGGATTAGTGGGGACTAAAGCTGGGTCAACGAAACTCCAGACTTGGTGTTGTAGTTTGTCTACGCCGTCAAATAGAACTGCCATTAAGTCAGGACTATCTTCGCGAAGAAGCTTTTCAGCGATGAGAAACCACTGCTTGTCCCTGGGAATGTGATAACTAACCCAATTTTCGGTATCCTCTTGGGTCATTATTTCTAAACTTTGTTTTTCTCGGTCGAAATCCCAAGCTAATTCTTTCGGGTCAAAGTCGGGTATTTCCTTGAGGCGGTCATACAATTCTGGAGGGGTGGTATTGCGGCGAAGATGTTTCCAAGGTACAAATCCAGGTACTAGGGAACCATTAACTGGTTTAGGTGGAGCAGTAATTGGGAAGTTTAATGCCACGACTGTACAATTTTGACGACTGGCCATTGACCAAATCGTTTCTGTCAGAATGTCTCTGGAATCAGAGAGGGTAAAATACACATCTCCTCCCTTTTCTTCTGCCCTGATGAAATCATAAACTCCATGACTTCCTGGCATCCGACCTGTCATGATTGAAACCCAGGCGGGAGGGGTGAGGGGATTTGGCGTAGAACGCAATTTAGCGCGACAGCCTGTTTCCATGAATTTCTTGAGGAAAGGCATCGTGACACCGACTCCAGGTAAATCACGAGTCATTTCATCTAGAACCGTAAAGGTAGCGCCATCTAGTCCAATAAATAAAGTCTTAGTCATTGCTAATTACCCTGAAGTTTGCGGGAAACAAAACTCACTAATTCCTCAATACTGAGGTCATCAATGTATTGACCATCATTCATTAGTAGTTCATTGAAGCCTAGTTTTTGTTTGAAATGTTCTTCTAGGGCAACCACCAATTGAATAATGTCAATTGAGCTAAATCCTAGGTCTGCTACTAGGTGAGTTCCTGGATTAATATCATTAAAATCAAGTTCCCATTCCTGGGTAATGTCTTTTAGGATGCCTATGATGTCTGACTGCACCTGGTTTACTGTGAGTGGCATAAGAGTTACTTTTCTCGATTATTTAAGTTTGACAAATGGCTAGTATCTCATCATCTCGATACCAAAGGTTGACGTGGAAAGATTCACTGCCGTGAGATACAGTAATCTGTTGACCATCCATTGAATAGTGAGTGATTTGCCATTCATAAGGATTACCCTGCAATCCTGTGCCTGCTGCTTTCGCGGCAGTTTCCTTCGCACACCAAAGTCCTAGGATAGCAGGCAGAGAATCTTGCTGAGGAATCAAGTCTAGTTCTTGTTTGGTGAAGGCAGCACCTAACCAATCATTGGAACGAATCCAGTCAAGACGTTCTATATCAATGCCAATACGCAAATTGGGTTTAGCTACAGCAGCAACAATATAACCTCGGCTATGGCTAATTGAAATATCTGGTAGTGAACCCAGATACTCTAGTTGGGGACAGCGCACCATGGGTTTACCCAGTGGTGTGGATAGAATTTCGATATCGATGGGGGCGAGTTCCACATTAAATGTTTGTTTTGCCCACTGGCGTAGGGCATCTTTAGCAGCAATTCGTCCTAGTAACCAGTCGGTACGTCCTGGCCCTTTTTCAGGTAGTTCATACCAGAATTTACGTTCTTGCTCATTAAGCATTAAATGGGCGAGTACGCGCTTCCAAATACTCCATCCATCTTCTAAAAAGTGTTCTGGAAAAGGTTCAATGCGGCGACAAATAATACCTGTTTCTTCTTGCATCCAGACATCAGAAAGATAGGCAGTTTGGGGATGCAAGCGGCATTGGTAGTACTTGTGCGGTACAGGAAAGAATCTATCTTGCCACCCTTCTAAGCGAGCAATTAAATGACCTGTTTCATCGAGGAAATCAAAAATTGCTTCTGTTTGAGTTTCGCTGGTAAAACGCATTAAACCTCGACACAGTACTGGACTGTTGGCAGGTAGGGGCGCTTGATATTGGTGAAAAGACTGAACGTTAAATGGGAAAACATTAAAATCAGTACCAATTTGTTCTAGTACCCAGTAACCTACTAATTGTCCAGCAGCATCTAACAACCCTGCATCGATTTGAAATATAGGGTGGTGAATCTGTTGGAAAAAGTCGTCAATTGGAATTACTTGTAAATCCGCTTCAATCCCTTGCTTATCCCATTGACAAATGTGTTTGACTCCTTGAAAACGGGGGCCATGGAACATCCCTGTGCGGTACAAATCTGTATCGGGATAAGCTGAGGGTGCTGGTTGCTGCCAGTTAATTGACACAGGTGCAGGGGCTAAGGGAAATTGATTAGCTAGTCTCACGTCTCCTTCAAAGACTGGAGTAGCTTGGGCGGTTCCTGACTCGAACAGTTGCACATGGACACACCAGGTTTGTGGGTCTGGTTGAGGTTGAATTTGTGCCTGAATATTTAAGCTGATTTGACCTTGGTCTAGGGCTATCCAGCGGTAACCTCGCAAATTATCTAGCCCGATAACGACTTTATCTGGGCCGACTAAGCAAGTTGCTGCTTCAGCTAGGATTTCCATGCTGATGGTAAAGGGGATGACGGGAAGCGGAAATAGTTCTGGATGCTGCTGGGATAGTTTCCCGCCGATGGTGTGGTCGTGGAGAAAGATATCATGCTCCATGTCAAAAGTGCGATCGCACCATAAATGCTGGTCATCCCTCTCAATCATCTGCCCCAACAGTGGCCAAGCATCTTCTTGAGTTAAAGCCGTTGGAGCTAAGTTCGTGGGTAAAAGAGTAGCTTCAGCATTTCCGGAAGTCCCTAGTGTCGAATACAACATTGCTGTCACTCGTCCTTGGTTGGCAAGGAACTCTTGCATCAAGTCAAAGTGAGACATTAACAAGGACAGACGAGTATCGGTTGGCAGGTGAGAAATGCTACTAGGTGCTGGGATTTGTACTGTATTTGAGGGCCCAATGTTGGGTGCTATTGGGGTTGGTTGTATGGATAAATTGCTAGTTGTGGCAGCGGGTTCGACCTCAAGCGCTTTCTCTACAGAATTGCCGTTGCTGTAGTGGGGTGTAGGCCTTACTGAGTCATCAGCTGGATTGTTGGGTGTCGTGGTAGATACCCGGTTTTCTACGGGGTTTTGTGACATGACAGCAGAAATAACTGTCTCCCGGTTCTTGGTACTTTCTGGAGGACGAAGCTTGTGGACAATTGTTTCGATAACTTGCGATCGCAATTCAATTTCTGGCATACTGTAATCTAGAATGGGCATCTCCTTCGGCCTATCGTATTCACCTGCTATTGATGCTTCTAGGCTGATGGCGGTAACGTCCCGATGTTGATAGAGGACTGCCATATTGGTGGCAATGCCATTCACAAACAGTCGTGCCAGTAGATGCTGAATCGCTTCTAGACCAGATTGGCGATGGTGATTGCTAGCGACGGCAAGGAAAGTGCGATCGCGCAAAGTATCATCGACGAAGGCAGTTAGGTTGCTATTGGGCCCCACTTCAATAAATGTCCTAACTCCCTCGTTGTAGAGTTTTTCGATAGTTTTCCGAAAATGCACCCGACTTGACCACTGCTGGGCGGCTAAAGCACGAATTGCTTCTGGTTCATCAGGAAACGCTTCACTGGTAGCACAGCTGTAAAGGCAAGTATGACCCTTACCGACTTCCAGTGCATCATAGTAGCTACGAAAAGCTGTTCCTACTCCTGCAAACAAGGGAGTATGATAAGCGCGATCGAAGGGCAGAGGTAAACAGATGGCACCATCAGTTTTAAGTTGAGCAGCAACAGCCTCAACATCACTTTCACTACCAAACAAAACTGCCTGATTTGGGCAGTTATCCATTGCTAGATACAGGCGTCCTTGAGAAGCATCAACCAGTTTTTCTACAACACTCAAGTTAACTCCACCGACAGTCATCAACCGTCCCTTAGGGATGCTGTCTTTTGCTTCTAAATCCTGGTATATCCGGTTTAGAAGGCGGTTTTTCTCCTTAAGTTCTTCTCGTCCAGTCAGACGGACAACACCCGAAGCGACTAAAGCGGCAAATTCTCCAGTACTGTGACCAACCATGAAATCACACTGGATGTCTAAATCTCTCAGCAAATCATGCAAAGCCATACTGGCAGTAGACACGATTTCTGAACCGACGTTCATGTGGAATAACTGTTTCGTCGCTAAGTCGCGTTCTTCTTTTGTCAGACTGGTTGGTGGAGGGAAAATTAGACTACTGGGTAACTGCTTTCTGGTTGAAGCAAATGTTTCGTCTAAGAAGTCGAACCACTCCCGTACTTTGGGAAAATACAGGCAAAGGTCTGCCAGCATATTAGGATATTGTGACCCTTCACCCGGAAACAAAAAGGCTGTTTTACCTGGTTCTATCCTTGACTGGGGTTCTTTGTAATAGATTCCAGTTCGTGTTTGTAAGTGGGTGCGTTTGGGGTCTTTGAGTTTCTCCTCGGCAAAGGTAAGTTTGTTCTGTAAGTCGGGGATGTCTTTAGCAATTACCGCTAGTCGATGCGTGTGGTTAGCCTGAGTTGAAAGCGTATAGGCCAGGTTCGCTAGGGTGAGATTCGGGTTGGCTTGGAGAAGGTTTTGGATGTTGTGAATTAAGTCAATTAGCGCTGTACGTTGATCAGCACAGAAGATTAGTAGTTCTGTCGGCCACTGCTGATGTAACTGCTTAATACTGTGCGTTTGAGGTTCAGTGTACTCTTCGAGTACAGCATGAGCATTAATCCCACCAAATCCAAAGGCATTAACCCCAGCACGACGGGGTGCTTCTGGTCGTCCGTGAATCCAGGGGCGGGTTTCATTATTGATGTAAAAGGGTGTCTTTTCTATTTCGAGGTCTGGGTTTACCTCGTCACATAGCGTTGGTGGTAAGACTTTATGGTACAAAGCTAGGGCTGTTTTGATAATTGCTGCGGCTCCAGCTGCTGGGAGACAGTGAGCAATCATCGACTTAACAGAGCCTAGAGCACAACCAGGCATTTCTCCCTGACGCTGACCGAAGATGTGGGTTAGCGATTGAATTTCTGTACGATCGCCTAACGGTGTACCAGTACCATGAGCCTCAATTAAAGCAACAGTCTCTGGATTTATGCCATTTTTAGTGTATGCTCGTTGTAGGGTGAGCACTTCCCCTTCAAAACGCGGGGCTAGCAATCCAAGGGCTTTGCCGTCGCTGGAACTTCCCATTGCTTTGATGACGGCGTAAATGCGATCGCCATCTTGTTGAGCCTTAGCCAGCCGCTTCAGAACAACTATTCCTAAACCTTCCCCTAATAACGTTCCATCCGCTGACTTATCGAAGGGTCTAATTTTCGAGCGTGTCAGGGCATTCACCTGGCAGAACATCATGAAACTTTGGGGTGGTGTGCTGCTGTGTATGCCACCTGCCAGCATCATGTCGCAGCGATCGCTCAACAGTTCTTTAATCGCTGATTCAATCGCAATCAAGGAAGAAGCACAAGCTGCATCAACCAGGTAATTTGGCCCCATCAAGTCTAAGCGGTTAGCAATGCGTCCTGTAATTACATTGGGTACTAAACCTGGTACTGTCTCACCATTAAAGGGCGGTAAGTCTGCTTTTAGTTCTTGGCGAATGTGGTTTAGAGTCTCTTGCTCAAGTTCTGGATGAAGCTGATGCAGTAATTTTAGGGTTTGCTCCACCACCATGCCATGTTGTAACCAAGTGGCATTACCTCGATGAAGATAAGTACCCCGCCCTAGAATAATACCCGTTGTTTCTCGATTGAAAGGTCGCTCTTTATAGCCAGCATCCCAGAGAGCATCTCGTGCTAATTTCAGCGCCAAAAAGTTATCTGGGTCTATCCCGTTGACTGAATTTGGCATAATTCCAAACTCAGTAGGGTTGAATTGAGCTAGCTTTCCTAGAAACCCACCTTTACGAGTATAGATGCGGTCATTTTCTGTAGAGTTCGGGTCGAAATAGGAACCCACCCATTCATCGGGTGCATCCTGAACGGCATCTACTTTGTTAAAAATATTTTGCCAGTAAGTCTGTAAATCTTTTGCTCCAGGGAACAAAGCAGACATCCCAATAATGGCAATATCGGTGGTAGAACTTTCTGCATTCATAGATGACTACCCGAACTGTTGAAAGTACTGTCGATGTTTTGAATATGCAAGCGGATATTACTGTTTTCGTCCAGGAAAACTGCCTCAGATACGAAGGAATGATTCTCTTGAACTGAACTAACTCGGAAGGCTACTTTTAATGCGCTATCAAAGCTGGAATTGCCATAGCGCGTGACTTCGCCAAACCGATAAGGGAAGGCAGCAGTACCCTTTTGAGTTCGTGACCAGACCATGATTAATTGAGAAGCTATATCAATTAAAGCTGGGTCAAACAACCAACTGAGTGTTGAATGTTCTGAAGAGTATTGGCTGCTCATCCAGGTCGATGGTTCACTTGAAATAGCAAGAGCATCAATACCTTGCTCATTTATGCGATCGATGGATTTTAAGTGCTGGAAACAAGAACCTTGAAAGAGATAGTCACGATAAGCGATCGCACTTTCTAAGCTAATACCTGAACTTAAAGAAAGCGAAGGCATGACCACAGGTTCATCAAACTTTGATTTGAGAATGATATAGGCACGATAAAGGGGAATTTTTAGGTTAGAGTCTAAAACTTCTACTGCAACTTGTAGCGATTCAGCATCAGCGTGACTGGAAGCACGGGCAGAAAATACAAGTTTTTTCTCCACCGTAATTTCAAGTGCGCTAGGCTGCAAAACTTTCAAGTCACGAACTTCTGCTACCATCCATTCTGGCCAAGCAGATTGAATAAACTGGGCTATCCATTCCAAAATTACTGCACTAGGTAAGACGGGTTTTCCATCTATACAGTAATCAGAAAGATAGGGGTCACTAGCAAGTGAAAAAGTATGTTCTAGAGTAACCGTACTATTGGGCTGAAGTTGCGGTTGAGAAGATACAAATACAAACTTTTGGTTGGGATTGACAGAAGTGCCATTTTGTGAAGCAAATGCAGAGTAAATTTCTTCTACCCTCTTCTTTGCTTCCCCTGCTTCCCCTATTCCTGTACTCC
>DALYIW010000164.1:276-18854 GCA_031970155.1 Coleofasciculaceae cyanobacterium CTOTU46601 | reverse complement strand
TGACAAAAGAGGTGTCAACCTACAATTCATAACTAATCAACCGGACATGATATTACACCTGAAGAGATTGTTGATTTAACATTTTTGTATAAGGGTCTCTATTTCTGCGTTCCACAAAAGTCCAGTTGTATGTCGAATTTAAATATGGATGTAGATGAACTACTAAGGCGTTATGCTGCGGGTGAACGAGACTTTAGGGGCGCAAAGCTGCCTAGAGCATCACTGATTGGCGCATACTTGGTAGGAATCAAACTATGGGGGGCAGATTTGAGTGGAGCTAATCTAGCTAAAGCTAACTTAACTAGAGCTAACCTCAGCGGCGCAAAACTCAATGAAGCGAATTTACGACAAGCTAGACTCAACTATACCAAGCTTTTTGGCGCTTCTCTAAATGGAGCTTGTTATGATGAAACTACTCGATTTACTAAGGGCTTTGACCCCGAAAGTAGAAACATGCGGAAGATTTGAAGTTTAGATTTTTTGAGCTATTTGAACCTAACTTGCAGGGTGTCGTCTCAAAGCAAAAGGAGAGCATCCTAATCTTATTAATTAGTACAGATATCTTGTTCGCGTAACATGACAAGCGATCAAGATGTTTTCGCTACGCGCACGCACTACAAAATTCTGAATTTCAAGACTTACGCAAATTTACTGTTGAAAGGCCATTTGTAGGGGTGAACGGCCGTTCACTCTACTATTTTTGGTGTTTTTTTATACATAAATTCTGAAGTTGCACATTTGGAAGACTGTCAGTAAAAGCCCCTTAGGATGAGTTAGTGGGTAAATTTTGACGATCGTTTTTCTGGCGTCTAGTATTGGGTAAGTCTTAATTATTCCATTGGCTGAAGTCATTTCGTCAGGACTTATGAATAGAAAGTCTCTAAAGCGCCAACTGTAGGGGCGTTGATATCGTGTCCCTACCAGATGTGGTTTTTGTGCGTAATTGGGGGTTAAGGGCACAGCAGTGCCGTGCCCCTACGATTTCCATGCTTCACAAGGGATGAAAACCGCTATAAATTGCTCCCAAAATGTTGACGCTTTTACGAAAATCGCGGCTCTAATCTGGAAGTAATAAAAGAGGTAGAACCTCCCTAACTTCTCCGGCAGCAAGGAAAGGGAGAGAGTATATTTTGTCCTATTTTTCCCTTTTATGAACCAAATTTCAACCTTTGGAACTAGAAAATATCACCAAGATGAAATACTTAATGACTAAGGCATCTGGTATTCTTTATGCGGTATTAGTTGAGCTAATTCTGATTTGGTTACTTTCTGGATTACCTTGTTTTGCCCAAGGAATGCCAACACCACAACCGGGACTAACTAACCCGCAAGAACTAGAAATATTCTTAGATAAATTTTTTGCCCAGCAGATGACTAAAGGACATGTTCCTGGTGCAGTGTTTGCTCTGGTCAAAGATGGCAAAATCTTTTTTAGTAAGGGCTACGGCTATGCTGATTTGGAAAAGAAAATACCTGTAGTTCCAGACAAAACTCTGTTTCGTGTTGGTTCTATCTCTAAACTGTTTACGGCTACAGCAGTTATGCAACTCGCTGAGCAAAACAAGCTGAAACTGGACGATGATGTTAACAAGTATCTCAAGCGTTTCCAAATAGAAAAAAGCTACAACAAGCCTGTAACATTGGCCAATCTGCTGACTCACACGGATGGTTTCGACTCAGGTTGGGGCATCAAGGCTTTTGCTCGCAGTGCATCCGAGATGACTCCGTTGGGTGATTTTATTGCTAAACGTTTACCGCCCCGTATCTTGCCCCCTGGTGAAGTGTTTCTCTACAGCGACGTGGGGATGAACTTGGCAGGTTATTTAGTAGAGGTGATTTCTGGGGTTCCTTTTGCCAAATACGTTGATCAAAATATTTTGCAGCCGTTAGATATGCGTCGCACTAGCTTTTTCCAGCCGTTGCCTCCTCAGTTAGCAGCTGATTTAGCTGTAGGCTACAAGTATAAGAATGGCACTTATCAGGGGCGACCGTTTGCTTTCAGTAACACGATTCCGGGTAACGCCTTGATGGCGACTGCTACGGATATAGCGCATTTTGCGATCGCACATTTACAAAACGGTCGTTACGGTGAGGCACGCATCTTAAACGAGTCTACGGCACAACTGATGCATCGCCAGCACTTTGCCCACTATCCAGGTATGGTAGGTTCAGCTTACGGCTTTGTTCAACGGATGCCAAATCAGCAACGAGCAATCATGCACAGTGGCCGCCATAGTGGATATACTAGCCAGTTGTATTTACTACCCGACCAAAATCTAGGCTTTTTCGTTGCTTGTAATAATAATCCAACCTCTTTAACCGATGAGCTAGTTAAGCAGTTTTTTGACCATTACTATCCAGTAGAAGAGAAACCAGCCCCAGTCCCGCAACGTATCACTAGTTCTCAAGAACATCTGCAAAAGCTAGCTGGTACTTATCGCTACAACCGCTACCCTCATCACACTATCGAAAAGCTGGCGGCAGTTTTCGGAGAAGCACCAGAAGTTCGGACATTCGCTGGTAATGACGGAACCTTATCACTTTACGTACCAGAATTCAAGTCAGTTGAGATAAAACCACTGTTATTTCGCTTTTTCTACTCCAACGATCGCATGACGTTTAGACAAGACGGTAGAGGGGGCATTACTCATATGTTCATCAGCGATTCAGTCTTTGCTGCCCTGGAAAAGTTGGCCTGGTATGAAACTCTTGATTTTCAGTTGAAACTCTTGATTTTTTGTACGCTAGTGTTCTTTTTAACCTGTATTGTGCAGTTGATTAGCGGGTTGGTTCGCCGTATCCGCAAACAGAAGTCTAAAACTTCAAAATTGTTTCAGTTGGCACAGTTGTTGGCTGTTTTAATCAGTACGCTGAACTTGATCTTTTTGATTGGGATAGGCTGGGTTTTGTCTCAGGCTGACTTTTGGGAGTTGTTCTTTGGACTGCCAACAGAGGCGATCGCATTCCTGTATATTCCACCTATAACTACTGGTTTGACGTTCTTACTGCCTATCTTGATCGCGCTGAACTGGAAAAACCAGTATTGGTCAGGAATTAAGCAACTGCATTACTCTTTAATTACACTGGCCGCCATAGGCTTTGTATCATTTCTAAATTACTGGAATCTCTTGGGGTTTCGGTTTTGACAGTTCAAGGCACATATAGCAGTTTTCATCCCTTGTGGAGTACAGCAATTGTAGAGGCATGGCAGTGCCTGTTAGTGTCAACTTAAGCCCTGACGACGACTGGAAGTCGCGGCTACACAAACGAAGTCCGCCTGCGCGGACTGAAGTTTTAGCCTGGGTCGGCCGGTGCTTTGTTTGTGTAGCCCCAGGCTTACAGCCTGCGGGTGTTGAGCGGAAATTGTTACCACGCTAGGGTTTTACTTTAAGTTGTCACCAATGGGCCGTGTCTTAGTCTCTACCTCGAACTTCAGACAATTGAAAACCGCTATAACAACTAACCTTCAAGGTTTGAGTTTACAAACCAACTTTCGACCTTCAACTTACTATGAAGCTTGCGATCGCACAACTCAATCCCACCATTGGCGACGTTACTGGCAACGCCCAACAGATTCTAGACGCCGCGACACTTGCCGCGCATCAAGGTGCTCGCCTGTTGCTGACGCCGGAACTATCTTTATGTGGCTATCCACCGCGAGACTTGTTACTCAATCCTGGTTTTGTGGAATCAATGGCGACGACTCTGCAACAGTTAGCCCAACAGCTGCCGCCATCTCTCGCCGTTTTGGTAGGTACAGTAACGCCGAATCCCAAAGCTAATATTGCTGGTGGCAAGCCCTTATTTAACAGCATGGCGCTACTAGAACAAGGCATGGTGCAGCAGATTTTTTACAAACGCCTCTTACCTACCTACGATGTCTTCGACGAAAACCGCTACTTTGAACCAGGATTATTAAGTAATTCCTTTACCCTCAAAATTGGGGAGTCGGGAGTCGGGAGTCAGGAGTCACAATCCCAAATCCAGATAGGAGTTACTATCTGCGAAGACTTGTGGAATGATGAGGAGTTTTGGGGTAAGCGCAACTATGCTATCAATCCCATTGAGGATTTAGCTAAGCAGGGCGTCGATTTGATTGTAAATCTATCGGCTTCGCCTTACAGCGCTGGCAAGCAGAAGTTACGAGAGGCGATGTTGCGGCATAGTGCTGTTCGTTACCAGCAACCGATTGTTTACGCTAATCAGGTGGGAGGTAATGATGACCTGCTTTTTGATGGTAATAGTGTGGCATTTAATGGCGCAGGTGAGAAAGTCTGCCATGCTCGTGCCTTTGAGACGGACTTGGTAGTATTGGAATTTGACGAACAAGCGCGAGACTTATTACCAGGAACGATCGCACCTTCACCAGAAACTAAAGATGAGGAAATTTGGTTAGCGCTAGTACTGGGTGTACGAGACTATGCCCGTAAGTGTGGCTTTAAAAAGGTGGTGATTGGTTTGAGTGGTGGCATTGATTCGGCGCTGGTGGCTGCGATCGCAACTGAAGCCCTAGGCACCGATAATGTAATAGGTGTTCTCATGCCATCCCCATATAGTTCTGATCACTCGGTTAAAGATGCTCAATCACTTGCTGATAACATGGGCATCCAGACTCACCTCTTGCCGATTGGGGAATTGATGCAGGGTTATGACCATACTTTAGAAGCGTTGTTTACTGGCACAGAGTTTGGCATTGCAGAGGAGAATATTCAATCGCGGATTCGGGGTAATTTATTGATGGCGATCGCGAATAAGTTTGGTTATCTCCTTCTCTCCACTGGTAATAAGTCAGAGATGGCAGTTGGTTACTGCACCCTCTACGGCGATATGAATGGAGGCCTAGCTGTCATTGCCGACGTACCCAAAACCCGCGTCTACTCTCTATGCCAGTGGCTAAATACTAGAGGAGAACAGTTGAATGTTGAACGTTCAAACCCGCCTTCTAACCCTCAATCTTCAACTCCAAAAGAAATCATTCCTACCAATATCCTGACTAAACCTCCCAGCGCTGAACTCAAACCCGGTCAAATTGACCAAGACTCACTGCCACCCTACGATGTTCTCGATGATATTCTGTATCGATGGATTGAACAGCATCAATCACCCGATCAAATTATTGCTGCTGGTCATGACTCAGCAATAGTAGATAGAGTAGTACGGATGGTGACACGGGCTGAATTTAAGCGCAGACAAGCACCTCCAGGATTGAAGATAACTGATCGCGCCTTTGGCACTGGATGGCGAATGCCGATCGCGAGTAGGTGGATAATCAGAAGTACTCATTGACACTCCTTCGGTTAAAACACGAAGGATTCTAGCGGTTGCCTAATCGGGGGATAAATCCTCCCTGTCGCTTTCATCCTCCGACTGAAGTACGGAGGCTCTCAGCTTCTATGATGTTTTGGTAGCGCGGATGCTTCAGTTTTCTTGGCTTAATCCGACAACCAGTAGGTGTTTTTCAGGACAGGTCAAAATTTAGGGCTGCATTCCTTGTCCTGCAAGGCTTTGAAGCCCTTCATCTAAAACAGAGGTTGTCGGATTTGCTGAAAGGATTGCTACACAAGGGTTTGAGCTGAATTTTTTTGAAGGGTCTTGACTCAAGCTGGAGCTGAAATGTACATTAATGTCAGACTGTCGGATTTGAACATTGAAAACCAAATACATCAAGCTTTTCAAAGCCCCGCCTTTTAATTACCTTGAATCCCTATCAGGGATTGAAACTCACAAGCCTGGGTGGAACACTGTATCCCAGTCCCTTTTAATTACCTTGAATCCCTATCAGGGATTGAAACTGCCAGCAGGCATTGTTTGCCCTGCCGCAAAATAGGCTTTAATAGCTTTTAATTACCTTGAATCCCTATCAGGGATTGAAACTGCCAGCAGAGTAATAGTAAGAGACGACGGTACGCTTTTAATTACCTTGAATCCCTATCAGGGATTGAAACTCGGAATTGGGAAGACCGGAAACATTATTATTAACTTTTAATTACCTTGAATCCCTATCAGGGATTGAAACGCAGTCGGCTTGCTCTCCGTCTCTTTGACCCCAACTTTTAATTACCTTGAATCCCTATCAGGGATTGAAACGCTTGAGTGTCCGTGGAAGCCTGCCCTAAAGTGTCTTTTAATTACCTTGAATCCCTATCAAAATAGCCTGTGTAGACAGGCTTGGTTTGTGTAGCCCCAGTCTTCTAGACTGAGGGCAACTCAGGGCAAATAAAATGAAAGCTCACAGAGAATTGGTTCATCCTAGTTACCAGGTTCTTTGGCAATTGCATCTAGCCCCACCGAGGCGAGAAGCTTGTTCCATGCTTGTGTCAAATCATTGTTATCAGGGCGATCGCGTCGTAACTCGACTAGACTGCTTAATGTCTCATACCAAAGCCTAGCATCTGCATAGAGAGCCACACGCTCTTCAACACTTGCCTGCTGTATACGACGTGAAAGAGTTGGGTTGGGTGGAACTCGCTTAATCGCGCCCCCCACAATGATATCTTTTGAGCGTTCGTCAGGATTGCAAACCAATGCTAACGTCCAGGAATATTCCTGACCAATCTCCAAAGGAGAGAGGTTAGCAAAAGCAGGAAGAGTTAAACTCATAATTCTAGAAGTGCTGACATTGCTTACTTTTGGCTCCTGCGAAACCGAGTTAACCTGTCCTAACCCTGATGGTGCTGCACTCTGGCTAGAGTAAGCACCAAAGCTAGCTAAGGCATATTGAGATCTATAAACGTCATTGCCTTTGGCATCCCGTAGCACAAACTCCATGGCTGATGCGGATGTCTGAGGCATAAACCACGAAAATGTTGGATACTCAGCTGCTGTTTCTCCAACCCCGGAAGCTGGAACCAAAGCGGTGAGCGATTTATTACCCTGAACACATTGCTGTGGGCCACTCCGCGTTGCTGCCCCCTCTCTATTAG
The DNA here is from genome assembly GCA_031970155.1 of Coleofasciculaceae cyanobacterium CTOTU46601. GTDB lineage: Bacteria > Cyanobacteriota > Cyanobacteriia > Cyanobacteriales > Coleofasciculaceae > DALYIW01. Next base: position 11,931 of record DALYIW010000164.1, on the reverse strand, counting down.
TCGGTACTAAATCTCCTGGCCCTCTTGGCGGACTGAATTCCCATTGGTTCGGTAGCTTTTCTCCGAGTGCCTTATTAGTAGTAGATCTTAACTGAGCTTGCACTCCTGTTGGAGCATTGACGGTAAGCGCCAATGTTAAAGCCCCTACTAGCGCGATCGCCAGTATTCTAAAGCGTGATGACCGTGTAAACCAAACCATGAGAACAGTACTTTGAAATCAAAGCAGAGTCGTTTTGTTAACAGGACTGACATAGAACCTCTACCAGTCAGATGGGAACAGCCCATCCTACTACTAGCTGTAGTGTTTCAATGAGCAATTCGCCTAAGTCCTAATTCAATTATTCAAGATGTAGAACAAAAACTTAATCACAAATTGTTGAAACGATTTTAAGCGATATAAATTACTAACTTGCTTCTTACTATAGATTAAACCTACTTTATATAAATTACTAAGTTTTGTAAAAAATATAATAACATCTTTAAATTGTTAAAGTGCATCTAGGGTAAATAGAGGGAAGGGAGGGAAGGGAGGGAAGGGGGACAAGGGAGACAAGGGAGACAAGGGAGACAAGGGAGACAAGGAGGAAAGAAAGTACTATGTATGAACGCAACTAGGTATTAACAATCTGTTATTAGTTCTTGGCAAAAAAACAACCCTTCGACACTTCGGCTCATCTCAGTGCAGGCAAGCTCAGGCTTCGGTCGTGAGCTCATCCGAACGGGCAAGCCAACAAACAACAAACAACGAACAACAAACAACAAACAACGAACAACAAACAACGAACAACAAACAACAAACAACAAACAACAAACAACAAACAACATCTTAATACTGGTTCATCAAAGCCATTAACTCCCCAGCTGTTGAAGCATCTTGTGGCTTTGAGAACAAATATCCCTGACCATATTGGCAATTAAGCGCCAAAAGTTGAGTTAATTGCTGAGTTGTTTCTATCCCTTCAGCAATCACTTCCATGCCCAGATTATGGGCGAGAAGCACAATTGTTCTAGCAATTTGCAGAGGAAAATTATTGGATTTATCTAGTGCATCACCGGGTAGCACCTCGTTTGAGGAGGCATTGATACGACTGACAAAAGAACGGTCAATTTTCAAGATGTTGACAGGAAATTGATGTAGATAACTTAAAGAGGAATAGCCCGTACCAAAATCATCAATACATAATCCAATTTGCCGTTCTCTAAGCTGCCTCAGCATGATAGTCGCGGCGTCTGGATTTTCGAGTAAGCAGCTTTCAGTAATCTCCAGTTTTAAATAGCGTCCATCCAAACCAGTTTCCTGAAGAATCTGGTCGATTTGAGCTAGCGCATCAGGTTGCAAAAATTGTTTGCTAGAAATGTTTACATTGATGGTGAGAGGTTCTGGGGATTGAATGTCATTTGCCAACTTTCCAACTTTCAAACCCTCTTCCTGCCAACAGCGTAACTGACGGCAAGCCTCGCGAAGTGTCCACCAACCAATTGGGATAATTAGCCCCATCTCTTCGGCTGTGGAAATGAATTCATTTGGGTAAACCATACCTCGTGTAGGATGCCACCACCGCAACAGCGCCTCGAAACCTGTAATCTGGTTGGTAGACAGAGAGATAATTGGCTGATAGTAGAGCAGAAATTCTTGGTGTTCGACAGCTCGATGCAAGTCAGTTTCTAGTTCTAGTTGAGCTACGGCGCTTTGATGCATGGTTCTATCAAACACTTCATAGCGTCCCTTACCTAAAGCCTTAGCGCGGTATAGCGCCGTGTCAGCATCACGCAGAAGGTCTTCGGGGCGGTCATAATCAGTTATACAACAGATGCCCTGACGCACCTCTCGACTCATAACAATTCCAATACTGACGCCTGTAAAAATCTCATGCCCATCCAGATGGAAAGGTGCGTTTAGTTGTTGATGAATCCGTTCAGCTACCAGGGTAGCCTGGTTAACATCATCGATCGCCTGCAACAAAATGGTAAACTCGTCTCCTCCCAAGCGAGCGACGGTATCTTCTACACGTATGCAATGTTCTAACCGACGTGCGATCGCCACAAGTAGCTGATCTCCAACCAGATGCCCCAGACTATCATTAACGACTTTGAAGCGATCGAGATCTAAAAACAAAACGGCAAATCGATAGTCAGGGTAACATTTAGCCAGCTCCACCGTCTGGCTCAAGCGCTCCATGAACAATGCACGATTTGGCAATCCTGTCAATGGGTCAAAAAAAGCCCGTTCCCGGAGTTGCTCCTTTGCCAATTTGCGATCGGTGATGTCTTCCACCCGACCTTCGTAGTAAAGCACTTCACCCGTAGTGGTATCGCGAATTGTACGAGCGTTCTCCGAAATCCAAATCAGACTACCGTCTTTCCGATAGATTTGAGATTCAAACTCAGAGACAGCATCATTTTCTTGCAACAGACGAACAAACTCAGCACGTCGATTTGGCTCTACATACAGCTGATGCTCAATATCTATTAGATGTGCTGTCAATTCTGTCGGTGTGGAGTAGCCATACAAACGTGCTAGGGCGGGATTAGCACTAATATATTGTCCGTCCACCGTCGATTGGAAAATCCCTTCCAATGCATTTTCAAAAATGTTGCGATATTTTGCTTCAGCTTCTCGTAAGGCTTCCTCAGCGTTTTTGCGTTTCGTAATATCTCGTGCCACCCAAACCACTGTATCTGACTGAGTTGGGGAAACGCTGGCAGCAAACCAAAATTCTTCGGCACCCGTACACAAACTGTACTCAAAATTGACTGTTCGCTTGGTATGGATAGCACACTGGATATAGCCAAGAGAGGTGTCAGCAGCTTCCTGTTCAAACACTTCGTGCAAGGTTTTACCAAGCAGCTCAATAACGGGTTTGGACAACAACTTTGGATCTGGATTTGTAGGTGCAATCTTGAGAAAGCGCCCTTGGGCATCAAAAACAAAAATGACATCAGTCATCGCGGCAAACAGCGCACGCAATTCACTTTCTGAAGAACGTAGTGCTTCTTCTATGCGCTTACGTTCAGTGATGTCTGTAATAAAGCCTTCGACACCGAGAACTTTACCCCTACTATCAAAAACTCCATGACCTTTTTCCCACACCCACTTTTCCTGACCGGATTTAGTGCGGATGCGATACTCGACAACGTAAGGTTTTTTAAGAGCTACACTTCGATCAATAGCAGTTAAGACTTTCGGTAAATCTTGCTTATGAGTGATGCAATCGAAAGAAACTGCCCGATTTCCGATTAATTCTTCGCTTTTATAACCCGTAAGAATCAAGCAACCTTCGCTCAGGTAAGTCATGGACCACTCGGGGTCACTGGCACAAGAGAAGACAATTCCTGGCAGAGAATCAATCAAACTAGCAAGGCGTCGCTGGCTTTCTTTTAGTGCGGCTTCGACTTGCTTGCGCCGAATCACTGCACCTAGTTGCGCTGCTACGGCTGTGATCAACTCTACTAATCGTCGATCTTCTTGGCGGGATTCGAGCATGAAAAAGACAAGCACCGCTAACACTTGGTCATTAGCGAGAATTGGTACACCAAATCCGGCTTTGAGTCCACAGGCTTTTGCTTGATGCGATCGCGCAAAAAGATTAGTGGCCAGAGTAGAAACATCCCTAAGCCATAGAGGTTGCTGCGATGACCAAACTCGCCCTGGCAGTCCAGCATTCGGTGCAAAAGTAAACGCTTCACTCTGACGCCGAAATTCCTTGATAGGTGAAGGGAGTCGGGAGTCGGGAGTCGGGAGTAGGAGATGAACAGATAAAGGAGTAGTTTTTTCCAACATTAAGGCAGAGAATTCTCCCGTGTCCCCCGTGTCCCCCTTGTCTCCCGTGTCCCCCTTGTCCCCCTTTTCTCTCATATCCCGACTCCCCACTCCCCACTCCCCACTCCCTTTCTCTCTAGGACTGATGTACCAAGCGGGAGAGCATTCTAAAACGGAACCATCAGTGCTAGGAATCCAAGCTTCGCCAAAATCCCAACGGGTTGCTTGACACACCTTACGCAACGCCACTTCTATTGCTGTGTCAAAATCGGGGGCTTCACTGATTGCCTGAGTCAATGTTTGCAACAGCTGAAGTTCTTCATCAGAGCGCTTTTGCTCGGTGATATCGGTGATGAAGCCTTCTAGAGCTAACAATTCTCCTGTTGATGAGAAAATGCCGCAACCCTGTTCTTCTACCCACTTGTGCTCACCTGTAGCCGTTGTGATGCGATACTCTAGCTGATAAGGTCGGTTTTGCTGTAAAGCGGCTTGCACTTCATTCGACACACCCTCTCGGTCATCTGGGTAAATGATTTCATGGAAAGAAATCTTTTGGTTCTCAATCAAGTCAGCCGGGTAGTAACCAGTTAGATTAAAACAGCCTTCACTAATAAACTCCATAGTCCAGTCCCGGTCATTGCGGCAACGGTAAACCATTCCGGGAAGGTTACTCATTAGAGTTGAGAGAGTTCGTTGACTCTCGTACAGGGCTTCCCGTACCTGTTTGTAGTGGGTTATGTCAAACGCAGTAACTAGCACGGCAGACTCACCTTGGACATTAATTATCCGATTGCGAACATCCAGCCAACATTCTTTACCAGTCTCTGTGAGGATTTTTACTTCGTAACGGTTCTTCACTTGTTCGCCCCCTTGCTGCGCGACGCTCCCGTTTAATGTCAAGGCTTTGTAGTCTGGATGCCCATAATTCCAGGCGTATATCTTTAATAACTCTGCTTGACTGTAGCCAGTAATTGTGCAGAACGCTGAATTAACTTACAGCAATTGAGTATCCTGGTAGAGCAACGTGGCAGGTGCGATCGCTTCTGCCATGATGCGAAATTTGACTTCGCTTTTATACAGCGCCTGAGAAAGGCGTTAGTTGTAGGATTCCTAACTTTTAGAAAAAATCTTTTAAAAATACAACGAAGCTCGCCTGATTGGACTTAGTTCCGCTGTTTGATGCCACCCAGCCATATGTGCTTTAAAATCACACTAGGCTCAATCTATACTAGGAAACAGTTACCTAGACTACATTTCTTGTCCACCGTAATTCATAACGCTGCGATTAGCATTAACCCCTCAGCGAAAGCCCCTTGCAATCCTTAACTTACCGCAGCAAATGATAATCTAACAATTTTATAAAGACTAATGTTGTTAGATGCAAAAAGAATCAATTTTCACAAAACAGCTCCTTACTCCCTACCTGTTTTTGCTACCTGCCCTTGTTGTATTGGGGCTGAGTGTCTTTTGGCCTGCTCTTCAAGCTTTTTACTTAAGTTTTACTAAATATGAATACGATCTCACCCAGACACCCCAGTGGATTGGTCTAGCTAACTTCCAACGTCTGTGGGCAGACCAAGTTTTTTGGAAGACGTTGGGAAACACCCTGCTGTATCTTATCAGTGTTGTGCCAATTTTAGTGGTTGTTCCTCTAGGTCTTGCTCTTTTAGTGAACCAGAAGCTTAGGGGGATGAACTGGTTTCGAGCGTCTTTCTATACGCCCGTGGTAATTTCGATGGTAGTTGCTGGCATTGCCTGGAAGTGGCTTTATGCAGAAAATGGTCTTCTCAATCAGTTGCTCAAACAACTGGGCTTTGAAACAGGTATCCCTTGGCTGACGTCACCTGCTTGGGCACTTTTTAGTGTGATGGCAGTGACGGTGTGGAAGGGATTAGGTTACTACATGGTTATTTACCTAGCCGGCTTGCAATCAATTCCGGCTGAACTTTACGAAGCTGCTGCCTTGGATGGTTCTGATGGCTACTTAAAGCACTGGGATATCACAGTACCGTTGATGCGCCCTTATTTAGTGTTGGTGGCTGTGATTTCTGCGATTTCTGCGACGAAGGTGTTTGAAGAAGTCTACATTATGACCCAAGGAGGACCGCGCAACAGTTCCAAGACAGTTGTTTACTATTTGTATGAGCAAGCGTTTTCGGACTTGGAAATTAGCTATGCTTGCACGATTGGATTGGTGTTGTTTTTAGTAATTTTAGGTTTGTCGATTTTGAATCTAAAATTGTCACGAGGACAGGTTGGTGTTAGCGACTCACTGCGTTAACACAGAGAGTATAACTGTTGATTGTTGACGGTTGAGGTTCTATCTGGCGCGTCTCTTCTCCGGTGCTAAAAGACACTCTTGCTCCGACGCACTCTTGTGTGAAATTATCGGATTTCCAAGGAGATTCACTTAATAGAATATTTTTGGTTTCTAGGTCTAAATCAGTTGGAAATACTAAAATTTCCATATCCTTAAGCAATGCCTTATGGTAAAGTGCGATCGCTTCACAATAACTAAAACAAGAAATGGGAATCCATCTATCGCTATAAAAACAAACCACAACACGAACAGTTGCACACTCCCCGGTTGGGAGTGGAAGTTGCCAGGGCGAAACCATGATTAATAAACCTTAACATTCTATCTGTCTATATAAATGACAGTCATACATAAGTAAGATGAACTATCGAGTGGGATATATCTAGAGAGGTATCTTTGAGTACTCAATCTAGCTAACTATCCACCTTTTGGTTGAGTTCTTTGCAGGTTTATGTAATACAGGTTGTATGATGAACAGCGATCGCCTAAAGTCTGCCTTCTGGTAATATCCGGATTTTTAGAGCTAACTCAGGTTGAAGTGGATAGTTGCTCAATCAAAGACAGCTTTCTATGAAGATACCGAAGTTTGCGATCGCCTTTACCACGTGCATCCTCCTGTTTGGCTGCACCTCTCAACCGCCACAAACACCATCTTCACCAACACCCACACCCGATGACAGCCCTCCTACCCGAGTCATCAACCCTCTCAAAGAATCTATAGAAGAACTGCAAACACTGCAAGGAAAGCTTAAAGACGGCATCACCACTAAAGCTTATTCCGACATCATGAACGAGATCAAGCTTCTGGTTCAAAGAGTTGGAGGTGAACCCAAGGCAGTAGCGGCTGTGAAGTCAGCATTTGCTGGACACCAATTAGCGCTACAGTTTTGGCAGTGCGATCGCTCTGTCGGCTACGAGGAATTGCACCAATGTCGTGGAAAAGTTCTGTCAGGTATATTTGCCAAATACCCAGACATGAAAGCACAGGCAAAAGCAGCGGTTAAAAGCACCAATCTTTCAACCATTAGTACCCAACTAGACAAGGATGAAGTCTTACAGCAAATTTGGGAAAGAACCAGCGTTGATATTCAGGTAGCACGTCAAGCGATTTCTACAGACACCTCTCCCAAAAATCCTAACCTTAATACCAATTAAAAAAACACCTAATTTTCTTCAAAAACCAGACTTTTAATAGTAACAAATAAAACAACGAAGTGAGAAGCGATCGCTCGTGCAGCACCCTGAATCTATCGCTTATATTAAAGCGTTAGATGTAGGCTTCTTTCAACAGCCAATGCCTAGCTTAACTAGCTATACGTTCATCTGAATCTTGATTGGTCGATGAAAATTCTTGTACTGCCTGCTCACTAGGTATCAAAGTCCAATTAGCTTTCATCAATTTTTGGTAAGTTGCCCAGCCCTTAGAACCTTTAGGTATTCTGTAATCTGGAACCGCATACTCTCTGCAAGCGGTATAAGGCCGCCAAGGTTGGCTAGGATTTGTTCGCAAGTGCAAGATTTTATCTCCGTCCGAGCCAAAGCTAGGTAGCCAGCACATTTGTCCAATCATTTTGAATGTCCTTCAACTAATTTATAAATTAATGAAATAATCTAGCCTCAAAGAATTATTGTTTGTATAGTAAAACACCTCTAAGAAAAATCTAATTTATCTAGTTCAATAGTTGAACTGTTTTAAGGAAGTCGATCATATCCGTGCTTCTAGTAATCGTTCTCTATACAGCTACGTATAGTTGAAAACTAGAGATAAATATGGGTAGTTTAGTCAATAGCTAAAATGAGAGCTACTAACCAAATATTGAAAAATGTAAAGCTTTCAACTCATCCCCAACTGAAGTACAGAAGATTGACTTCGTATCGGTCAAGCTATAGCGTCTTGCGGGTCACTCTTAAACAGGACTTACGCCAACTAGTCTTTAAACCACCATTTGTAGGGGCGTGTAGCTATATGCCCCTACCCGTTTGTCGTGTCTGTGTCACAGGACTAAAGATTTCTTTTCTTCTTCATAAATAAGGGCGCTTGTATCTTCATCCCTCATCCTTCATCCTTCATCCCGACGCTACGCACCGTCGAAGAGAGCTGCGCTATCATCCCTCATCCTTTTTTACTCATGCGACCAAACAGATGCAGCGTCCGTTCAGTGGTAATCTGGAGATTAGACATTTCTAAATGTTAAGACCGTTAGACCGTATCTAAGAGATAGCTTCACAAAATAAACGTAGCATGGTCACCACTACAGAAACGACAAATACTGGCGTTATCACCCAAATCATCGGCCCCGTTGTCGATGTTGAGTTTCCCAGCGGCAAGATGCCACAGATTTATAATGCCTTGAAAATTCAAGGACAGAATGCAGCAGGCCAGGATGTCGCCCTAACCTGCGAAGTGCAGCAGCTTTTAGGTGACAACCAAGTTCGAGCTGTTGCCATGAGCGCCACTGATGGTCTAGTACGAGGCATGGAAGTCGTTGATACTGGTGCCCCCATCAAGGTGCCAGTGGGTGCGGCCACTTTGGGTCGGATTTTCAATGTGCTGGGTGAACCTGTAGACAATCAAGGGTCTGTCAACACCGAGGAAACCTTCCCCATTCACCGCCCTGCCCCTAAACTGACTGAACTGGAAACCACGCCTTCTGTCTTTGAAACCGGGATTAAAGTGATCGACCTGCTGACTCCCTATCGACGTGGCGGCAAAATTGGTTTATTTGGTGGTGCGGGCGTTGGTAAGACCGTAATCATGATGGAGCTGATCAACAACATTGCTACCAACCATGGTGGTGTGTCTGTGTTCGGCGGCGTGGGCGAACGTACCCGCGAGGGAAATGACCTCTATAACGAAATGATCGAATCAGGGGTTATTAATAAAAACAATCTTGGCGAATCTAAGATTGCGTTGGTCTATGGTCAGATGAACGAGCCACCCGGAGCAAGAATGCGCGTTGGTCTTTCTGCGCTGACGATGGCTGAGTACTTCCGGGATGTGAACAAGCAAGACGTTCTACTGTTTATTGACAACATCTTCCGGTTTGTACAAGCGGGTTCGGAAGTATCAGCGCTACTGGGTCGGATGCCTTCAGCTGTGGGATATCAGCCGACGTTGGGAACTGACGTGGGTGATTTGCAAGAGCGCATTACCTCAACAACCGAAGGCTCGATTACCTCAGTTCAAGCGGTTTACGTACCTGCGGATGACTTGACAGACCCTGCACCAGCCACAACGTTTGCTCACTTGGATGGAACAACGGTGTTATCTCGTGGTTTGGCTGCTAAAGGTATTTACCCGGCTGTAGACCCACTAGATTCAACGTCCACCATGTTGCAACCTGCTGTAGTGGGTGAAGACCATTACGGTACTGCCCGTGCAGTCCAAGCAACCTTACAGCGGTACAAAGAACTTCAAGACATCATCGCCATTTTGGGTCTAGATGAATTGTCTGAAGACGATCGCCTAACCGTAGCCCGCGCCCGGAAGCTTGAGCGATTCTTGTCACAACCGTTCTTCGTAGCAGAAGTATTTACAGGTTCTCCCGGCAAGTACGTGAAGCTAGAAGAAACCATCAAAGGCTTCAAAATGATTCTGTCTGGTGAGCTAGATTCTCTACCAGAGCAAGCCTTCTACTTAGTCGGCAATATCGAAGAAGCGATCGCCAAAGCTGAAAAATTAAAGTCAGCCAGCTAATCATCCAGTAGGGTGGGCAACCCCCACCTTACAAACAACCAACAATCAACAACAAACAACTAATAAATGACCTTAACTGTTCGTGTAGTTGCTCCCGACAAAACAGTCTGGGATTCCGAGGCTGATGAAGTCATCCTCCCCAGCACCACCGGTCAGCTGGGTATATTAAGCGGTCATGCTCCCCTCTTAACTGCTCTAGATATCGGTGTAATGCGAGTCCGGCCTGGAAAAGATTGGGTATCGATCGCTTTGATGGGTGGATTTGCCGAAATCGAAAACAACGAAGTGATCATTCTCGTCAACGGTGCGGAGCGAGGTGACAAGATTGATAAAGAGTCAGCACGTTCTGCTTTTAGCCAAGCCGAAAGCCGTTTCAATCAAGTGCAAAGTAGCGAAAATCGCCAGGAGAAAATCCAGGCAACTCAAGCCTTGAAAAAAGCCCGTGCTCGCTTTCAAGCTGCTGGTGGTATGTTGTAATTCGTTCTTCCAACCCAACAAAAAGGCAAAAGAGCAGAAAAAAATTCTTTCTTTTGCCTTTTGCATTTGGGCTGTCGTCGCGATCAGGCGCTTCCAGTAAAAGTCACTTCTGGGAACTTTGCTTGAGCTTCAGACATTGGGCGGCGTCTGCCTTCCTCTTGCCAGTAGTTGATCACTTCGGTTGCTTTGTTAAGCAGCTCAACACGATCCATTTCGGAAATCCAGTGTTTGGCTTCTAGCTCATTCTTCAGCTGCTCCCACGCATCATTCCTAGGCCAGAAAAAGTAAGAAGTCAAAGGGCTAGTACCTTTGCCCACAACCTGATCGACTGCGAGTGCCACGTTTTCATCTAACCACAGAACTTTTAAAATAAATTTCGACAATCAAACCTCCAAAGATATCCCAGGCTTTCTGCAACCACTGTACAACTCTTAAGTTTAACTTACGGCTTAAGCACTGACGAAAATGTGGTGCGGATATACAAATGTTATCGGTAAAAGGTCGGAAAAGTCAGCAGATTTGAGATTTTAAAGGTGACCGATTCTAAATTAGAAACATTATCTTCCAACAAGACTGCAATTGTTGTTTTTGACATTGACGGCGTTGTGCGTGATGTTGGTGGGTCTTACCGACGGGCGATCGCAGATACAGTAGAACATTACACTAACGGTGCGTATCGACCTTCTCCAGTAGACATCGACCAACTCAAATCAGAAGGTACCTGGAACAACGATTGGGAGGCATCACAGGAGCTAGTGTATCGGCACTTTGAACAGCGGGGACGGATGCGATCGCAAGTAGCTCTCGACTATAACACCCTCGTTGCCTTTTTCCAGTCCCGCTACCGAGGTCCAGACCCTGAAAATTGGACGGGATACATCTGTACTGAACCGTTACTCTTACAACCCAGCTATCTAGAAAGTCTGACATCTGCCGGAATTCCCTGGGGCTTTTTCAGTGGTGCCACGCGGGGGTCAGCTAACTATGTGCTAGAAAGACGCCTCGGCCTCCAAACACCCGTACTCATCGCAATGGAAGATGCTCCAGGCAAACCTGACCCTACGGGACTGCTAGCAACTGTTAATCAGCTAGAACAACGGTATCAAATTAACACTGAGATTCCGGTGATTTACGTAGGAGATACTGTGGCTGATATGTACACGATTCAGGAAGCCAGAACTCTGCATCCTGGACGTTCTTGGATTGGTGTTGGCGTTCTACCACCCCATGTTCAGGAAACACCAGAGCGTGGTAGTGCTTATGAAGAAACTCTCAAAGTCGCTGGTGCTACTGTGGTTTACAGTAATGTTGAGCAGTTGACTCCTGCACAAATTCAGCAACTGCTGCCTTAAAGATGCTGAAACATAGTTAGGACTTACGCATAGATACCACATATAGTAGGGG
>DALYIW010000164.1:0-261 GCA_031970155.1 Coleofasciculaceae cyanobacterium CTOTU46601 | reverse complement strand
CCCCTACAAATGGCGGTTCAAACCTACAAATGGCGGTTCAAACCTACAAATGGCGGTTCAAAAGAAAATTTGCGTAAGTCCTGACATAGTTGTAGTGCGAGCCGGAGAGCTCGCCTGTAATGTACGTGAGCTCTCCGGCTCACACTACTGAATGTACACGCAACGGGATGCACCGACTATGACTATGCGAAAACCCACGTCACCTGATCAGGACTTACGCATGGATACCACATATAGTAGGGGTGAACGGCCGTTCACCCC
>DALYIW010000163.1:0-18880 GCA_031970155.1 Coleofasciculaceae cyanobacterium CTOTU46601 | reverse complement strand
AGAAACAGAGGTATTAAATGGGCGTTAAAGAAGAAACATTCTACGAAGGCGGCCCCCATGTCGGCGATCTGATTATTAATATTTTGTTAGGGTTCACGGTGATCTGCTTGCCCCTGACAGTAGGTGCGATTGTGCGATCGCTCTGGTTGCGCTATAGAATTACAGACCGCAGAATCTCCGTCACTGGGGGTTGGCAGGGACGCGATCGCACAGACATTATCTATTCAGAAGTTAGCAAAATTAACAAAGTTCCCCGTGGTATTGGTGCTTGGGGGGATATCGTCGTCACCCTCAGAGATGGCAGTCGCCTAGAACTACGAGCCATGCCTCGCTTCCGCGAAATCTCTGACTACATGGCCGAAAAAGTAGCCAGCAAAACAGGCAAACCCATCGACTCTGTGAAAGCTTAAGGCGATTGTCTCTAGAGATGCCCAACAGGTGCAACCGACTGAAACAACAATCAACTCGCTCCTATCCCCTTAATTACTGCCCAAAACTGGGTAATTTTAGGGGACAGGACTTGGGACATCTAGCTGGCATAAGTCGGTTATCCGGCCTCGTAGTTGGGCAAAGTTAGATAAATTAGATTCAGAAAACTTTACAGCGCCTAGGTTGACTTCATACGAATGGATTTTGGTGTCGGGTTTCTCTCCAACAATGTCATGCTGCCAATCCTGGATTTCTTCTACGGGATTGTGCCTAGCTATGGTCTCGCCATCGTGGCGCTGACTCTTGTGATTCGCTTTGCCCTGTTCCCGCTAAATGCTGGTTCCATTCGCAACATGAGGCGTATGCGAATCACCCAACCGTTGATGAAAAAGCGGCAAGAAGAAATTCAGAAACTCTATAAAGACGATCCTGCCAAACAGCAGGAAGAAATGAGCAAACTCTTCAAAGAGTTTGGTAACCCACTAGCCGGATGTTTCCCAGTACTGCTACAAATGCCAGTGCTGTTTGCTTTGTTTGCTACCTTGCGAGGGTCGCCTTTTTCGGATGTCAACTATCCCGTAACCCTCCAAATTTTGCCTAGAGAGCAAATGGAGCTCATTCAACCCCAAGCTTTTGTAACAAAACCCCAAAATATCTACATTGCTGATGGCGTTCATGCTCCAGTAGCTGCGATATTGCCTGGGGGAAATCGCTTGGTAGTGGGAGAAAAGACCAAAGTAGATTTTCAAACGGTAGAAGGCGAACCCCTCAAGAAATTACTAGCCGAGTATCCCAAGACAGAAATTTTGCCGAAATGGCAAATTACTAAAGGTGCAGAACATGTGCGCTTGCAAGATGACGGCACTATCGAAGCTATAGAACCTGGAGAAGTAACGCTTCAGGGAACTCTTCCGGGACTCGCCGCCAATAAAGGATTTCTCTTCATTGATGCTCTAGGACGTGTAGGTGCCTATGAACCAGACGGAACCATCCACTGGGATGTAGTTGGCATGATTCTCTGTTTTGGCATCAGTTTGTATATCAACCAGCTGCTCTCAGGGCAAAATTCCAGTGATGCCCCACCTCAGCAAGCAACGATTAACAAGATTACCCCAATCTTGTTTTCTGGGATGTTCTTATTCTTCCCACTGCCTGCTGGCGTGCTGATGTACATGCTCATTGCCAACATTTTTCAGACAGTCCAAACCTTTATTCTGATGCGAGAACCACTGCCTGAGGACATTCAGAAAATGGTAGATGCTCAAGAAAAACAGGTAAAGGCTGACGAGAATAGACAAGCATTGCCTTTTGAACCAAAACGTTCTAAGAAAAAGGCTTCAAGTTAAACCCCAGAAAGGTTGTACACAACAAAGCCTAAAAATTTCTGTCTCTTGCCCTTCGCCCATTTTCAGATTAGACATCATGAGCCGGGAGCGCACACACAAGGGAGGAAAATTTCTCTTGTGTTTGACTCCCGACTCCCGACTTCCCACTCCCTATTTTCAAGTTAGTTATGAGCAACCAGCTAATGCAGCGTGGTCAACAGTGGCTTGAAGAACTTCTACTCTTGTCGAAATTGCCGGCCAATGTTGAGGCAACAAACAGTGATGCCTTACAAGACGATAGACCAAACTACTGGTTGACCATCGATCAAACCAACCTAACGCCAGAACAAATTCAAATTTTGATTGGCCCAGAAGGAACAGCGATCGATGCTATCCAGTACCTGGCTAATTCTATTCTGAACCTGGGTCAGGGCGAAGAGCAGCAAGCCGTCTACACCATTGAACTCGACGGCTACCGTCGCCGTCGTCAAGAGGAACTCCAAGCGCTAGCCGCTTATGCCGCCCAAAAAGTCCGGGAGACCGGCCAAGAATTTGAAATGAAATCTTTGTCTGCCGCAGAGCGGCGTCAGATTCATACCGTTTTAAAGGAATGTGAGGATTTAGAGACTCAAAGTCGCGGACAAGAGCCAGATCGACGCCTTGTTGTCCGTCGGCGCTTTTAAAAGTGCTGAGTAAGAACCTATCCTGAAAGATAAGGTTGCCAAAGAAACTTAGAGGCCTAGTCCCTACTTAAAGGATTTTTCGGGTAGGCTCTTAGCAATTAAGCTTTTCGCTCACATTAAAGTGGTGAGTGGTTTGGAGGAGGAATAAGCATCATGGAAGCAATTCATATTCCTTGGTTGCTCAAACTACCAGAGCATACGGATGTAATTGAGGTTAATGAGTTTCTTGCTGATCTCGAAACGCTAACTCCAGTGCGAGGACGCTTGCAGGTGACGCATCAAGGGAACTACCTGGAGGTTTCTGCTCAAACAGAAACGATTATGACTTTGACCTGTAATCGCTGCTTGCAGCAGTACAATCATCGTTTAACCCTTGAGGTGTCGGAACTAGTTTGGTTAGACGAATCAGCTGACGGGCCTGATGAAGGGCCTTTAGAGCGAGAAACGGTCTTGGAAGATTTGGTAGAAACGCTGCCACCGCAAGGTTATTTTCAGCCAGATATTTGGCTATACGAGCAACTTTGTCTGGCAATTCCCCCACGGCAGTTGTGTGACCAGCAGTGCCCAGGAATTCCGCTAACAGATAACAAAGGGACATCATCAACCGATCGGCGTTGGGATGCCCTGGAGGCTCTCAAACGGCAACTCTCTGGATAGTCGGTGCTGCTCAAAGAAGAATCTCTCAAGGCAAAATTAATAAGGGGTTCTCCAAATTTTTCGTGTTTAACTCTTTTGCCCCTCATCTGTGTGTGTCATGAGTTTTAATGCTGAATTTGAATTGCTCCTGCGTGCCCGCTATCCTCTGATTTATATTCCAACGCCAGAAGAGGAGCGAGTGGAAGCCGCGATCGCACAATCGGCCAAACGATGTGGCGATCGCGCTGTCTATATCTGGGATTTTGTTGACGGCTACCAAGGCAATCCAAATGATGAAGGGGTTGGACGGCGAAATCCGTTACAAGCTTTAGAATTTGTGGAAAAACTAGCGGAAAGTGCCGCAGCCGTTTTTATATTAAGAGATTTCCACCGATTTTTAGAAGATATCTCAGTTTCCCGCAAACTCAGAAATTTGTCGCGACGCCTGAAATCTCAGCCAAAAAATATTGTGCTGGTGTCACCGCAAGTCTCTGTACCCGCTGACATGACGGAAGTGTTAACTGTTCTGGAATTTCCCTTACCAGATGCCTCGGAAATCAAAGCGGAAGTTGGACGCTTGTTGGCGGCTACAGGTCAATCTCTGAATGATAAAGTTTTGGATGAGTTAGTGCGTTCGTGTCAGGGTCTTTCTCTAGAGCGGATTCGTCGCGTACTCACCCGGGCGATCGCATCTCATG
Source organism: Coleofasciculaceae cyanobacterium CTOTU46601 (assembly GCA_031970155.1). Classification (GTDB taxonomy): domain Bacteria; phylum Cyanobacteriota; class Cyanobacteriia; order Cyanobacteriales; family Coleofasciculaceae; genus DALYIW01. The sequence continues at coordinate 15,109 of DALYIW010000163.1, read as the reverse complement.
GCGAAATCCAACCAGAAGACGTGGAACTGGTTCTAGAAGAAAAACGCCAATCCATCCGCCAAACCCAGATCTTAGACTTTTACCCAACTCAAGAGAAAATTTCAGACATCGGCGGCTTAGACAACCTGAAAGATTGGCTACTGCGACGAGGTGGTGCTTTTACAGAACGAGCGCGACAATACGGTTTACCTCATCCTCGCGGATTGCTACTAGTCGGAATTCAGGGCACTGGCAAATCGTTAACCGCAAAGGCGATCGCTCATCACTGGCACCTCCCCCTACTGCGCCTAGATGTTGGTCGTCTATTTGGGGGGTTAGTTGGAGAATCTGAATCCCGCACCAGGCAAATGATTCAGCTGGCAGAAGCCTTAGCTCCCTGTATCCTCTGGATTGATGAGATTGACAAAGCCTTCTCTGGACTGGATTCTAAAGGAGATGCTGGGACAACCAGCCGCGTCTTTGGTACCTTCATCAACTGGTTAGCAGAAAAGCGATCGCCGGTATTTGTCGTCGCCACCGCTAATAATATCCAAGCTTTACCCCCAGAAATGCTTCGTAAAGGCCGATTTGATGAAATTTTCTTTGTCGGCTTACCCAGTCAAGAGGAACGTCGAGCTATTTTTGAGTTACATTTATCTCGATTGCGACCTCACAACTTAAAGACTTATGACTTAGACCGATTAGCCTACGAGACGCCCGACTTTTCGGGAGCAGAAATTGAGCAGACTCTGATTGAAGCCATGCACATTGGTTTCAGCCAAAATCGAGACTTTACTACAGATGATATCTTGGAAGCCGCCAGCCAAATTATCCCTCTAGCCCGGACAGCGCAAGAGCAAATCCAGTATCTCCAAGACTGGGCTGCTGCTGGAAAAGCTCGCATGGCATCTAGAGATAGTCGTCTGAGCGATCGCATTCAGCGTCAATTTCAGTGATTTGTTATTGGTTGTTTGTAAATTGTTATGGGTCAAACAACCAACGTTCGGCTGAGCGCTCACGTCGAAGCCAACCAACAACCAACAACTAACCAGTTATGAGTTTGTCAGGGATCTTTAAATTTATCATCGGTTTTATTATCGGCATCTTTGTATTGGCCGCTGGCGGTGCTGCCACTGCCTTTTACTTCTGGACTAAACTTTCAAGTATCCCGCCTAAACCCGTCTTTGCGGAGGAACGCCCAAAGCCAGCACAAGTGGCTAAGAAAGGAAGTTCTTCAAAAGCCTCTAAGGCCAAAGCCAGCAAGTCATCTACACCAGCTAAGCCGCCAGCGAAGGTACTACCACCAGGAGCTTATAGAGCGCGTGTTACTTGGCCAGAGGGGTTGAGTCTCCGCGATGCACCTAATATGGACTCTAACCGTATCGGTGGTGTCGCTGCCAATCAAGAAGTGTTTATTCTGAAAACCAGCGACGATCAAAAATGGCAGCAGATTCGCTTGACAGATGATGACCAAGAAGGCTGGATTAAGGCAGGCAATACTGAAAAGGTTAATTAATTCCCTTTTTTTGTATTAAGAAAAGTAGCTAAACTTTAATCTTGATTGCAAAATCCCAGATAACTGAAAAGCCACCGTTGAATGGATGGTAGTTTGTAAAACTGTAACTCACACTCTTAATAACCGTCATTACAGTTAACAAACGATGTACAACAACAATTCTGATAAAGACTGGCTAGGAGCAGTTGTAACAGCTGCATTAGGTGCTGGGATCGTCACATCTTTTGCGGTAAGCCAAGGTCAAAACCCAATGGTGGCTTTAGCAATTACTGGTTTTTCTGCACTTGTTGCCGTGCTAATTAGTCAGACAGGGCTGATTTAATTAACGGGGGGTTTGAGGGGTTAGAATGCCTGCACAATCCCCTTCTGATTACTTTTTAAAATAGTTCCGCAACGTTTTTTTTGATGAGAATAAAAATTTAGTTCTTTCCTATCCAGATTTTTAGTGCTGCACTAAGTAAATTTTCATAATAAAAAAATTAACAAGCGTCCAAGTTTTGGGATAAACTAGCAATTTAAGTGATTGCGCTCAAATCATGGAGACCCTTGCCTATATTCACCTTGCCTTAGCCTACGAGATTCCCGCAGATGATGATCTCGATGAACGGCTAGACTGGCAAAAGTGTTCAAACCAAATCTGGCTGTACTTGCTGCCTGTGATGGTTGCACTCAGCGTATTGGCGATGGCAAGCGAGACATTAGCACAGACGCTACGGCGAGGGATTAGCGACCCACAGGTAAGAGTTCTCCAAGAGAATTTGCAGCAACTGAACTACTACAGTGGGTCAATCACAGGAGTCTTTGGCTCCAGAACTGAGGCAGCGGTCAAAGCGTTTCAGCAAGCTAACGGACTAAGACCAGATGGTATATATGGTTCGCGCACTAAGGCGGCTTTACGGCAAGCATTGCAGGGGGACGGTGGACTAACTCAAAGACCGCCTTACAATTCAAATCCTTACGATTCGGGTCTGTATGGCTCAAATCCCTACGATGGAGACCCGTACGGTTCAAATCCTTACGATTCAAGTCCGTATGGTTCAAATCCTTACGATTCAAGTCCGTTCGAGGCTGAGCGTTTTAGTAGAACTCTGGGCTTAGGAGCCAGTGGTTCTGACGTAAGATTACTACAGGAACTCTTAAGAGAGCAAAATGTTTATGACGGCTCTATTAGTGGGTTCTTTGGTTCTCGAACTCAGGCAGCAGTTACGCAGTTCCAACTAGAAAACGGACTTAATCCTGATGGTATTGCAGGTCGAAGAACTTTAGCGGCACTGGAGGGCGGACGCCGCAGCGATCGCCAAAATGTCACACTCAGACCAGGAAGTTTTGGTTCCCGAGTCCGAGAGCTTCAGCAACGGTTAAGATCTGCGGGTTTTTACAGAGGTCGGCTTGACGGCTACTATGGTTTTGAAACTGAACAAGCAGTCAGACGCTTACAGAGAGCAAATAATTTATCGGTCACGGGTATTGCTAATCGGAAAACTTTAGTAGCACTGCTGACGTATCGTTTTGTAGTTGTGGTTCCTAATCAGGGTGGCGACGATATCCTCTCTAGAGTACGTCAGTTTGGCTATTATGCGTTTCTCGATAACTCAAGATTAGGGCTTTACGTCAATGCAGGGGTATTTAACAACCGGGCACTTGCAGAAAGCCGCTCTCAATTATTGCGATCGCGTGGCCTTGATGCACGGGTTGTGTACCGATAGGTGAGCGCATATATAGCTATATTGAGCAGTGAAATCCTCAGGCTAGACTAGGGGAAAACTAAAACAACACATTCTACAACTGAAGTGATGCACCAAGAAAACTATGGAAACTCTTGCATATCTTCATCTTGCCTTAGCCAATGAAGCTCCAGCTTCTACAGATGACATAGATTTTGAACCCAATGGGCAGAACCCAAAACTTTTTGAAAAGCTTACTCAGCAAAAGCTTTCAATTAGTACTGCCTTTCATCTGCTGGCATTAACTGTCGCCCTAAGCGTTGTCGGAGTAGCTCGTCAGGCATCAGCATTAGTTAAAGAAGGCGATCGCGGACCAGAAGTCAGTGCTATCCAGCAGCGTTTAAAAGAGTTAGGCTTTTTTAAAGCTAATGTCACTGGCTACTTTGGTTCCATGACCAAGGAGGCACTCATCCAGTTTCAGCAAGCCAAAGGACTGACAGCAGATGGGCTGGTTGGGACAAGCACACAGGCATCCTTAGGTGAGCCGTCTCAATCAAGCTCAAATTTGACTAGAGAGTCTTCTAACCCAGCTCTACAGCCGATAAAGGACTCTTCTGTACGCATTTTAAAACTGGGCGATCGCGGTTCGCGAGTCAGTGCTCTTCAGGAAAGTTTGATAGTGGCAGGTTTTCCTAGTGGTGCTAAGGGCATATTTGATGAGGTAACTCAAGACGCTGTCCGGCAATTCCAAGAAGCGAAAGGATTGACTCCTGATGGCATTGTCGGTCCACAAACGATGGCAGCCTTACCAGCAATCGGTGGGTCACATTCTACGTCAGCAGTGAGAAAAGTGCCCAATCGAACTGATGTACAAGCGCTACAACAGCGTCTACAAGAACAAGGCTTCTATCACGGCTCAATTGATGGTCTTTGGGGTTCCCAAACTCAGGCAGCGGTTGAAGCGGCCCAGAAGGCTTATAAAGTTAGTTCCACAGAAAAACTTGAGAACGGAGGCTACTAGTGTTTTAGCCCAGTTCTGTGGACAACCTTAAACTTAAAAAGAAACAACCGGCTCATATGCCGGTTGAATAATTAGAAAGTTTAGTCAAGCATCAACACTAAAGGCAGCTACCTAGCTCAAAGCCTCTAAATAATCCCGAACGCGGTTACGGCGCTTGGGTTGCCGCAGTTTTTGCAGCGCTTTCGCTTCAATTTGACGTACTCGTTCGCGAGATAGCTCTAGAGCACGACCAATTTCTGCTAAAGAGTAAGGGTGACCATCTCCTAATCCAAACCGCATCCGAATCACGTCCCGTTCACGGCTGGTAAGATCTGCCAGGAGTTGATGTAAATCCCGTTGTAGAGCTTCTCGCATCAAGACTTCTTCAGGAGAAGTTTCTTCAGTTTCTAGCAATTCGCCCAGTTCTGTGTCTTTTTCCTTGCCTACTTTAATTTCTAAAGAAACAGAGCGAGGCACTCGCAGTAAGACTTCCCGTACCTGAGGAGGAGTCATTTCTAGCTCTACAGAAATATCCTCAATGGTGGCAGTGCGGCCTTTTTCTTGAGAGATTTTGCGCTGAGCTTTTTTGATTTTGTTGAGTTTTTCGGTAATGTGAACGGGTAGGCGGATGGTACGGCTTTGAGTGGCGATCGCTCTGGTGATACCTTGACGAATCCACCAATAGGCGTAGGTGCTGAATCGATAACCCTTTGTCGGGTCAAATTTCTCGACGGCTCGCTCCAATCCGAGGGTACCTTCCTGAATTAAATCTAGAAGTTCCAACCCGCGATTTTGATACTTTTTCGCTACTGATACAACTAAGCGCAGGTTGGCTTTGATCATGTGTTCCTTAGCCCGGTTGCCCTGCGCTTGAATTTGGTCTAGTTCTTGGAGCGAGAAGTTCGCTAATTGTGCCCAACGCTGTTTCCCCGCTGCCAAGCTTGGCTTGAGGTCGGACACTTCCACACCTCCAGCTGCTGCCCAGCGTTCCAAAGAAGGACGGTGACCTAATTGGGATGCTAGGCGATCGTGAGCATCAATCAGATGGACAAAGCGGGCAATCACTTCATCCCCTTGCTTGGCAAACTCACTGCGTAAGTCCAACAGCCGCATATAACGCTGAACTTTTTGAGCTTCCGAGACTTCCTCATCTCGCCTCAACAAACGAACCCGACCAATTTCCTGAAGGTATAACCGAACAAGGTCCGTAGTGCGACGATTGGCACTTTTAGAGAAGCTGGTAGCGTCTAAATCTTCAATCTCGGCGTCAACCAAATCATCTACCGATGTGTCCACATCTGGGCTTGTCCCGTTCAGCTCAAAGCTGTAGGCAGGCGCTTCGTGGTCGAATTCTGTGTCGGCTAAGAAAGGAGTGGCTTGCATAATGATCTCTTTATTACGAGCAAGTGACTACACCTGATGCTTGTGCGTCACAACTTATTACTAGAGTTCCCACCCTTGATGACCGGAGAACAGCGCTTATCTTTTTTTTACGGCTAAGGTCATCATTATGGAATTGGTGTCCTTTGCCGTACCTAGTGCTGATGCGTCGCTTCAGTTCCCACCGCTATATAAATTGGCATTGAGCCTAAAATCTATCTTGGGTGGGATGACATGCTTCTGCTCTTTTATTCAGTATAAGCGGCTCACTATTAAGAAATAGTGACCTTGGTCAAAGGCTATATTATTCTTCATCACTAATCGGCTCAATTCCTGAAGGATTGTCTACCTATAAGAAAAAAATTTTAAAAAAAGGTTCCTGTAAATTCCTCAGGAAGACCCTAAAGCACCCTCAATGTAGTACTTTCGCTCTCTAGGATGGCAAATATTTAAGGGCTTGACCAGGTTACAAGCTGAAAAAATTTGCGTAAATCTACTGTGATTTTCTTAGAACTTACGCTCGAGACACAGACAAATGGGTAGGAGTGTATAACTATACGCCCCTACAGATGGTCGTTCGTAATGAGAGATTGGCGTAAGTTCTGTTTCTGTTCCTAGCGGTACTGGCTTATAGGAAGATTTTCGTGTGACTCTTGATTTTGGGAAGCGATCGCCTAGATAGACGCAACCACGTCCATCACTTTCCGACTCGACTTGCAAAAACTTTGTCTTTCAATCAGGGATTATGCCGCAATACTTCGGACAATTGCACACAACCGAGCAACCTTGGTCAACCATTGGGGCAGTACAAGCCATACAACAAGATAAGCGCCATATCCTCTTTAAGTGTGGCGACCCCTGTCTGAGCATCAGTGTGCTATCACCGAACTTAATTCGAGTACGGATGACACCCACAGGAGAATTTAGGCCGCATCGGTCGTGGGCAGTGGCGCAGGCGGATGAAGAATGGCCGGAGGTGCCCTTTGAGGTGCGAGAAACAGCCGATGCCGTCGAAATCAAAACACAACAGCTTCGCATCGCTGTCTACCGCAATCCTTGTCGTATCCAGTGCTTCGACTTAGCAGGGCAGTCCTTTGCTCAGGATACAGAGCCAGGTATGAGTTGGCGAACTGGTGCTATTGCCGGATGGAAACAGATTGAAGCTGACGAACATTTCTATGGCTTCGGCGAACCCACTGGATTACTCGATCAGCGGTCTAAAGTTAGAACCAACTGGACGTATGATGCCCTCGATTACGACGTACTCACAGATAATATGTACCAGGCGATTCCCTTCTTCATGGCGCTGCGGCCAGGGGTAGGGTACGGGCTTTTCTTCAACACCACGTTTTGGAGCCAGTTTGATATTGGAGCACAGCAACCAGGTGTTTGGCGGATGGAGACACAGAGCACAGAACTGGATTACTACATTATTTACGGCCCTGAACCCGCAAAAATTATTCACACTTACACCCAGCTAACTGGACGGATGCCCTTACCACCACGATGGTCACTCGGCTATCACCAGTGTCGCTGGAGTTACGAGTCACAAGATGTAGTGCGAGAACTTGCTCGTGAATTTCGTCAGCGCCGTATTCCCTGTGATGTAATCCATCTAGATATTGACTATATGAAAGGCTACCGGGTCTTTACCTGGAGTCCTAAGCGCTTCGCTGACCCTAAAGAGCTACTACATGACCTCAAGCAGGATGGCTTCAAACCAGTAACAATTATTGACCCCGGTGTCAAATATGAGCCAGAAGCCGATTATGAGGTTTTCGATGAGGGACTCAAGAACGACTACTTTGTACGTAAAACTGATGGTCAGCTATTTCATGGCTATGTTTGGCCTGATAAAGCCGTTTTCCCTGATTTCCTGCGCCCTGAAGTCCGGGAGTGGTGGGGAAGCTTGCAAAAAAGCTTAACCAGTATCGGCGTTGCTGGTATTTGGAACGACATGAACGAACCAGCACTTGATGACCGACCATTTGGTGACCCCGGTAACAAGATTTCGTTTCCCCTCGACGCGTCACAGGGACCTGTGGATGAGAAAACCACCCATACGGAAGTTCACAATCTCTATGGGTTAATGATGGCTCAGGCGTCCTATAAAGGGCTTGAACAGTTACGTCCGACTGAGCGCTCTTTTGTACTAACACGTTCCGGCTATGCTGGCATTCAACGTTGGTCAGCGGTGTGGACAGGGGATAACCAATCCTTGTGGGAACACTTAGAAATGTCGCTACCCATGCTATGTAATCTGGGTTTATCGGGTGTTGCCTTTGTGGGTGCTGATATTGGTGGGTTTGCGGGTAACGCTACCGCCGAACTATTTGCCCGTTGGATGCAAGTGGGAATACTTTACCCGTTGATGCGGGGACACTCGGCACTGCGTACAGCACGACATGAGCCTTGGGTATTTGGCGATCGCGTTGAGAACATTTGCCGCGAGTACATCGAACTCCGTTACCGACTGCTACCCTACATTTACACCCTCTTCTGGCAAGCCGCAACTACTGGCGCACCGATTATCCGCCCCCTGCTCTATGATTTTCCCAATGACCCGAAGACCTTCACTCTCTCCGATCAGGTGTTGCTAGGTTCCTCCATGTTGGCGGCACCAATTTACCGACCAGGCGTCGAACACCGTGCCGTATACTTGCCCGAAGGTCGTTGGTACGACTGGTGGAGTGGCGAGGCTTTTGAAGGTTCAACCCACATCCTGGCACATGCGCCGCTTGAGAGAATGCCCTTGTATGTCCGTGCTGGTTCTATTATTCCCATGGCACCCGTGATGCAATATGTAGATGAACGTCCCTTAGACCAGCTGACGCTTCGGATCTGGATGGGTACGGGCGAGTTTACGTTTTATGAAGATGACGGTCACAGCTTCGAGTACAAAACAGGTGCCTTCTGTAAAACAACCTACCGCGTTCGTTCACAAGGGCAACAAACCAATGTAGAGATTAGTCCGCGAGAAGGTGACTTCACGCCCGCAGCTCGTGAAATCCTTGTGGAACTGGTCGGCGTTGGAGAACAGCGCTTCATAGATGATGGCACGGCACAACAACTAATATTTTCAACTTAGGCACCATGAGCTGTCGCTCACGAACATAGACTCTCACATTGGGCACCTTAAAGTGTCACATTCGGAGGTGAGGGGAGTAGGGAGTAGGGAGTAGGGAGTAGGGAGTGGGAGGATGATTCATGACTCTGTAAGTATAAAAAGATATCTTTGGTCAGGGCAAAGCCGTGAAAGAACCGATCGCGCAGCGTTAATGAGCTTGGGATCATCTTGTAACAATTGAGGGTAAGGAAGGTGAGTTGGATAAAAATCTTTCTTCCCCGACTCCCGACTCCCGACTCCCGACTCCCCATTTTCCTAACAGCAACGCCGAAATTCCTGGCACTGTGCTTAAGAGTCGGCTAATCTAGCTGCATTGAACTGGAATTAAAGCTTGTGGTATAGCCAGAGTAACATCGGAGGTTTGACTTTGACTCTAGGTCGATGGATTGGCTTAATTGCCTTTCTCCTTTCCATGTACATTCTGTGGCAAATTCGGCAGGCACTTCTGCTGATATTTGCTGCTGTCGTGATTGCCAATGCCTTAAACATCCTAGTGCAAAGATTTCAGCAGTCAGGCATGAAGCGGGGTTTTGCTGTCTTGCTGTCGGTTTTTCTACTGCTTGGTGGCTTGGTGGGGTTTTTCTGGGTGATTGTGCCGCCCTTCGCCGATCAATTTCAAGAGCTCAGTAAGTTAGTTCCCAAGGGAATAGATCGGCTCAGTATTTGGTTTGAAACACTACAAGCTCGTATGTCTCCGCAGTTGATGGAGCATTTGCCGTCTATTGACCAACTGGTTCAACAGTTGCAACCTCTCGCTAATCGGCTATTAGGTGGTGGGTTCAGCTTTTTCTCTAATTCTTTAAACGTCGTGGTTAATGTACTACTAGTACTAATTTTGACGTTAATGCTACTGGGTGACCCAGAACCTTACCGTAAAAGCTTTATACGACTTTTTCCCTCGTTTTATCGGCGTCGAGTGGATGAAATTTTGCAGGAATGCGATGTCGCTTTGCAGGGGTGGCTGGTTGGCATTCTCTTCAATATGTTCGTCATTGCCTCGTTGAGTTTTGTAGGGTTGATGGTTCTGGGGATTAAGTTGGCATTGGCACAGGCGGCTTTAGCAGGTATTTTGACTTTTGTTCCTAATATTGGACCTGGGTTGAGTGTAGTGCCGCCGATCGCGATCGCTCTGCTTGAGACTCCCTGGAAAGCGATCGCAGTATTGATTCTCTACATCGTGATTCAGCAGGTTGAAACTAACTTACTCACTCCCTATGTGATGGCACAGCAGGTATCATTACTACCCGCTGTGACGCTAATGGCTCAAGTCTTTTTCGCTACTTTCTTCGGCTTTTTAGGATTACTCTTAGCTTTGCCACTCACTGTTGTGGGTCAGGTTTGGCTAAAAGAAGTAATCATTAAAGATATTCTCGATCAGTGGCATCATCATCATGAAAATAAGGCTGAATTTTTAATCGGTTGTGACTCTCATGCTTCAGTAACTGATGAAATGACTCAAAAGAATACGGTGATTCACGATCAGCCCAATCCTGACGAGCGCGAACATAAGAGTTGACATTGCCACTGCTGTTATATCCAATCTGTTTGAATTGACATCTTGCACCAGTAGCAGGACGGGCAAGATGCCAGTTTGCCTAAAAAGATAAAAAGCCGTGAAACTTTCAGTTCCACGGTTCTTTGTATGTATGGTGTGAGGAGTTGTTACATAAATCCATGTTAGAGGCAGTGAACCACGAGAGCAGACACTTGTAAAGATTTTTTAATTAATTGTGCTGGCTCAATGATCTTCATCAAAACTTACGCAGAACCTCTACATGTAAGGTGGGCACTGCCCACCCTACTACTAGTAGCGTTTAAATCAGCAATTTGCGTAAGTCCTGTTCATCAAACTAAGCGATCGCGCGCCAAGAATTGCGATACCATATTTGCTGCTGTAAAACAGCTTGCATCTACACTTTTATCAAAGAAAAGCCATGAATTATCATCAGGAGCATCTCGCAACCTACAAAAACCAGTTGCATCCATGGTGCATTATCCGCTTACACCCGAATATGCGTGAAGCGAAGCTATCTCCAAGAGCATCGCAGCTTATTGTCCGCTTGCGCCGCCGCCAGGATGCTGAAGCCCATTTGCAAATCTTGAGAGAGAAGAATCCAGGCGCTTCCTACGACATCGTTTTTGACGTAACCTCACAATACTCAAACTCAACTGTCAGGCAAGAATTGTTTTAATCTCAGCCAGTTGAACATTCTTGTTTGCTAGCTCAAAGGAGTATAGCAACTTAGTTTATACCTCCCGTTACATCGGCTAGCGGGAGTTCTTTACTGGTGCCTCATCTCCCCCACGGACGACAGATCTCAGTTAAATACTGGAAACTAAGGGATGAGCTGAGTCTAATCCATCAGAATTTCCTATGCGAACCCTTGCTGAAATCAATGACAAAATTCGTCGCCAAAGTGCAGTGGTGTGGACAGTAGAGGAACTGAAAGCACGGGTAGCAGAAGTTGGTGTCACTCAGGCAGCGAAAGAAGTAGACGTGATTACCACCGGCAGTTTTGAGCCGATGGAATCTTCGGGAGCAATTATCAATTTGGGTCATACTGACCCACCGATAAAGATTCGTAAGTGCTGGTTAGATGGCGTCCCTGCCTATGCGGGCTTTGGGGCTGTGGATTTGTATCTAGGGGCAACTCAAGGTGTGGACTACACGGGTCTCGGTGATATTCCTGATGCTGAAGAGTCTAGAGAGCGCGGTGGTGGTCATGTCATTGAAGACTTAATAGCTGGTAAAGCGGTACAGCTACGAGCGATTGGTCAGGTAACAGATTGTTACCCGCGATCGTCTTTTGAGACAACCATCACTAGGGAGACGATTAACCAGTTTTATTTATTTAATCCACGGAATCTATATCAAAACTTTATTGTAGGGGTCAATGGAGGCGATCGCCCCTTATTTACCTACCTTGGTCCCTTGCAACCGCGACTAGGAAATGCTGTTTACTCCAATCCGGGAGCAATTTCCCCCTTACTTAATGACCCTGACCTAAAAATAATTGGGATTGGGACTCAGATTTTTCTGGGTGGCGGTATCGGCTACATTGCCTGGGAAGGGACTCAACACTTTCCCTTACAAAAACGCCTCCCCAATCGAACACCAGTAGGACCTGCAGCAACCCTTGCCTTAATTGGGGATGCCAAGCAAATGAACCCAAAGTGGGTCAGGGGTTGCTACTTCAAAAATTATGGCCCTTCTGTGATGCTGGGAGCTGGCGTGCCACTGCCAGTCTTGAACGAAGATGTTGTCAACTGCTGTGCCATACAAGATGAGGAGATTGTTGCACCGATTGTGGATTTCTCCATTCCTCGGCGCGTCCGTCCTACCTTCGGTTTGGTGAGCTATGCCCAACTAAAGGCTGGTCGCATCACCATTGATGGCAAATCAGTAAGGGTTGCCCCTCTCGCCAGTATCTATCTTTCACGGCAAGTTGCTCAGGAATTGAAGCAGTGGATTGAGCGGGGTGAATTTACCCTCACTGAACCAGTGGCACCAATTCCGACAAACCGCTCCTTTCTCCCTCAAGATCGATGGGGTTCTCAAATTGCCTTAGACTGAGCGAAGAGGAGGGGGAAGGCGGGGAAGTAGGGAAGAGAGACAAGAAATTACTCTTCCATCTCCCTCATCTCCCCTTACTCCCCTTACCCCCTCTGAGCAATCAAGACGGAGCGCCAGAGGCACCGCCTCCCCCCCGTGGCTCACCGCGCTTGACGGGTTTGGGTAGGGGATCTCGGCGTTTGGGTGGTGCTGCTGCGGCTGGTTGCTCCCCTTTGTTCATGGGGCGCACAGTTGAAACAGCCCTTTTTCCGTCTGGACGCTTTTGTTGCTTCTTGTTGAAAGGTTTCTTCCCGCCCGCGCCTTTCGGTCGCTTCTTGGCAGGCATTAAACCGATGTCACTTGCCTCTTGAATTGCCAAGGTACTACCCTGTAGCTGTATGTGGAAATCCCAAAAATGACCAACGACTCTCTCTCCAAGCGCCCCCTTGAGCTTTAACTTGAAAAACTTGATCTTGTCCGCTTCTTTACGGGGAGACTGCTTGATTTTAACAACCACTTGTTCTTCTTCCCGCGCATAATAGATTACCTCACCACGAATGGAAAAGTAGCCATCATTGAGAACCCGTGAGTCGTCAGGTTCAGATAAGTCTGCGGACGTCTCTGATTCTGGTGGCGACGGTGCTTCCTCTGTATCAGTAGAGGACACTTCGCTTGATTCGCCTCGATGAAGTTTTTCAGGTTCCCACACGCCCACAATTTGGACGTGTAAGTTACCATCTTCTTGTCTTGACCGGGGATAAACAACCCAAAGGTGGGGTTGGTCTAGGCTCAAGTGATTTTTTACTAAGCTCATCACCCGACCCAGTAGCACTGCATCAATCAATGTTCCATCCGCCGCCAGTAGGGTGCCCCTGGTCAATTGCTCTGCCGAAGGCATGTATTGCCCTCGTATCAGTCCGATCGCTCGGAACTGCCTGGGTTCACTGGGTGGGGGAATCGGTTGCTGTCGCTGAATATCTACAGGCGTTTTCTCAGTCGAATCAGCTGTATCAGCTAAGTTGATAGCATTTGAAGAATCGTCGGTTGGCGATTCTGGGTGCTGGTTTTGCACACTGGGAGCCTTCGGCGGCTGAGCGCCAGAAGACTCGGGTGATTCGGGAGACCGATTCACAGAAGGATTCATATAACCTCATAACCTCCTAGCGGCGGAGACACATTCCCTCATGGGATTTGAACTGACGTCAAAAGCGTTGTTTTTTCAACACTATCCAGCTGTTCGGTGAACCTCCAAAAAACAGTGCCTTTAGAGTTTTGCCAGTAAACAGCTGGAAGTAGAGGCAGCTTGGTATCAGTCTGCCCATTGTACAAAATGCAGTGAGATGACTGGTATATCCGCAAAGTTTATAGAATCTTTAATTCAGCAAAGCTTGCACCCAAATAAATCCAGGCTCAATGCTGTCAATATTCTGGCATGGTTCGCGTTTGGAGCAATGGAAAATCTATAATGAGGCGTACTTAAGCTCGTCCCTCGACTAAAGTACAGAAAATTTCAGGTTGACGGTTGACGGTTGACTGCCTCATCTTGCCCTGTTCTCTCATCTTCCTGAACACCAGTGGCATTCTTGTGTAACCTATAGGCTCTATGGCTATGGGCTTTCTTCCTACAGCAATCGGTCTATCGCTTAGAAGCCCAAACCCTACAAAAAATGAAGAAGTAGTTTTTAGACGCCCCCTAAGTGAGTTGATAATGTCATATAGAGTTCAAGAAAGTTTTGTGTCTCAAAAGCGCAGTCTGTGGATAAATTTGGTTTTGGTGCTTGCCTTGCTGGCGTTTGTGGGTTTTTCGATGATTCCTTTGTTGGGAACCTTCCTCAAAGAGAATCAGCCTTCGGCGGGGGCTGCCGCAACGCCGACGATTTCCTCGGAAAAACAAGTAGATCTGCAAGATCAGGCTAAAGGTTATGAAGCGGTTTTGCAGCGAGAGCCACAGAATACAACAGCCTTGCGAGGACTGTTGGAGGTACGGCTGAAACTGGGGGACATTAAAGGGGCAATCACTCCCTTAGAACAGATAGCCAAGCTGAACCCAGAGCAAACTGATTATGCGGTTTTGCTGGCTCAGGCAAAGCAACAAGTTGGCGATCGCGAAGGAGCTGCTCAAACTTATCGTACAATCCTGTCCTCAAAGCCAGGAAATATGAATGCTTTGCAAGGACTGGTAAGTTTACTGCTACAACAAGACCAGCCAGAGCGAGCCATTGGGCTGCTACAAGATACTTTAAAAACGGCAACGCCGATTAATGATATCAAGCCAGGGACTGTGGATGTTATCTCGGTGCAGCTGTTGTTGGGTCAGGTTTACGCCAACCAGAAGCGTTATTCTGAAGCGATCGCCATTTATGATGAGTCCATCAAGACTAACAAACAAGATTTTCGACCTGTGCTGGCTAAGGCATTGGTTCTCAAAGAACAAGGTAGACCTGTAGAAGCAAAACCCCTGTTTACCACAGCTGTTTCCCTAGCACCCGCTCAGTACAAAGACCAAATCAAACAGCTAGCAGGCGATACTCCCACCCCAACACCCACGAGTTCTCCGTCTAACTCTCAGAACAGCACCCCAGAGGCGGCTCCCAAAGCATCCGCTCAACCAAAAGCTTCTGATGCTCCAACAGCCCCAACTCAGACTCAAGTACCCGCTGCTCCGAAAGCTACTGAGGTTCCAAACGCTCCAGCTGCGGTTGATTAAGGAAGAGTTGTTGGTGGTTGGTTGTTGGTTGTTTGTAAAAAAGTACAACAGTTGTTGGTGGTTGGTTGTTAGTTGTTTGTAAAAAAATACAAAAGTTGTTACTGAGTTATTGGTGGTTTGTAAAAAAATACAAACAACAAACAACAAACAACAAACAACAAACAACAAACAACAAACAACAAA
>DALYIW010000162.1:0-18890 GCA_031970155.1 Coleofasciculaceae cyanobacterium CTOTU46601 | reverse complement strand
TACGGTGAAGAAACACCTGAAAAATATTCATGCCAAGCAAGAAGCTTCTCTTTACATAGAGTAGTTGAGTCGGTAGTTTAATATCCGTTGAAGAAATTGAAGTCGTCCAAGACAGCCCCACGCACGCTAGCATTCTGCCAAGAGCTACAATGCCGAGCTACTTACTATGCCCTATAGCCAATTCAAAAGCATCGCTCAAGCTAAAGCTGCCTTCAAACTGACTATCATTGAAGGCGATCGCTTCTTGCCTCCAACCCCTCCCGTTGCCCCCTCGCCGACTCTTAAAGACTACTTACAGGAAACGTTGCCGATTGTGGCTACCTCTGGCAGTGAGAAAGCCCGTTCGGAAGGAATTATCTATCCGGTATTAATCGATGTCAGGAGAGCGCTCGCTCGCCAAATTAGTCTCTTCTCTGGTGAGGAATTCAATGTTGACGAATCGATTGGTCTTAATGGTGTGTGCGATTTCCTGTTGACTCGTTCTCTAGAAGTGTTGGAAATTGAAGCACCAGCGGTGATAGTCGTGGAAGCCAAAAAGACTGACCTCAAACTGGGCTTTGGGCAGTGTATTGCCGAAATGGTTGCTGCTCAACGCTTTAATGAGGCACAAGGACAACCTATTGGGACTATCTATGGCAGTATCAGTAATGGCAATCAGTGGCAATTCCTCAAGCTGGAAGGCATGAGTGTGTTCATTGATTTGGCAGTCTATCCCTTGCCGCCAGTTGAAGACATTCTTGGCAATCTCGTCTGGATGGCTCAAGCCCATTAACGAGGAATATCCGATGCTTTACTCTCAGTTCATAAACACCATCCCGCAAATAATCTGCCGCAGGACGACGCAACTTGTATCCTGATTCAGCAAGTAGCTTGTTCGAGTTCGATGGCTCAAGATAAGTACTGTTGGTACTCCTTACCTGTTAGTGATACTAGAAGATCGATATCAGTCTACCCAAAATTTAGCGATCGCAGAAGTTGATAAATATAGACTCACTCGCCGCGAAGCCGAAGTCTGGTTACTGCGTCGAGCTAACTACAGCCGCAAAGACATTGCCGCCGAACTATGCATTAGCCTGGATACGGTGAAGAAACACCTGAAAAATATTCATGCTAAGCAAGAAATGACTCTTTATATGGAGTAGTTGAGTCGGTAGTTAAATATCCGTGCCAAGCTTGATAAAAGTCTGAGTAGGGCATGGTTTGAGCGCAGTGCCAGATAAGTTGGTAGAACTCAGGGCAGCGCTCAAATAACTTTATCAGGACTTACGCAAATTTCCTATTGAACCGCCATTTGTAGGGGCGAACGGCCGTTCGCCCCTACAATACGTGGTGTGATTTCGTAAGTCCTATTTATTGCCTTTAGATATATTGCAGTCTGGGCAAGTAAGTCGCAGATTTTTAGTTTCTAGAGCTAAATGAGGATAAAGTGACAGTGGTTCTACATGGTCAATATGAGAACCTTTTAGTTGAATTCGTTTCTGACAACTAGCACAACGCTTACTTTGAATCTGGTATTGTTTCTGCTTCCAAAACTGCCCGTCTTTAGAGTCGCGCCAGCGAATGAATTCCGAGCGCGGATCGTATTTGGCATTAATTTTAGTAGAAACTTCCTTTAGTTCGCCTAGTGCAGTATCAACTTGCTTAGTTGCTTCAAATAAGTTTTTAACAAGTTCCTTAAAAGGAGAATGAATCATTGCTATAGCTGTTTGTTGTAGTTGCTTGTTCTTCGACAAGAGATAGAAGCTAAATATCGTGCTTAGCTTTGATAGTGGCAGCAGTAGCTTTAAGTTCAGCCAAAGCGCTATCAGTATCAGACATAGCTTGAGTTAGCTGCCTTACTAGTTTATTAATTTCGGGAGATTTGACACTACTAAAAGGAACTTCGACAACGTTGTTCAATCGCTCTAGCAGCGCTGGCAAAACCGCTTCTAGAGTTCGACGAGTTGCTGGTTTAATACGAGGGCGCTGCACATAGTCTCTAATGGAGACGATTACATCACTTACAGCGTAAGTATAGGTTCTACCTTGCAAGGCTTGCGAAGTAATATTTTTAGTAATTACTTCAGCTTGGTAGCGAGTTGTGCCGTATCCTTGTAACTGTTTGCGGGTAGTCAACTTTTCAGTACTCATTTTTTTCAGTTTGTTAGGCTGCATCCTGGTATTCCTCATATTTGGCTAGCAGTGCTTCAATCCAGGGGTCTTCAAGTCCGAAAGGCTTAGCAATTTTGTAAAATACGCTAATTATCTTGACAAATGTACTCCGTTCCTGTTCTAGTTTCTCTTCATATTCGCTAACTTTGTTAGCAAAATCAATTTCAATCTCTTTGATATATTTCACTTTTTTAGTGACTTGGGCTTTTTGTGCCCCTTGCAACCGCTGACGCTCGGCTAATTCAGGGCCAGCAAACTTGATTAGTGCTAGCAATAAAGCTTGCTCGTCAGCTTCTTTGATATTCAAATCAGCAAATGCTCTTTCAGCATCTTTAGCAGTCCAGTTGAACTGCTTGGCAAATTCGATGGCTTGTTTTTTGGTAGTCACTGTTGTATTTGACTTCTCTCTTAATTTAACTTCACTCTTAATTTATTTAATACCGGAAAAAAAATTTCATAAAAACCGAAAATTTACGGTACGGGAAACTTGAATAGTCTTCCGTATAAATGCGGTGTTATTGTGTTATTGAGGGAGCAAGGCACTAGCAGCAATCTACTTCACTAGCTGTAGAGCTAAAATAC
This sequence comes from Coleofasciculaceae cyanobacterium CTOTU46601, assembly GCA_031970155.1. Classification (GTDB taxonomy): domain Bacteria; phylum Cyanobacteriota; class Cyanobacteriia; order Cyanobacteriales; family Coleofasciculaceae; genus DALYIW01. The sequence goes on along the minus strand of DALYIW010000162.1, from coordinate 16,157 downwards.
CCTGTACGCGATCGCTTCAACTGGGACAGGACTTACGCAGAACCTCTACATGTAGGGTGGGCAGTGCCCACCCTACTACTAGCAGTAGCGTTTAAATCAGCAATTTGCGTAAGTCCTGTGGGAGCATCCCGTTTTTGCAAATATAGCGGTTCCCAGTTGAGTGCCATCTAGACATCCTCACGGGCGCACGATTGGCTTAAATCCAACAATCTCAAGGGCTGGTTTGATGGCTCGAGAAGCTAATTCTGTTTGTCCCACTTTTATCAACTCGTTCGCTAGCCACGCCAATGTCCAGGCTTTTTGACTCTCATCCCTGATCGTGTTTGCCATCCGTAAGGCTGGCTCATACTTTCGTTGCTTGATCAACACCATCACGGCATCAGAAAACCGTTGATCGGGAAACATACCACGCTCATCAAGGTTAGAAACTATCTGCACGGCATCTGCAATTTTTCCAGCCTCAGCTAAACTGGCGGCTATATCAACTAACGCCAGATCTTTATTAAAGTCCAAGGTAGAAGCCACCTTTTTAGCGCGGTCATATTGCCCAGCTTGAGCCAAACTGCGAGCGATGCTGTGCAAAATCTCAGCTTTAGTCTGGGAACGCTTACTGATAGAAGCTAGTTGCAAAGCACGGTCAAATTCTCCGACTCTAGCAAAACTGAAAGCAAGACTAGACATCAGAGACTCTTTTTCCATAGAGCCATATTCAATCTTCTTTGCAACCTGCAAAACTTGCTCTAACTGGTTCGCCTCAGTCAAATTCTCGGCGAGGCGAGCCAACGCTAAAGCTTTGAGAGGGTCATTCTTGATAGTTTCTACTAGCCGTATGGCTTGGTTAAACTGTCCCGTTTTTGCTAAGTTGCTGGCGATCGCACCCAATACACTAGCTTTATAGAAGCCATCAAGCCGATTTGCCACTTGCAAAGCCAGGTCAATTTTTACCGATGAAGCTAACTGGTAAGCGATGTTAACCAATGCCTCTTGCTTGTGAGTTTTCACCTCATCGGTATCTGCTATTCGCAGGGCTTCTTCGTAGTTCCCAGCCTCAGCCAAACTTTTAACGATGTCGGACAATACAGAAGGTTTATGCTCACTAAGTTGAGTTGTATTTGCCACTTGTAAGGCTTTGTCAATTTGTCCAGCTTGAGCCAAACTTTTGGCTAACGTACCTAGCACCCGTAATGGTTCATATTCAATTTTGAAGGTATTATTTACCAGCTTGATAGCTTGGTCATATTGTCCCACACTCACCAAATTCTTAGCTACTTGAGCCAAAGCCATGCCTTTTTCGTCATTACGTCGGATTGAGTTGAATAGCTGCATTGCTTGATCGATTTGTCCCTTCTTTGTCAAACTGCTGACTATTTCACCTAACGCTATGTCTCTGAAACCGCAAATCTTCATCATATCCACCACCTGTAAGGCTTGGTCATTCTGTCCTACCGCAGCCAAATAAGTAGCTATGCTAACCAAGGGTCGCTCTTTCAGCATGATCTTTTCCTCAGAGGGAGTGTCTCCTTGGAAGGTTTGGCAGGCTGATAGCGCCGCAGCTTTTTTAATATCTATTAGTGCTGAAAATTGAGATTTTGGATAAATTGAGGCGATACCTACTACAGCAGAGAAAGTGAGAAGAACGAGGAAGAAGTTTTGATGTCGCATAGAATTCACCTGAAGTAGAAGGTTCATTCTTGTTACTGCGCCTGTCAACCCAACTTTTCGCACTGGAGTCAAAAATAAGGGAGATAAGGGGGACAAGGGGGACAAGGGAGATAAGGGGGAGAGAAAGTACTATGTATGAACGCAACTTGGTAGGACAGTACCCTTAAGATCGAGATAGAGAGAGTTTTTCGGTCTTGAAGCATGAAACGTATTGTTTTGATTGCTGGGTTTGAATCGTTCAATGCTGATTTGTACCGCAAAGCAGCTCATCAGGCCCAGCAGCGCTGTCCTGAATTGGATATTCGAGTATTTAGCGATCGCGCCCTCACCACCGAACCCGACGCCGTAGCCGAAGCCCTCCAAGACGCTGATGTCTTCTTCGGCAGTCTGATATTTGATTATGACCAAGTGCAGTGGTTACGCGATCGCACTTCTTCCATCCCCATTCGCTTAGTCTTCGAGTCAGCCCTGGAATTAATGAGTCTCACCCAGCTAGGTGACTTCAAAATTGGGGATAAGCCCAAAGGAATGCCCAAACCCATTAAATTCATCCTCGACAAATTCAGCAATGGACGAGAAGAAGACAAACTAGCTGGTTATATCAGCTTCTTGAAAACTGGCCCCAAGCTGCTGAAATACATTCCTGCTAAAAAAGTCCAAGACTTACGCAACTGGCTAATTATCTACGGTTACTGGAATGCTGGCGGTACAGATAATGTCGCGTCAATGTTCTGGATACTAGCCGAAAAATACCTAGAACTCAAAGTAGGAGAGATTCCGCCGCCAGTAGAAACGCCCAACATGGGACTATTGCATCCCGATTATGAAGGGTACTTTGAATCGCCTCGACAATATCTGGAATGGTATCAAAGCAGAAGTCAGGAGTCAGGAGTTAGGAGTCAGGAGTCAGGAGTCAGGAGTCAGGAGTCAGGATTTAAAACTCAAAACTCTCCAGTTGTCGGAATCTTGCTGTATCGAAAGCATGTTGTCACCAAACAACCTTACATTCCTCAGCTAATTCGCCACTTTGAGAAAGCTGGATTAACCCCCTTGCCCATCTTTATTAATGGCGTTGAAGGGCATGTGGCTGTGCGGGATTGGATGACATCTGCTCATGAAACTGCTCAACGCGAGCTGGGTAACGTTGAAACTCCCTCTCTATCTCGCGAAGCGGTGGAAGTGGATGCAATTGTCTCTACCATTGGCTTTCCCTTGGTGGGCGGGCCAGCTGGTTCGATGGAAGCGGGGCGTCAGGTAGAAGTTGCCCAGCGAATCCTCACGGCTAAGAATGTGCCCTATACTGTTGCCGCACCGCTACTGATTCAGGATATTCACTCCTGGACGCGGCAAGGTGTTGGGGGCTTGCAAAGTGTCGTATTATATGCATTACCCGAACTAGATGGAGCGATCGACCCTGTACCCCTCGGTGGGTTGGTAGGAGAAGACATTTATCTAATTCCAGAACGAGTGAAGCGACTAACTGGACGCCTCAAGCGCTGGATTGCCCTCAGAAAGACACCACCATCGGAAAGAAAAATTGCAATTATTCTCTACGGATTCCCGCCTGGATACGGGGCGACGGGAACAGCAGCATTATTGAATGTACCGCGATCGCTCCTCAAATTCCTCCAAGCCCTGCAAGACCAAGGCTACAACCTGGGAGAAATACCCAAAGACGGCGAAGACCTAATCCGCCACGTCAAAGAAGCCGACGAAATTCTCAACAAACAACAAACAACAAACAACCAACAACAAACAACAGTTAACACCAAAACCCTAGAAAAATGGCTAGGCTACCTCCTAACCACTCGCATCGAGAAACAATGGAAATCTCTCACCGACACAGGCATCAAAACCTACGGTGACGAATTCCAAATTGGCGGGGTGCAACTAGGTAATATCTGGATTGGCGTACAACCTCCCCTCGGCATCGCTGGCGACCCAATGCGCTTGATGTTTGAACGAGACTTAACGCCTCATCCTCAATACGCCGCCTTTTATAAATGGCTGCAAAACGACTTTCAAGCTGACGCCGTAGTTCACTTTGGGATGCATGGTACAGTCGAATGGTTGCCCGGTTCTCCTCTCGGTAACACTGGCTATTCTTGGCCGGATATTCTCCTAGGAAATTTGCCCCATCTATATATATATGCAGCAAATAATCCCTCGGAGTCGATGCTGGCAAAACGTCGGGGCTATGGTGTCCTAATTTCCCATAACGTACCGCCCTATGGTCGTGCTGGTTTGTATAAGGAATTAATGGCACTGCGGGATTTAATCTCGGAATATCGAGAAGACCCAGAAAAAAATCATGCCCTCAAGGAAGCTATCTGCAAGAAGATTGTAGACACCGGGTTAGATGCAGATTGTCCATTTGAGGATGCCAAGAAATTAGGCATTTCCTTTACTCCGGAGAATGTCCGGATGTTCAGTGGTCATGCTTTCAACGACTATTTGGTCAAGTTGTACGAATACTTGCAAGTGGTGGAACAGCGCCTATTTTCATCGGGGTTGCACACTCTCGGTAAGGCACCTGATTCAGAACAATTGACCTCTTATCTTCAGGCTTACTTTGGAGAGGAGTTGTCACAAGAGGTAGTTAGTGCAGTTGCGTCTGGGAAAGACAGCACTAGCATCCACAAGCAATTTGACCTCAACGGCACTACCCCTAAATTAGAGGAAGCCCTGCAAATCAGCAATCTATTGGCGCAAACTAGTGATGAATTGACTAACTTGTTGCGAGGCTTAAATGGTGAGTATATTCCACCAGCACCGGGGGGCGATTTGTTGCGAGATGGTCTTGGTGTATTGCCCACAGGGCGGAATATTCATGCTTTAGACCCCTATCGGATGCCGTCACCCGCAGCTTATGAACGGGGGCGAGAAATTGCACAAAAAATTATCGCCCAGCACCTCAAGGAACATGGTGAGTATCCTGAAACTGTGGCGGTAATGCTGTGGGGACTCGATGCCATTAAAACTAAAGGTGAATCCCTCGGTATTTTGCTGGAATTAGTGGGTGCTGAACCTGTGAAAGAAGGTACAGGGCGAATTGTGCGTTATGAGTTGAAACCCTTGTCAGAGGTTGGGCATCCTCGCATTGATGTGCTGGCGAATCTATCTGGTATCTTCCGGGATAGCTTTGTCAATATTATTGAATTGCTCGATGACTTGTTCCGACGCGCAGCTGAGGCAGAGGAACCCCAAGATCAGAATTTTATTCGCAAACATGCTTTAGCGTTGCGATCGCAAGGAGTAGAAAATACCTCTGCGCGGTTGTTTTCTAACCCAGCTGGAGATTTTGGTTCGTTGGTGAATGACCAAGTTGTGGATAGCAACTGGGAATCGGGGGATGAGTTGGGGAAGACTTGGCAAGGACGCAACGCTTTCAGTTACGGTAGACAAGATAAAGGACAAGCCCGTCCCGAAATCCTCACCCAGCTATTGCAAACTACCAGTCGCATTGTCCAGGAAATTGATTCAGTTGAGTATGGACTTACCGACATCCAAGAATACTACGCCAATACGGGTGGTTTGAAGCGAGCAGCAGAAAAACAACGGGGCAAAAAGGTAAACGCCTGTTTTGTGGAAAGCTTCTCGAAAGACACGACACCTCGCAATCTGGAAGACTTGCTGCGTCTGGAGTATCGCACGAAGTTACTGAACCCCAAGTGGGCGGATGCAATGGCTAATCAAGGTTCTGGTGGTGCTTATGAAATCTCGCAACGGATGACAGCGTTGATTGGTTGGGGAGGTACGGCTGATTTTACCGATTCCTGGGTGTATGACCAAGCTGCTGATACTTATGCTTTAGATGCAGAGATGGCCGAGAAGTTGCGAGAGGCGAATCCGGAAGCGTTTCGTAATATTGTGGGCAGGATGTTAGAGGCAAATGGTCGAGGTTTCTGGCAACCCAGTGAAGAGAAGTTGGAGAAGTTGCGCGAATTGTATGAGTTAACGGATGAGGAACTGGAAGGAGTGACGGTTTAAATGACTACAATTAGTCCAAAAATTGAGGTGTCACAGGAGGCGATCGCATCTTTTTGCGATCGCTGGAAAATCACTGAATTTGCCCTATTTGGCTCTATATTACGAGATGATTTTCGCCCAGATAGTGATGTAGATGTATTAGTAAGTTTCGCTCCAGATGCCAAATGGAGTCTGTGGGATATTATTACAATGAAAGAAGAACTTGAGAAATTGTTTAGGCGCGAGGTCGATCTGGTACAAAAGGATTGTTTACGAAATCCCTTCCGGCGCTATGAGATACTAACCACAAAGCAGGTCATCTATGCCGCCCAATAATCGCGATGCTGGCTATCTTTAGGATATGTTGCCAGCTGCTCGTCGCCCTCAAGATTTTACTACGAGTTTGTCTTACACAGTTGTAGCAGATAGAAAAATAGACTGTAATGAGCGTAACAATCATTGGAAATTTTTTCGTTGTTGAAGATGATGATTTAGCCGAGACAACTGGATACCTTAAACAATTAGGTATGATTTTTAGTGATGCTATAGAAAATTACTCGTTCTCTATAGAATTAAGAGAACTCCCTGAAATTTTGTTCAGATTAGAGCAAAGCTACTACTTCAAGGGAAAAGGAAGAACTAAGACGTGGAATATACTGAAAATTTCGAGTGATGGAATACTTTTGTACATTGCCAGTTTGTTCGGAGATGGCTATGTTTTTTTGCCCTCAGAAAATATAGTTTCTCTTTATACAATAAGCGAAAGCTTTATAGATGAATTAAGAGAGAGTAGTGATTAAAATGAGCGCTTAAAGCTGAAAATAAGGGGTTTCAGTTTTGGCAGCGTTGGAGAATTGAAGAAGATTTGAGAGAAACACGTTAGCGAAATTGAAATGCAGCAAACTTTATTTGAACTCAAACAGCTAACTGTACTACCAGGAAACACAGTCCAACTCAAAGATATTAGTTGGCAGATGTATGAAGCTATTTTAGATGAGATGGGAGAAGGTTATGCGGCTAGACTTTCCTATAACAAGGGAACGTTAGAAATCAGAATGCCATTGCCAAAGCATGAACGAGCTAAATCAATACTTGGCGATTTAGTTAAGGTGCTACTCGAAGAACTTGATATTGACTGTGAACCCTTAGGTTCTACTACCTTTAAGAGAGAAGATATGGAGAGTGGTGTAGAGCCTGATGAGTGTTTTTATATCCAGAATGCCGTCGCTATTAGAGCTAAAGATAGAATAGATTTAACTGACGACCCACCCCCCGACTTAGCGATTGAGATTGATAACACCTCAACTACCAGTTTGAGCAGCTACCAAGCTTTAAAAGTTCATGAAGTTTGGAGATATAATGGCCGCGTACTAAAAATCAGCGTTCTCCGAGAGGAAAAATATGTGGAAGCCGACGTCAGTGCAAACTTTCCTAGTTTTCCCCTTGTTGAGGTAATACCTCAGTATCTAGAACAAAGTAAAACTGTTGGAAGAAATGCCACAATCAAAGCTTTTAGAAATTGGGTAAGAGAGCAATTACAAGAGTAAACTACTATTTATCGTACCAATCTTGAGGATTGATACCTTTGGCGACTTGACCCGCTCTAACTGTTACAGCTATAGGTCTGTGGTCATTACATCCATATCTTAAACCGCAGGTAACTGCTCTAGAGTAATAGGCAGTATCCTTCTGTCCAGCAATCGTGACAGTGGCATAAACATGATAAGTTCCGGGTTGAACCTCTATCTTATATTGCTTTTGATTTTGCTTAGTTTGGATACAGCTTAGAGAGTTGTTCCTGATATTTTTAGCACAAACTTTTAAAGCCGGTATGTAATTACTTGGAAAGGAAAGTGAACCTTCAATCCTTCCAGAACGAGTTTGAGAAGCAACTGGTGTGGCTAGAAGCGCAGCTAGCAGTGTTGTAGTGGTTAAGATTTTTGTAAGCATCATCCTATCCTCTATGTCACTATATATAGCGGTTTTCAAGTGTCTGAGTACGGAGGAGTCTCCCCCTCTCCCCCTCACTTCTTCGGTGACAGGCTTTAGGGAAGTTTGTTCCCGTCAATTTAGAGTAACGGAGACAGCAATCGAGATACTCTCACCGCTAACTTGAACCAGAGAGGCTTTCTATCATATTCAGATAGATCGATCGCGATCGCAGCAGCCAAGTCATCTTGTAACATCCTGTCTACACTTTCCACAAAGCGCAAATCGGCAACAAAGCCCATCACTTCAAAGTTGAGGAAAAACGAGCGATTATCTAGATTAACTGTTCCTACCCCTGCAATCTCTTTATCGATGAGGATGACTTTCTGGTGCATGAACCCATGTTTGTAGCGATACAGCTTAATACCAACCGACTGCATCTCGCTGTAGTACGAGAAAGAACATAGATAGACAAACAAATGATCGGGTCGATTTGGTAGGATAATTCGCACGTCTACACCACGCATCACTGCCAATTTTAAGGCTGTCAGGGTTGACTCATCTGGCACAAAGTAAGGAGTGGCAATCCAGAGGCGAGTTTGGGCTTGTGCGATCGCATTTACAAAAAATAGATTACACGCGGGTAACTGATCCGCAGGTCCCGTAGGCAGCACCAATGCAGTTTGGTTTTTTTCCCCATTAGCTTTTACATCCCAGTTCACTTCGAGAACTTGTCCCGTTGCCCAGTACCAATCTTGAAGAAATGAGCGTTGCAGACATTGTACCGTCGGACCTTGCATTACCATATGAGTGTCGCGCCATGGACTCAAGCGGCGGTTTTTTCCCAGGTATTCGTCACCAATATTCAAACCACCCAAAAATGCTATTTCACCATCCACCACTAAAATTTTTCGATGGTTTCGGAAATTGATCTGAAAACGATTTCCTCTGCCTTTTGTGGTATTGAAGGCACTGACTTGAATTCTATTTTTTTGTAGAGACTTGGTATAAGAACGAGACAGATGATTTGAACCAATTTCATCATAGAGAAAGTAGATGGATACTCCTTGCCTTGCTTTTGTAATTAAGGCTGTTTTAAATTCCTTACCTGCCTGGTCATCGTTGACGATGTAGGATTGCAGCAAAATATAATGAGTGGCTGATGCGATCGCTTTCAACATCACAGCATAAGTTTGCTGCCCGTTAATCAACAATTCGGCTGCATTGCCTGATGTAAAGGGGATTCCTGTAAAGTCTTCAGCTAAGGGTTGCAGCTGCGCTAACTTTTCTGGTAGCGCCACCTTAAATTCTATGATTTCACTATATGCCTCACGAACTAACTGATCGTGTTGGCGGAAAGCTAAACGCAAAGCTTCAGCATATCCATGAAATTTGTTTCTCCCTAGAATCCAGTACAATGGGATGGCTAGCCAGGGAAAGGTAACCAAAGAAATTCCCCATGCGATCGCGCCTTGAGAAGAACGCACATTCATTACTGCATGGGCAGCATTCAAAATCCCCAAGGCATGAACAACAACTGTAGCTGCACTAAAAATGGCTAGGATGCCACCATCTACAAGCATCTTAATTTTTATTTGGTAATAGTATAAGAAAATTCTGCCAGAAGTGGCTTGTGATCGGATGAAGAAATGTGGTCTAGCACTTTAGCACTAGATTTTTTTTCACTCAGTCCTCGGTAAAAAATATAGTCTAGGGGAGGAGATAGCAAAAAGCGTTTAATTTTCTTGCTTTCCTGAGGTGCAAAAGTTACTGAAGTTAATCCTAATCGCGTTGCCATTAATTCAAGGATAGCTGCTCTTTTTCGGTTCCAGGTATTGAAGTCTCCTGAAAATATAATCGGCCCCCGATGTTTAGATAGCGCCACCTCTAATTCATGTAATTGTGTTTTGAATTTATTTAAATCCACAAAATTGATGAGATGACTATTGATACCTAGGAGAGTCTCTGTTTTGTTGGATAGGGGATACTCAGTAAGTAGTGAAACTTTGGGAGTTTTGACAAACGGCTCATGATGTTTAGTGATGATTGATTTTTTAGCGATCGCACTGATTTTAGTCGCCGTCAAAATTCCTGAATAAGTCTGATGATAAGCATCTATAAAATTAGGAGCAAAACTCCAACTCATTTCCGTCAATCCCATCGCACTTTTGACATCATGTACGTTTAGTCTAAACTCTTGCAAAAAGATAATATCTGGGTGATATTGCTCCAGAATCTTTAAAAAATCTCTCACCCATTTCTTATCATGATTTTTTTTAGCAATGTTCCAATTGAGAACTTTGATCGAGGTATCATTCAGTTCTGTTTGAAGTACATGACTTATGTCTATTGTGGATTCTTCTATAGGAATAAATCGGTAAGATGGAACAAACTTTCGTAAGAAGGAAGTAGACATATCTTCTTTAGTATCAGGCATGTATAACAGTTTCCCTATTACCCATTACCCGTATCCTCTAAAACCGCGTTTCATACTCAACAATTGCTCCACTATTGCCAGAGAAATCTGTGAAACCCCGTAATAGAGTCTTGTCGTTGAGCCGATATCTTAAGCTGTACTGGAAAGGATCATCAGTAGTCAACTCCTTTAATACAGAAACCGCGAAATTACGGCTGATATCCACCCCAGCCTCGGCACTTAATCCTAGAGAAGAACTTCGCTGCTGGCGTCTGTTGTTGCTGCTGCCAGTAATAATTGTGGGGAACACCCGAAACTCACTCAATCCCAAAGCGTCACCGATAACATTTTGCACATTACCTAGCAATGCTGACCCCGCTAGGTTCACCAACCCAAGTGTACTATCTGCTCCCCCCAAGGTCTCTACAAAACTACCGCCCAACAGAGCAACAATTTCCGTTTTGCTGCGCGGAGGATTGCTTGTCAGTTCCAGGCTTTCAGCTTCAAGTAGTTCCTCTACGGGTCCTTGTACCTTTGCTTGAATGCGAACAGTTTGCACGGTACCAAAAAAGGGAGTTGGGGCATCGCTAATCTCCGCAGATAGGGGGTCAGTGGGAAGTCGCCGTTGAGTTGATTCTGTGACTGATGCTTGCAGCCGCACATCTAAAACTGGGTCGAGTCCTCGATTGGGAGTAAATACAGCTGTGTTTTCGTAACTCCTATCAAGGCGAAACTGGGTTGTAAACAGATTCACCTGACCGCGCTCAACGCGAATAGTTCCCTGTGGTCTAAGGTTATCTAAAGAGCCATTAATAGTCAGTGTCCCATCGGCGAGAAACTGTGCAATGGGGGGTCGCGTGAGTTGGATTCCAGGGCCTAGAGTTAACTTTAAGTCATTGAACCCGATGGGGCTGCTAGAACCGTTTTCACCCTTAGTATTAGTAGTAGCTGCGGTGGTATTAGTAGTACTAGCTGTGGTGGCATTAGCAGTACTAGCAGCAGTGGTATTCGTAGTACTAGCAGCGGTAGTAGGAGTTCGCTCTTGTAGCGATACCTGACCATCAAACAGGTTGACCTGACCTCCAATTTTAGGTGTTAGAGCAGTACCAGTGAGGATAACGTTACCTTGGACATTACCGCGATAAAGTCCTTGAAGATCGATCGCTAACTCACCAATGTTCACAGTTAGTGGATTGTCTTGGGATATGGGCTGGGAAATTGGGATAGTTCCTGCTGCTGTTATGAAACCACCGCCGTACCGACCATTTACTCCTTCGACCAGAATACGGTCAAAGTCGAACAATATTTTACCTGTGACATTAGTTAACGGGTCGGGGAGGACACGGGCTTGTATAGTGGCATTGTCTACAGTTGCGATTCCTTCAGCCACGAGTTGTGCAGGTCTTTTTGCCTTCTGGTCATAGGTTCCAGAAACTTTCACCTTTACATCTCCCGCGCCATTAACCCAGCTAACTTGACCACCGGAAAGCAGGTTCAAGAAAGTTAGTCCCTCGTTTTGAACATCAATATTGAGGCTGAGTTGGTTGTTTGTCGGTTCTACGTCGGCAAAAGGTAGCTTGAAGGGGATGCTACCGTCAATGTTTATGGGTTCAGTTTTTGCAATCAGAACATTGCTGCCAAAACTGAGGCGGGCATTGTTGTAGCTGAAGCTGCCAAACGCTGACTGGACAGGTGTTTGATTAATCGTGGCATTAGTTAAGCTCACTTCACCTCTAGCTTGAGGATTTTTAATGCTACCTGAGAGGGTGGCGGTAGCGTCTAAGAAACCAGTCAAGCCAATAGCTGGCGGCAGCTTCAGTGCTTCGTTGAGTTGGGCGATGGGAATCTGACGCAGTTGTAGCTGGCCAGATTGTGCGTCGCCGCCTATGGTGCCTGAGTAGGAGAGTATGCTGTTATCCGATTCAAAGCGCAATGGTAGCAGGGTGAGAATGCCATCTTTGAAGTTGCCTTGGGCAGTCATTTCTTTAGCGCTATAGACCCCCCACTCCCAGTTTTGACCTTTGATATCAAAATTTGCAGTGATGCCAGAAGCTGAGGAACCTGCTACAGTAACACTACCTTGGAATTGACCCTTGGCTTCAGCAATGTCTGGTAAGGGTGAGTTGGCTTTACGCTGTTCACGTTCTTGAGTGATGAGTGCATCGATTTTTGAAAAAAGCTCTAGTTGAGTTTGTAATGGGGCTTCTGGTATACCCACTCGTGCTATGTCAACATTCCCAAGTTTGCCAACAGCGGGGATTGAGAATCCTCGCGTCAAGTCCCTCAAGTCGAAGATTTGCAGCGCGGTGAGAACGTTTTTTAATTCTCCTTGGGCGACATCAAGTTTCGCGTTGAATTGCGGTCCTTTAGGGGTTTGGGTAATGTTGCCGGAGAGTAAGTATTGACTGTCGCCTTGTTGGAAAATACCGTCTGTGAGAGCAACAACACCGTTCGCATATTGGAAAGTACCCGTGAAGGAGTCGCCTTTGAGGGAAGCAAAGAGGGGATTGGCGATCGCAACATTTCCCGAAACCCCATAAGTATTAAGATTGACTGCAAGCTCTCCAGAAAGCTTTCCAGACAGGGGTTGGGACGCGATCGCAGTTGTTGGAGCAAACGTCTTGATCGTATCAATAGGAAAGTTTTGCACACTCACCAGCAGTTCTTGTCCTGAGCGAGTGCCAGTAGCAACAGCCCCCTTAGTTCGCACTAAAAATGAAGTTGGCTGGTAATTCGGTGCCAACGCCACATTAATTCGATCTTTAGTACCACTAAGTTGCAACTTCACCCCTTGTCCAGGGTTGGCATTCACAGTCCCTGCTAACAGAGGTTCAAACTTCAAACCACCAGCAACAAAATTCCGCAACCGCAAGTTACCGTTGACATTTGGAGCCTTTGGTGTTCCAGCAATGCGACCCTCAAAATCTGCACGTCCTGCTAACTTAACAGCATCAGGCAAGGCAGCGGGTAGCTGTTGTAGATTCAAGTCTGTAGCTCGAACATTGAGATTCAACCCCTCAATGGCCTGTAAACCCCGATTCGCCAGGTTGACATTAACAACACCGCTAGCATTGAATCCATTTGCCGTTGCCTGTTGAATCTGCAACTGCTGACCATTCCAGCTAATTGATGCAGTGAGGGAACGGTCAATTAAAGCAATCCCCTCACTAAAATTCACCTGGCCGCGAGCCTGAATAGCTGCTGGCGTTAGTGCCGTCAGAGAACCAGAAACATTAAGCCTTCCACCCAGACGCCCTCGTAAATCCTGAGCCAACCCGGCTAACTGAACACCATTGGGTTCGACGATGGCTTGAAAGCGACCCTTGTCAAGTTGAATGTTAGTAGCGGTAACCGTACCTCCTGCTACATTCAAGTTGCCAGAACCGCTAGCACGAATTGTAGAAGGACTAAAGGAGGCTAGACTTCCTGAAAGAGTCAAATTCCCAGAGAGTGGCCCTTTTAACTGGGGTGGCACTTGAGCCAGACGACTCACCTCTACACCAGATGCCCTGACTTGTGCCGTGAAGCGTCCATTATTGAGTTGCAATTTTGTGGCGGTAACCGTACCTCCTGCTACATTCAGGCTTCCAGAACCATTGCCGCTAATTGTGGAAGGACTCAAGGAAGCTAGAGCGCCAGCTACGGTAAAGTTACCAGAGAGTGGCCCTTTTAACTGCGGCGGCACTTGAGCTAGACGACTCACCTCTACACCGGATGCCCTGACTTGTGCCGTGAATCGCCCCTTATTGAGTTGCACATCCGTAGCAGTAACAGTTCCTCCTGCTACATTCAGACTCCCAGAACCACTGCCGCTAATTGTAGAAGGACTTAAGGAAGCTAGAGCGCCAGCTACGGTAAAGTTACCAGACACTGGCCCTTTTAACTGGGGTGGCACTTGAGCTAGACGACTCACCTCTACACCAGATGCCCTGACTTGTGCCGTGAAGCGACCTTGATTGAGTTGCACATTGGTGGCAGTGACGGTACCTCCGGCGACGTTTAAACGACCAGAACCCGTGCCTCGAATTGTGGAAGGACTCAAAGATGCTAAACTTCCAGAGACATTGAAGGCTCCTGATAGTGGCCCTTTTAACTGAGGTGGCACTTGAGCCAGACGCTCTACCTCTACACCGGATGCCCTGACTTGTGCCGTGAAGCGCCCGTTATTGACTTGCACATTCGTAGCAGTAACCTTACCTCCTGCTACATTCAAGCTACCAGAACCAGTGCCTTGAATCGTGGAAGAACTGAAAGAGGCTAAACTTCCAGAGACATCAAAGGTACCCGAAAGTGGCCCTTTTAACTGGGGTGGCACTTGAGCCAAACGCTCTACCTGTACGCCAGATGCCGTCACTTGTGCAGTGAAACGTCCGTTATTGAGTTGCACATTAGTGGCCGTAGCGGTACCTCCGGCCACATTCAAACGACCAGAACCCGTGCCTTGAATCGTGGAAGGACTTAAGGAGGCTAAACTGCCGGAAAGATTAAAGTTACCAGAGAGTAGTCCCTGTAACTGTGGTGGCACCTGGGCAAGACGATTCACTTGCATACCAGAGGCCTTCACTTGTGCACTAAAACGCCCTCCTGCTACTTGCACATTACTAGCGGTGACGCTGCCTCCTGCTACCGTAAGATTGGCGCTGCCAGTAGCGCGATAGTTCTGGGGGTTATTTAGGGAAGTAACTATATTAGTGCTGCCGGAGACTAAGCCAATGGGAACAGGCAGTTTCAGATTATAGGATTTGGCGATCGCATCTCCTGGTACATTGGAAGCCTGAAAGTCAAATACCATGCCCCTTTTCTGAGTCAGTTGTACCTGTCCTTTCCCCGTCACTAAACCGCCAACCGTTGGTATTGCTCGAAGGTTATTAACGGTCACTATCGAATCGACGACGCGAAATCCTCCACGGATCGTGCTAAAGTTCACTCGATCCAGTACAGCGGGCTTCGTAGTAGTAAAATTACCCGAAACAATGGGTTGAGTCAGAGGTCCTGTTACCTGAAGGGCGGCTTCCAACTGTCCCGACGCTACGACAGGCAACTTTTTAATATTAAAAGTCTGCAAAACCTGCTTGAGTTCTACCCGTTGGGTTCGTGCCGACAAATTAAGCCCCGACTGCGTATCCACCACCCCATCAGCTTGAGCAGGTACTTCACCGAAAAGTGTTGTCACCTTCTCCAGTTGAACCTGTGTTCCTTTAAAACGCAGCTGGCCATTGGTTTTAGCAAATGACTTCGGCAGTTGCTGTAATCTTGCCGTCACATTGTCCAGAGTTGCGGTTCCCAAAAACTGCAATGGCTTTTCTGGCTCTATTTTCACTTCCAAATTGCTATCAAGCTTACCAGCTTGCAGCAGTAACGGCAGCTGAATTAATCGACCAACTTCAGGCGCATTTAAATCGCTTCCTGAAACTACCAAGTTTGTCTGTCCTGCTGAAGGACGGTTTTCTCCTTGAATCTGAACCGTACCGCCACCGACCAACTGACCGCCTAAGTCAAACGAAATTAGCTTATTGTTATTAAGAAAACGAGCCTTACCAGAGGATATAGAGAGCGCTACTGGCTTCTTTGAATTCCCTCGTGCTCCCCTCGGCACCAGCACAATAGCTGCATTCCGAATCCGTAACACCTTGAGCTTGAAATCGATCGCACCTTTCGGTAACTGCTGAATTTTGGCGTTAACCCAATTCCCATCCTGAGCCTGTTCGATGTATGCCTTCGGCTTAACGAGGGTAACATCTAGATTTAGGGTGCGCTGCAACAAAAGTGGCACTGGATTAAACGCCACATCCACCGACTCTACAGTCGCTCTGTCTGGATCTGTAGACGTTGCGGGCAGTTGTGAAGCACCAAACTGCAAACCATTGAGGTAAAAGCTTTTCAGCTTACCCAGCTTGATTGGACGATTCAAAAGTTTAGTGACTGTTTTCTCAACGAGTGGTGGTAATTGCTTATGGACAAAAAACCATAACCATGCTGACCCTCCTCCCATCCCTGCCAGCAAGATGAGAGTCAGTAACAGCACCATGCGATACTGCTGTCGTCTCTTTAAATGTCTTCTGCTAGAAGCCTGTTTGGGTTCGTTTGAAGTTGGTTCGGGTTCGTTGCCTGGATTGGGGGAGTTTGTCATCGGTTTCGCGTGAGACTCCAGGTTCAGCGAAGCAACCTGGAGAGGGATAGC